>NZ_OY780935.1:343750-687500 GCF_963675965.1 uncultured Celeribacter sp. | reverse complement strand
GACCTGAATACATAGGGTTTTAAGAGCAAACCCGGGGAACTGAAACATCTAAGTACCCGGAGGAAAGGACATCAATAGAGACTTCCCTAGTAGCGGCGAGCGAACGGGAACCAGCCGAGCATGAGAAGTGACTGGAACAGATTGGAAAGTCTGGCCATAGCGGGTGACAGCCCCGTACAGGAAGCTTTGATTGACGTATTAAGTAGGGCGGAACACGTGAAATTCTGTCTGAAGATCGGGGGACCACCCCCGAAGGCTAAGTACTCCTTACTGACCGATAGTGAACCAGTACCGTGAGGGAAAGGTGAAAAGCACCCCGACGAGGGGAGTGAAACAGTTTCTGAAACCGGACGCCTACAAGCAGTCGGAGGATCCTCGAGATCTGACGGCGTACCTTTTGTATAATGGGTCATCGACTTGGTCTTACGAGCAAGCTTAAGCCGTTAGGTGTAGGCGCAGCGAAAGCGAGTCTTAATAGGGCGCATGAGTTCGTGGGATCAGACCCGAAACCGAGTGATCTAGGCATGACCAGGATGAAGGTAAGGTAACACTTACTGGAGGTCCGAACCCACACCTGTTGAAAAAGGTCGGGATGAGTTGTGCCTAGGGGTGAAAGGCCAATCAAACTCGGAGATAGCTGGTTCTCTGCGAAATCTATTTAGGTAGAGCGTCATCCGAATACCCCGGGGGGTAGAGCACTGGATGGGTAATGGGGCCCCACAGGCTTACTGATCCTAACCAAACTCCGAATACCCGGGAGTACTAGATGGCAGACACACTGCGGGTGCTAACGCCCGTAGTGGAGAGGGAAACAACCCTGACCTCCAGCTAAGGCCCCTAATTCATGGCTAAGTGGGAAAGCAGGTGGGACGACCAAAACAACCAGGAGGTTGGCTTAGAAGCAGCCATCCTTTAAAGATAGCGTAACAGCTCACTGGTCTAGATAAGTTGTCCTGCGGCGAAGATGTAACGGGGCTCAAGCCATGAGCCGAAGCTGAGGATGCCGTAAGGCATGGTAGCAGAGCGTAGTGTGACATAGTCTCATGTGTCCTTACCTTCTTCGGAAGGCTTGGACACAAGAGGCTTTCTGTGAAGCCGGCGTGTGAACGATCCGGTGGAGAGATCACTAGTGAGAATGATGACATGAGTAGCGACAAACAGGGTGAGAGACCCTGTCGCCGAAAGTCCAAGGGTTCCTGCTTAAAGCTAATCTGAGCAGGGTAAGCCGACCCCTAAGGCGAGGCCGAAAGGCGTAGTCGATGGGAATCAGGTTAATATTCCTGAGCCAGAGAGAAGTGACGGATCGCAAAGGTTGTTCATCCTTATCGGATTGAATGGGCAGCTCAGCGGTCCCTGGAAATAGCCTCTCATGAGATCGTACCCTAAACCGACACAGGTGGACTGGTAGAGAATACCAAGGCGCTTGAGAGAACGATGTTGAAGGAACTCGGCAAAATACCTCCGTAAGTTCGCGAGAAGGAGGCCCAGTTTCTACGCAAGTATTGGCTGGGGGCACAAACCAGGGGGTGGCGACTGTTTACTAAAAACACAGGGCTCTGCGAAGTCGCAAGACGACGTATAGGGTCTGACGCCTGCCCGGTGCCTGAAGGTTAAAAGGAGGAGTGCAAGCTCCGAATTGAAGCCCAGGTAAACGGCGGCCGTAACTATAACGGTCCTAAGGTAGCGAAATTCCTTGTCGGGTAAGTTCCGACCTGCACGAATGGCGTAACGACTTCCCCGCTGTCTCCAACATCGACTCAGCGAAATTGAATTGCCTGTCAAGATGCAGGCTTCCCGCGGTTAGACGGAAAGACCCCGTGCACCTTTACTACAGCTTCACACTGGCATTAGGCCGAACATGTGCAGGATAGGTGGTGGGCTTTGAAACCGGGACGCCAGTCCCGGTGGAGCCTCCCTTGAGATACCACCCTTGTTCTGCTTGATGTCTAACCGCGGTCCGTTATCCGGATCCGGGACCCTGTGTGGCGGGTAGTTTGACTGGGGCGGTCGCCTCCCAAAGAGTAACGGAGGCGCGCGAAGGTTGGCTCAGAGCGGTCGGAAATCGCTCGTTGAGTGCAATGGCAGAAGCCAGCCTGACTGCAAGACTGACAAGTCGAGCAGAGACGAAAGTCGGCCATAGTGATCCGGTGGTCCCGAGTGGAAGGGCCATCGCTCAACGGATAAAAGGTACGCCGGGGATAACAGGCTGATACTGCCCAAGAGTCCATATCGACGGCAGTGTTTGGCACCTCGATGTCGGCTCATCTCATCCTGGGGCTGGAGCAGGTCCCAAGGGTACGGCTGTTCGCCGTTTAAAGAGGTACGTGAGCTGGGTTTAGAACGTCGTGAGACAGTTCGGTCCCTATCTGCCGTGGGTGTAGGATACTTGAGAGGAGTTGCCCCTAGTACGAGAGGACCGGGGTGAACGATCCACTGGTGGACCAGTTGTTATGCCAATAGCAGTGCTGGGTAGCTATGATCGGAAAGGATAACCGCTGAAGGCATCTAAGCGGGAAGCCCCCCTCAAAACAAGGTATCCCTGAGGGCCGTGGAAGACCACCACGTCGATAGGCCGGAGATGTAAGTGCAGCAATGTACTCAGTTGACCGGTACTAATTGCCCGATAGGCTTGATTTGATCCAGTAAAAGCAAAACTGAAAACTGCAATTACTCATCAATATCAAAAGCATACACATAAAATCACTTGACTTGGGCATCCTCAATACGAGGATAATGGGGTTTTTATTCGGTTTGGTGGTCACAGCAACAGTGAAACACCCGATCCCATCCCGAACTCGGCCGTTAAGCACGTTCGCGCCAATGGTACTGCGACTTAAGTCGTGGGAGAGTAGGTCACCGCCAAACCTAATAAAAACCCCTTAATCTCTCTAAACGATACGTCACAATAATCGACACTGTCGCGGGATGGAGCAGCCCGGTAGCTCGTCAGGCTCATAACCTGAAGGTCGTAGGTTCAAATCCTACTCCCGCAACCAATAAACAATACTATAAAATCAATCGCTTAGCGCCCCAAGGGGCGCTTTTTGCGTTTCTGGACCCACGAGCCGGTGCTACAGCGGTGCTACTTTTGAGGTCTTTGCGAAGGCTAGTAATGTTGCTTTGTAAGAAATTCACTTCCGACTATGGTGCATAGGTCAATGAAATTTCTGAAGCGTGTAGGATATTATGCGGGATATTGTACCGGTTGGTTCGATCTGGGCCAGTATTTACGAGCATCCAATTCGAACTTATGCGTTGCCCGCACTTCAGTACCGTCGTGCGGCGCGAGCGTTCGTGCCAAAACATTCTGCGTTTGTTTTGTCTTTTTTTGCCGGTGTGCGTCAGGGAGTGAAGAATTTTCGTGTAAGGATTGAGGGGCCGCACTCGTCACAAACTTTTAGATTCACTGTAGGTGAGAAATTTGAGAGATATGAATTTGTTATTGAAAATCAGATTAGCCTAACGCCGCTCGAAGTCTTCTTGTGTTCGGAAAATGCACTTGAGAATGTCTCGGAGCTCGGTATTCTTTTTTTTCAGTTGGAAAGAGGCCGGATTGCATCGTCTCCAATAGGGGAAGACATAAAGTTACCCGCGATTTCAAACGATAAATCTGAAGTTGGTCAAACAAGGGCGGCTGACACTATAGCGCTCAAACCTGATGTTCATAATGCCAACTCGAAGTCATATTCTGTAACACTTGTATTCAGCCCTTGCGCCGAACCTTGGCAGTATATGGACAAAGATTTTTCGGTTTTTTTGAGGTTTAGTAGTGCTTCTTCGGGAATTGACCTCTCGTTTGGGATTTCGGGAGGGCATGGAGCTAAATTTGCCGTAAGATCGACTAATTGTGAAGGCAAAGAAGAGTGGCACGTTTCGCGGTTGGTTGCGGGGAAAATGACGTATGCCGTGACGGTGAATTTCGATCATGGCCATGTTTCATTTGGAATTGATGGTTTGCCGTGTTTAGAATTCTCTATCGATGAATATGTTTATTTTGATCACCTTGGTTTGAGTGGTTCGGACCGAGATGTTGGGCCTGGGTATCTTATTGCGACGTTCTTCATCTATGAAGTGCCGATGAATCTATTTTCAATCATGGCTAAATTGCAAAACGATGAGCCTGAGGTTTTTGAAACGGCCTATCGTATAGCTGTACAGAACTTCCGCTATTTGATTTCTCGAAAGGATACTCGGTCTCTTTTCGAGAACGTACAGCAAGAAGAAGGTTTTGTCGCGATTTTGCGAGACCTGCAATATGCTCTTCCAGAGGTCTTGGAGCAATATTCCCATAGATCGGAATTTGTAGAGGAAGATATTCGTGATTGGTTCTTTGCCCACGCAAACAGACCGTCAGGTATTAATTTATCTAGAGAGACCTACACTAAGACTGGGCGTAGCGATTTGCGGCTATCCTATGCAGACAAAGACGGTAGTGAAGGCAAGGGATATCACGTTGAATTCAAGATTTGGGGTAGGTCGGGTTATAAAAAATTGCCTGAGCAACCCATCAAATATATGCGTCCGAATGAATTCTTTGGTGTCGTCGTGCTGATTGACAGGCGCAAGTCCGAGTGCGATGACGCATACGTGAAAATAGTTGAAGATTGTGGAGCTTTTCCATGCATTGGAGCTCACCGGGTGCCTATAATGCCGGAAAGTGGTTTAAACTACTTCATTTCATTCCATCAAGACGCCAATTGCAATTATCCCCGCATGATACTGCATGTTATTTTGCGGATTCCGAATGCAATTCCCTAGTTGGCGACGATGAGAGATCGATGAGTGTATAATGCTTCAGACCGCCTTCTTAGACCGTTGTACACTCCACTCGAAATAGAGGGTGTATGCTGTTATCAGGGGCTAAATTCATCCTCGTAGGAACTGCATTTATGAAATTTATTCTGAAATGGATCTGGCGCTTATTTCTTCTTGCATTTTTCGGCTTTTTTGTTTTGGCAGGAGTGCAAGCATATCAAAAGGGGTACTTTTCCTTGCCGGATTTGCCGGACGATGCATATGCAATTTCTTTTTCAAATGGTCTTCGAGGTATTCTCTACGATGCTGAAGTGTCAGATAAAACTTACAAGGATGCCCCCAAATATTTCAGACGCTTGGCGTTGGCAAACCCTGACCGCAAGTATCTGGGGCTTCCGATGGACGTCGCTCCTTGGTTCGAAGATGTATGGTCTTCATGCAGGTCTCACATTGATGGCGCACAAGAATATTTTGAACAAGATATGCCCACCGATTTGCTGCGGCAACTTCAAGGAGCAAAGTTTGAGGCTATCTGTTTGATCGAGATCGAAGATCAGAAAGATATCGTGCGAGGCGCTCTCTATTCGGTGCCCAAGATGTAGTAATTCTGCCGTCCGCCCTGTCCGCCACTGTCCGCCTTCAAGCCCTGTTGAATATGGGGGCGGACGGCAGGCGGACAGAGCGGACAGCAAACGGGTCTATGTTTAGATTTCCTGTCCGCTGATGTGACGCGGTGCATATAACTTATGACTGGCACCGGCCCCCATTTTCTACAGGTGCATCGGTTCTTTCAAAAGCCATCACTCTGTTGGGTAAGACTATTGCAAAACCCGCATTGGACCACTCCCATGATCCTCGTTCACCGTGATCTGTAATCACATCGCAACTTACGCCCATATAAATTGCTTCTTTCCCAGATCGTAGGACTGCACCGTTGTCGTTCACTGTGATCGAATAAAAGTCGCCTTGGTATTCAAGAGTGTATCCGAGCACCGTGTCGGCCATTGCCGCGACAGGTGTCAGTGACAGAATAGACAAAAAAGTTCTAACGGCAAATCTAAACAAATCTTAATCTCCATAAGTTGCTCTTGCATCAACTTCAGAAACGTAACATTCGTGCCCGAACGAAAACACCCAAATGTTTGTTGGCAATCGCGAATTTGGCGTACCGTCGATCATGCATCGAATATCCCTGTCCGCTCCTGGGCGGGTCATTGCCTAGAGCGCCGCGCACAAGGCGCAGCGTCTAGGTAACTAGTTAGATATCCTCCCCTTCCCACCCTTCTCGTTTCGAAACTGCGACCACGCGCCGCCTCTCCTTACCTTCGCGGATATGTGTCACCTCTACGCCATGCGTCCGCAGGAGCGGGGTCACACGGCGCAGTTCCGCCCCGAACCCTGCCGCCTGCCTCGGGAAGGCCTCTGCGCTCTCTGTGAGGGCGGGATAGAGCATCCGCAGGTAGGTGATCAGCTCCGAGGCCGTGCCGCGCCAGCGTCCTTGCTCCCGCACAAGCGTCAGGACCGCGCTGGCCACCGCGTTCCCGTCCAGGGCCGCCTCTGCCGCTTCTTTGCGGTTGGCGGAATAGGCCGCCAGAAACGCGCCGTCAGGCCAGCCAAGGGCAGGCTCGGCGGCTGTGATCCATCGGGCGAAGTCGGCCATTCGTGGGCGCTCTGTGAGCGTCACCCGGGAGACATGCCCGAGAGCATGCGAGGCTGCATCCAAGAGGGCTGCCAGAATGTGCGGCTGCGCGGCCTCGAACCTCTCCCAGAAATCACTTTCAAACGCCCGCTCTGTCGCCTGGATCGTCGGCAGGTGCAGCATGATCGCCCGATCCGCCAGGTCCGCCCGTTCTGCAAGGTCGGGAATACCGTTGAGGATCACGGGCCGGGTGGCGTCAAACAGCACCTCGTCCGCATCGCTGTGCAGCTTGCGGGTGGCAAAGCCGCCACCTGTGGCCAAGCGGCAAAGCGCATCCGCCATGGCCGGTTTGACCTTCGAGAGATTGTCGAAGGTCAGAACATGCGCGCCCTGGGCTGCAATCACCAAATCCCGCTCGTCCCGGGGAAAGCTCCGCGTGGCCAGCGTGGATGGATCGACCAGCGCCCGCAGAACTTTCGAGGAGGTGCTTTTGGCGCTGCCCTGTTCGCCGGTGAGGATCAGGAGCGGGTAGGGGCCTTGTGCGCGCAAACAGCCCAGAAGCCAACCCACCATCAGCCGGAAATCCTCGTCCGTTGCCGCGTTCACGAAGGGGCGCAGCAGATCGATCCCCGCGCCGCCAGCAATAGGAACGGGAAGTGCGGCTATACTGGACGACCGTTTGAATCTGGGCACCTTCTCGCTACATAGCGTAGCGTTACGGATCACCCATCCCTCAGGAGAGATTTCCACACAGGACCAATCGGGCCGCCCCAGGTCCAGAAACAGGCTCTTGGTCTCTAACGTATCGGGGCTTTCCCCGATACGGGTGTAAACCTGCCGTGTCTTGCCCTCAAAGATCGCTTCCCCGATCATCTGCCGCACCTGATCATCGAGCTTGGAGGCGGGCGGAACTTTGCCGCTGGCCTGATATTCGGCATGGGCCAGAAGCCGTTTGAAGGCGGCGCTTTCCAGGGCGAAGGTCTCCCATGGCGATGTGCCATGCCCAGAGCCGCGTTTAACCGAGGCGTAGGGCTTGCCCTCCGGCGTATGCCAAAGCTCCAACCCGCCGAACAATTCAGGCGGCTCATCGGTATTCGCCGGTGTCGGCGCAGTGTCGCCGGGGCCGTCATAGGGGGCGGCCAGTTTCAGGAGGCTGTTCACCTCCCGCACGCCCCAGCCCGAGGCAATGGCGTCCGCCGCATCCCAGCCCCTTGGATAGGATACGCTACGTAGGGAATTTTCCGCCGGATCTGCCTCGATAGGATACGCTACGTTACGTAGGGCCAAATCCGAGACCGGAATGATCTTCGGCAGGGTGCCGTATTCGCTACGTAACGTAGCGCAGAGTCTTTCCGCATAGCGTTGCCCTGGCTCGTCCTTATCTGGCCATACGTAGACGTTACGCCCGTTAAGAGGGGAGAGGTCCGCCTTGTGTGGGGCCTGCGCGCCGCCGTAGGTGGTGGTCGCCACAAATCCGAGCGAGGTCAGCGCATCGGCGCATTTCTCGCCCTCGGTGACAATCACCGCCCGATCTTCATTCGCCGCGACCAGTTCGTCCAGCCGATAGAGTGGGCGATGGTCTGGCGCTTTCCAGCTGTCCGTTTCCAGATCGAAGGGAATGAAGAACTTGTCTCCACCCCGATCAAAACGATTGGCCACCAGAACTGCATTCCCCTTCGCATCGCGATAGACATATTGCGAAGAGGGTTTACCTGCCTTCGGGTGACGTAGATCCGCAATCACAGCACTCATGCGCCCATCCCCCAATGCTCTAGAAGCTCCGTGGCGGCCTCTCGCTGAGAGAGGCCGTTGAGATAGGCGTAAAGGCTGACAGGATCGCGGCCAGCGTCTTCTGTGGCGAAGTCCGCCCAGAGACCCGTATCCAGATTGATCTTGAACGATCCGGGGGTGCGGTCGCCACGGGTGGGGTTCAAAGCCACCCATTCCCGCCCGATCTGACGGCCATCCGGCAACCAGGTGGCCAGAAGCCCCCAGAGGCTGCGCATGCAGGCCATGTTCACAGCGACAAATTGGACATGGCGCGGGCCGGTGTAACGCGGGGCTTTGCGAAGGGCATTAGTTGTCATTGGCGGCGACCTCCTGAAGGCGGGAGATCTCGAAAGCCTCCACATCAGAGATCCGGTAGCGCACCAAACGCCCCACCTTCACATAGGTGAGCGGATAGCGCTTTGTGCAGCGCCAGGTGCTGAGTGTTGTCGTTGAAACCCCGAGGCGATCCGCCACGTCTTGCGGGGTCATAAGGTTTTCAGTTTTTAGGTTTCGCATAGATACCTCCATCAGATTTAAGCGATGAAGATATCTAAGCGTCAGTCCTGGTCGCGTTCCATCAAACCTGGAAACAGCATTTTTTCCATTTTTGACGATCTGAATGTTTCACTAAATTCTTCGCGGGTCATCACTGCTTTTTCCTTATTGGGGTCAGGATCAGTGATCTGAAGTTGTGCCAGACTTGCGAGGTCATTTAGCGGAACCTCTGAGCATTCGGCGAGGGCTTCGGTGTTCGCATGAGCTTCGCCGGAAGAAACTAGGTGCAGGAAGCTAGCAGACATGAGAATGGTCGGTTCCAGCGGATTGTCTACAAATGCTTCAGTTGCGGCTCCGAGCGCCTGCACGATTAAACGCTGTGAAAGTTCCCGATCAAGTTTTTCCGCCATGAGGGTGAGGGCGTCCACCGATGACGACATGTAGTCGGCCACTTCGCTGTAGTAATGGCCAGTGCTCGGGAGATGGCCTGTCGCATAGTGCCAATAATAAACCATGAGGATCATCCAGGGGCGTAGTGCGTGGGAGCGCCCCGTGTCCGGTTTCTTGATGGCATCGGTTTCGATAGCGTCGAGGCTGCGCGCCAGCATCGTTAATGCTTGGGCTAGCCCTTCGTAACGAAAGCCTTTGCTGTCGGGGGAAAGCGGAAATATCGCGTCCAGGATTCGGAAAGAGTCCTTTTCCCGATCTTCGTCGGTTGAGAACTCAGCACGAATGGATGGGGTGAGGTCCATCATTGCTCCGATCATGGAGCGGTCCCGCAGAGCGTGCGAGAGGTTTTCTGCAAGAGCCAAGCTGGCTTTCTTGGCCTTGTTCAGATGTTTGAGGGTATCGGTCCGGCGCATCTGTTCGGATTGGCGCGCCATGTGGGACAGATAGAGCGACCCTGCCGCCCCCAGAAAGTCCTTGCCAAGGGATTGCATCGCTTCGTCTGTAATTCCGGCATTCGTGAAGAACTCTCTGTAATCGTCCTCGGAATAGGTCTGAAGCGCGGCGCGGTAATGCACCATGAATTCGTTGTCAGCCAAGCTCTGTGCCCTCTTTTTCCGTCTTTTCGACATACCCAAACATCGCATCTGTGGCCTTGTTCACGCTCTCGCGGACGGGATCAAGGTTGAGGCGGGCATAGATTGCCGTGGATTGTTGGCTTTTGTGGCCCAAGGATTTGCCGATGATGTAGCCATTCGCCCCGGTGGCGGCCTGATAGCTGCCCAGGGTGCGGCGCAGGTCGTGAATGTGCAGGTTCTCAATCCCGGCCTCGCGCAAAATCCGCTCCCAGGCTTTCTTGGGATCGGCCAGGTGGCCAGAGGCCCCGCTGCCCGGAAACACCCAAGGACTCTCCGAGTCGAGCTTGCGCGCCTTCAACAGCTCCACCGCCTGGTGGGGCAGGTGGACGGTCTGCGCTTCGCCGTTCTTGGTCTCTTCGATCCGCCAGGTCTCCGTGTGGAAATTGATATCCTTCCATCGCATCGCCAGGGTGTTGGATTTGCGCGCCCCGGTCAGAAGCGAGATCATGAAGAAATCGCGCGCCGCCTCATTGTGTTCATTGGCCAGCGCTTCAAAGAAACGGGGCAGCTCGTCGGGCTGCAAGAACCGATCCCGGCTCCTCTCCTTGAATTTCTTGATCCCTACGGCGGGGTTGGTGCCATCCCAGCCCCAATCCATCGCCTTGTTGAAAATCGACCGGATACGTTCCAGCAAGCGATTGGCTTGGGTCGTGCCGTTCTCCTTGCCGATCTTGGCGTGAAGCCGCTCCACCTCTGCGCGATCAATCGAAGAGATTTTGCGCTTGAACCAATGGGAGAGGAACTTGTTTACCTCCCGCTCGTCATATTTCCAGGAGCGCTTATGCACCTTGGAATATTTGCTCATGTAGTCGTCAAACAGGGCTTCAAAGGTCATTTCCGCCCGGATCGCACGGCGTTCCTTCTGGGGGTTCTTGCCGCTGGCAATCTTGCCCTTGGCCTCGGCTGCCAGCTTGCGGGCATTCTCCACGCTGATATCGGGGAAACGGCCCAGAAGAATGCGCTCCGGGCGACCCTCCACGCGCTTGTAGAGGTAGAAGCTCTTCGCCCCGGCAGGCGTCACCGCCATCTGCAACCCCTGTTCCTTCTCGTCGTAATAGTAATCCCGTTTGCCCTTGGCGGGGGCGGGAGCTTTCAACAAAGCGGCTTTGGTGAAATTCAATTTATGGCTGGCCAAAATCGTGGTCCTTAAATGCGCGTGCTACGTCAGTGCTACGATGGTGCTACACTAGAGCGCAAAAATGGACAATTGGGAACAAAATTCAAACAAGGCAGAACCAATCTAACATGCTGATAAAGCAACAAAGAAACGTGATCCGCAAACTTCATCAAACATGCGCCGGCGAGGCTCATAACCTGAAGGTCGTAGGTTCAAATCCTACTCCCGCAACCATCGTTTCCGACACCCCGCCCGTAAAACGCGGGGGCTTCGTTGCATCCAGACCTCCCAAACGCAAAATACCTGCAAGTTTCCCAATAAGCTCAATGGTATGGCCATTGCGCGCTGCCGTGTCCGGCACCATACGAACCTCTGAAATCAGCCCTCGAAGGGCTTCTGCCGCTTCTCGTTTGACGTCGGGCGTGTTCAGAGAGCGAGCGAGATCTTCAATCAGCTCGCTGTACCGGGTCGACAAGCTGGGATGCAGCCGCAGGGCAGGGGGCTCGGGGCTTTCTGCCAACACCGACTGCAATCTCGACTGTTCCGCTTCCAGCTCGGTCATCTTCGCCTTCATCGAGGCGTGGTACATGCCGTCTTCAATGGCCTTGAGGATGCTGGTGATCTTGGTCTCGATCTGAGTGAGCGCCTTCGCTGCCTTCTGCCGGTCCTGCGCCGCGCCGGCGGCTGACGCGTTGAAGGCTTTACGGTACTCCTCCGTGAAATGGCCGAGCAGTTCTGGGGAAAGAAGCCGGTGCTTTAGCCCGGACAGGACACGATCTTCGACCACTTCGCGATCGATGGTCGCGCGATTGCTGCAGATCGCGCCTCCCTTGTTGCGGGCGGCGGCGCAGCCATAGCGGGTTTTGTTGATCAGCGTGTAGCTAGCGCCGCAGCAGGCGCAGCGAAGGAGGCCGGACAGCAGATAGGTCGGGCGGCGCGCCCGTTCCGGTCGTGGGCGGTCTGTCAGGATCCCGGCTGGGTTCATGGCTTGTCGCACGTCGTCCTGGCGGGCCTTGACGCGACCCCAAAGAGCGTCGTCAACGATCCTCAGGTCGGGAACGGTCTTTGTCTTCCATTCCGACGGGGGGTTTAGTCGTGACTGTCGTTTGCCGGTGTCGGGGTCGCGATCATAGGTCAGCCGGTTCCAGACCCGTCGACCAGCGTAGAGCTCATTGTTGAGGATGCCGGTGCCACGCTTCACGTTCCCTGAAATCGTCGAGGGGTTCCAGGTTCCGGTGCCTTTGCCGCTTTGCGGGGCCGCGATGCCCTCGGCGTTCAAGGCCGTGGCAATGGCGCGCGCGGACTGCCCCGCCGCGTATTCTTGGAAAATCCGGTTCACCACTTCGGCCTCCGAAGGCTCGATGGTCAGATCACCGGTGGTGGCCGTTCCATCCGCGCGGATCTCTCGCTTTACACGATATCCATAGCTGAGGCCTCCGGCAGACTTGCCCGCGACAACACGGCCCTCCAAGCCTCGGCGGGTTTTTTGAGCGATGTCCTTAATATAGAGTGCCGAGACGAGACTGCCGACTCCGACCTTCAACTCGTCCAAGTCCTGATCTGCGACAGTGTGCAAGCGAACCCCGAAGAAGCTCATCCGCTTGAACAAAGACGCCGTGTCGGCTTGATCCCGCGACAGGCGGTTGAGGCTTTCGGCCACGATAATGTCGACTTCGCCGCGCTCTGCAGCCTGCAAAAGGCGCAAGTAATCAGGGCGTTGGCTGGTGGTGCCGCTGATGCCGTGATCGGCGAAGACTTCGGTAACCTGCCATCCCTTTTGGTCGCAGTGGCGGCGGCAGAGACGGAACTGGTCCTCAACGGAGGTCTCTTTTTGCTTGTCGGTGGAATAGCGGGCATAGATAGCAGCGCGAAGAGGGGCGGTGGCTGGCATGGATCAGTCCTTTTGTTCTGGGTCCTTCCTCATCTCGGCAGCATCTTCTTCCGCGGCATGGCGCGCGAGCAGGCGGACAAGTAAGCGGAGGGCAGGGGGTGTTGCTGTGCCATTGCCCGCCCGCACAGGATTAGATGGGCCAGTTTGGGCAAATCTCTCTTGGTCTCGTGCCATTGGCCGAGGTCTCCTACCCGCTCGCGGGCTGGCCCGAAGCGCTCATGATCAAAGGTTGGTGCCGGGGTGCGGCTGTTTCCTTGATCATAGAGGGTGCGGCAGGTGACGAGGCCCCGAAACTCATGGCTAAGGGCGTCGTCAGGGCGCATTTATGTGGAAAACCTCCCCCTGGCGGGTCACGGGCGGTCGCGCCGGGTGGCCTCCGGGAAGCTAGGGTCTAACGCTCTGATCCATCATTGTTTTACCTAGAGAGAGTTCTCCATGTTTTTGAGAGCGATCGATTGGGGGCGGAGGGTTTGTCAAAAGCTATTGCGCAAATCGCGTGCAATCTGGCCGCCATTGCGGCGGGTTTGCCAAATGTAAAATGGCAGACCCGCCGCAAATCAGCTCGGATTGAAACCAGCGTGTGGGTTGTCAATCGGGGCGTGGGCTGTGGGGATCAAATCGTGCAGCCATGGTCTAAGATCCTCAGTATTCATCTCCCGCACTTCGAGCAGGTGCGCCGCAAGGCGTTCCAGACGCTCGCGATGCGGCTCAAGCAGGCGCAAGGCGCGGCGCTCCATTTTGTCGAGTTTGACCCGCAGTCGGTCCCGGTCGTGCTGTGTCAGGCGAGACATGTCGGCCTTCCCGAGCCAGCTGTTACCATGGATGCCAAGCCCCGCCTGGCGATCACAGCTCAGGAGCAGCTGCGTCGCTTGTTCCAGGTCGCTGCCTTCGTCACCGCCGGCACCAGCACTGACAGTGCCGAACACCATCCGTTCTGCCGCGCGTCCTGAGAGCAGGATCGTCATCTCATCCTCAAACTCGCTGAATAGCCCCTCATGTAAGACTGTGGACCTGTGAGTTTGCCCAGTGCCGTTTGACAGCACCATTTGCGTTACGGGCACGGCCCCCAAGAGGGCGGCTGCAATCGCATGGCCACACTCATGCAGCGCGATACGGCGCTGGCGTGCGTTTGTCTGCGGTGTCGCGGCAGGCATATGTGCCAGCACCCAAGTGGCATCAAAACTGCGACCTGCCCGACGTGCGGTCGACTTGGCTGATCGCAGCTGCGCATCGATCTCTGCGGGCGTCTGCCCCGCGAATTCGAGCGCGAGCGCATCCAACTTTGTGTCCCCCGGGAGCACGCGAGAGATCATGTGCCGAACCTGCGCGAGCGGTGGGCGTCCGAGCTCGGCGTGCTGGTCGAACCTTCCGGGCCGCAGAATTGCGGCATCCAGGTTGTCGGGATGATTGCAGGCTCCGATGAGCAGAACGCCCTCGGCCCGCATCAGTGCATCTACTTCTGCGAGGAACTGATTGATGACTTGGCGCCGGTAATTGCTGTTATTGTTATCGGCTGAATCGCGCGCCCCGGCGGAGTCGATCTCATCGATGAACAACACCGCTGGCTTCTTCTCGATGGCATCAGCGAAGCTTTTGCGCATAGCTCCCAACATGTCGCCCAAGTGTCCTCGGGCTTGCCACTGGCCAAACGAGGCTTCGATCAATGGCACCTCTGCCGATGCAGAGACCGCCCGGGCCAGGAAAGATTTGCCAACTCCCGGCTCGCCGCTGATCAAGAGCGAATGAGGGATTGCGGACCAAGGCGTCTGGTCAGCGCGCCAGGCCGTCAGATCGTCGACCAGGCCCTGTGCTGCGTGATGCGCCGGTGAGTTGCCGGCGATCTCCTCCAGGGTCATGGCCCCATTGGGATCGGCTGGCGCGCGCAACAGATCCGACATGTGTTTTGCAGCCCCTGCCGCCGTTGGCGCACGCAGGCTGGCGAGGAGGATCGGTGTGTCCAGCGATTTGAGGGCAGCATCGTTCGGCAGCAGTGGATACACCACATCGCGGTCGACTTTGCGCGTCGCACTGTGCGTCTGGGCCAAGAGCATGAGCATCATCTCCTGGTTGGGAGCGGCGAGCCGCTGAGCAGAGGGAAGAATATGGCGCAGACTGGGATCGAGCCGCAGCCCATCAGGCAGCAGCACGAGCAGGGGATGTGGTTGCGCCAGGCTGGACAGAACTTTCCGTTCAAGGTCGCGTTGGCTGCTGTGGTTGAGAGTGCCAGTACTGCTGACCGGCGGGTAAATGATCTGCAATGCAGGAGAGGTCACGCTTTTTGCGGCATAGGTTTGAGCCACCCAGTCGGCGGGCAGAAACAGACGTCCGATCTGGGGGGCGGCAGTCTCCATTTGCTTTGGTTTGAAGCCTTCGATCAGCGTCACGCCACCCGGTGCCAGTACCTGCTCGCAGAAACCGCGATGCGTGTCGAACGTTGCGGCGAGTTGCAGGCACACCAAGATCTTGTCAGCTGGGATACATTGTTTTGGCCTGTCGTTGCCATTCTCATCCATTGCCCAGCCATCGGTGCCCGCCTCACGCAGTTCGGCGAGTTCCTGGCTGTCACGTGTTTGCGCCTCTTCAAGTTCGCTCAAAGCTTCCAGTAGGTTCCGGGCAGGCGGATCCTCGACAGGTACGATCTGCTTTGCTTCATCGAAGAGATCGTTGGTGACGACAGTTTGAGCATGGCGCAAACGGCGCAGGATATCGCGGGCATAGGGGCCCCAGCTCTGAGTATTGGACATGAGCGTTCTCCATAAGTTCGGGGTCGGCCAAGGCCGATTTGCAATGAATAGGTGTGGGGGCTGGGGTCAGGCGTCTGGCAAGAGGGGCAGTGCGTCGAGCATATCGAGGATGACCATTTCCAGATCTGCGCTGTAGATCTCTGACCTGACACGCAGCCACGGCGCATACCTCTCAGGCGGGACTTCGGATCCAGGATGGTCGCGCTTGAGAGCGGCGTGCATCTGCTTCTCCAGACAGAGCGCTTTGTGTCCGGTCGGTAGGGTGACGCTGTGCAAGATCTTCGCTTGAAGGTCTGGGCGCCGTTTCAGCTGATAGTTCAACCGGCTCTGCGGGTTCCGGGAAAAACCCAGTTTGATCATTGTCGGCAGTTCAGGAAGTTCAAACCGCATGCAATAGATGTAGCTGGGGGCTGAGGCCCAGCCTTGGCCACAGGACTCGCAATTGAAGCGGCCGGTTTGCATGTTCACGCGGGCGATTACCTGTTGGTGCCCGCAGCTATGTCGGTAGCTGCGATAGTTCAGGTCGCGTGTGGGCGCGGCGCCGAGGAGAACCCAGCCTTGAGCCTCCGCTTCCGCCTCCTCTTTCGTGTTCTGGCAGATCTCGCAGCGGTGTGAGCATTCGCCGTCAGCGATGCGCTTGATAAGCTCGAACTGACGCCGCAGCTTGTGGCCGCACGGGGCTTCGTAAAAGCCATAGTGGCGATCCTGTGGATCCCTTGCGAGAAAGACTAGTCCCGCCTCTACTGCATCTTTGCGCCAGCGTGTTTCCACACAATGAGGGCAAGTGGGTTGATTGTTCATCAGCACAAACAGTTTGGTCCGGTGCATGCCGCCGCAGGTCTCGCAGCGCAGCAACAGGTGGTAGCGATCATCGACACGATCGGTGATGGTGAAGCCTTTCGCTTGCGCGATCTCCGCCCAATGGGCGTGGATGACAGTCGGGAATGACGCTGTAGATGATGTTTGTGGACAAAGGGTCATAGTGACCTCCGGGAAAAGGGGATCTGGCCGCGCCCGTGCATGGGCGCAGTGAGCCGACAAGCGACCTCGAGCGGTGCCGAACAAGGCACCGGCGATAGGCGGATCGATCGAGTTGGGGTTAGGCCGCGGCTGTTGCTGTCATCGCGCGTTGGTCATCTGTGCCGTCGATGGCGTCGAAGGAGAGGGGATCCTCTGCGAACTCGCTGAGATCCGCCAGCGCGCGCAAGTGATCCTGATGGACCTCCAACATCAGTTGCACGCGATGGCCAACCGGATCGTTCTCAAAGCAGGCAAAGAAATGGCCATGACTGCCAAGGAGGGCGTAGAGTGCAGTGAAATCCGCACCTGTTTCGCAGATGATGAGCGCTCGGGTCAGCAAAGAGATCCGCTGGAACGGCTTGTCCGCGTCCCGCGAAATCGGTGCTGTCGTGATCGAAGCGATGCGATCAAGCACATTGTGTCGTGCAGCTTCAGCATCGGCCACCCAGTCGGCAAAAGCCGGATCGAAAGCATTCGCGCACTCGATGTCGCGCTCATATTCGATGTACTGCGCAAGTGCGCCGTTCAAGCCGCTGAAGTTCCGCGAAATTGGGGTGTGCGTGAAGTGGGTACGTGGTTCCGTCACGCGCGGAGGCGTGGTACAGGCATGTTCAGCCATATTTGATCTCCTGATGATCAATGTGGTTAGGGCGAGGCAGGAGGGTAGGATCTCTTGCCTTCGCCTGTTTAATATGTGATATTGCCATTATGATGTCAACATCAAAATGGTATTATTGATGGCACCTCCTAAGAAAGACACCGAAGCTCTAACGCTCCGGCTTCCACGAGAGTTGATAGAGATGATCGACGATCGCCGCCGCGCTGAGCGAGATCTGCCGACTCGGCCCGAGATGATCCGGCGCGCGCTGGTCCAGTGGTTCGAGCTGACCCAAACGCATGAGGATTGAAGAGGGGGCGGTGCCGTGTCGAAGCAGGCTTCGGGAAAATCCGCAATGGCCATCGTGAGATCGACACGGGTGGCAGCTTCCCCGCGTTCTATGCGGTGGGCTGATCTGAACTGACTAATCAGATACTTCACGACAATCACACATATTAAGAAAGCCGAAAAACTATATAGCATTCTAGGCCCCCGGCAGGGCGGGTCCAGCAGGCTGCTGGCCGCAGGAAGTGTGTTGAGGCGAAAGCCGATAACACACTGACGAGGAGGGGATCGCAGGGGGTATCCCCCTCGCGAACAGGTAAGTTGTAAGTCCAGGGCTCAGCCTGGGATTGCAACTTGCCTAGTGAGTACAAGCTTCACAAGATCAAAAAAAGTCTATCGGGATTTTCTTCGTCTTCGCGGAGACTCGGATCAGAGAAATAGATCCGAGCAGTAAGATGACCGTACAGCCCCAGTTTACCCAAGCCCAGCCTGTCAATCTGAAAAAGCCACCCATCGTTCTGCGGTTCTCTGGGCTTTGGCCTCATACGCTGCGCCGGTTTAGGTTCCACGATGAACGCCGCGGTGGGGATCTGGGGCATGTTGATTTGGGCCGCACAAAGGCCAACGAGATTCTTGTTGGTGGTGAGAAATGGGATCAGGTCATCCGTGATGAAATTGTACAGATGAAGCAGCATAACTTTGAGCAGCATCTTGCAGCTCTCCATGAAAAATCACGCAAATCGGAGGCGCGCAGGGTTGAGGAGGCGGGACCAGCAGACCCGTGGCGCGTCAGCAAGGAGGGGCCGCTCAGGGAAGGGATCTTGACCGTCAACAAGGATTGGTTTGGCGGAAGTGGGCAGGCGCAGTGGGACCCCGAACGCGTGAATGAGTTCAGGCGAACCGCGATGAAGTTCCTGCGCAGGAGCTTCCCGGGTGGTCAGCTGCGATTCGCGTCGATGCATATGGATGAAGAAGCCCTGCACATCCACTTTGTGGTGGTCGTGTGGGCTGAAAAACCTTCCACCAACCGTGGTCATCAGGTCCTGCTGCAACCATCTGAAAATCCGCTGCTCCGGAATTATGAGTTGGCCCAGGATATGGCGGGTGCCGCTTTTGCGAAGATTGGGATCACTCGTGGGGAGCGCCGTGCCGAGGCCCGACGCCGGGCGCGGGCCGAGGACAAACCTCTTCCGGACAGGCGGCGGCACGTGCCGCCGTCTGAGTGGCGCGCCGAAGAGCGCCGCAAGGCGCAGGAAGAGAAGAAGCGCCTCCTCGGCGCGGCCGAGGAGGCGGCGAAGGCGACCGTCGAGGACGGTCGGGACCTTGCCAAGGCTGCGGTGAAGAAATCGCGCAAGCGCGCCATAAAAGAGGCGCAGGCCCGCAAAAAGCGGGCTGCGCAAGAAACTGCAGAAGCGATCCGGCTCCGCGATGCGGCAGAGAAGGAAGCGCTGCAGTTTGAAAAAGCGGCTGCCGCCGCATCTTCTCGGAAAATGGGGATTGAGGCCGAGGTCGGGGCGTTGGAGCCGTTGGTAAAGGGGTATGAGGAGAGGGCAGAAAAAGCTCTTGAAAAGTTCCAGGCGAAGGTTGCGGAGCGAAAGGTGGAAGAAGAAAAGTTGGCGCGGATCAATCGCGAAGCGGAGGAGGGAAAGAAAGGGTTGGCCGACCTGCGAAGGCGCGAATGCGGCCTTGTCGCAGAGGTCCAGTCGCTGGAACAACATCGCGCCCAAGAGGCAGCGGCATGTATTACCGCCCAATCTGCGCGCCAGGTGGAAGAGCAGAAACTGGAAGACGCGGTAACGCAGGTGCAGCTGAAAGTCGCGGAAGCGGAGATCATCTCAGAGGCCGTTGAAGCTGGTTTGGAGCTGGTTGCTGAGGGCGCGCTGCTTTGGCAGGAAGAAGCGACGGATCGGAAAGCGGGCTTGGTTTGGGGCGCGGCGGCACCGAAAACGGGTGACCTGCGGGCGGAAAAGCGGAAGCAAATCCATCCTGCGATGGGAATGGTCACGCGAATTGCGCAACTGGTCGCACGTACCGTCAAACGAGCTCTGGCCAAAGAACGCCAAAAGTTGCAGGACGATGCGGAATATGTCCGTGGCCTGCGAGAGCAGTGGGAGCCAGAGGCTCAGGCTCGTCTTGCGCAGATCTCGCAGGGGACAGATGCGGGGCCTTCGTGAAGATGGGCGGAAACCGGAAGTTCGCTGCAAGCGCAAACCCATCCTGTCAAAAACACGAAAACGGCCATTCACGGCTCACGCTCAACGCCCTACCATGCTGCATCCGCCACCAAGGTCAGCATTGCGCAGGGAGTGGACTTTGCAAAGCCTCCAATTCCATTTATTTCTATTGAACATCTTCGGGCCATGTAAATGGCTTTGAGGAAATCCGACTACTCACATGCCTGTTTGCTCGAAATCTGGGAAGTGCGAAGCAAACTGAAAATGGATGGGATGACGAGTGACCCACGTAAGAATAAAGGCAGACAGCGCGGACGCTAACGATTTTCGCACCATGGTGGGCGATGATCATTTTGAGAGGTCTTTGTTGGACGCTGCGGTCAATCACGTTGAGACAGCTTTTCGGTCGGCCTTTGGTAGTAACCTTCTGAAACTTCAATTCACCTCCCGCGGACATATCGTCTGGTCGCCACCATGGCTGGAAACGAGCAAAAAAAAATCTTGCGACTCTATTGGAGCAGGAGCTTATTCGCATTGTTGGAATTCGACCTGTCATAGACCTTCCGCTTGATTTTGATGAAGCTGTCGATCTTGAACAAGACCCTGTGGTTCAATCTCTATCCGGTTATCGAGAACTCCGCGAAGCCAGTGGTTACTTACAACCTGCTGTCAAAGTTAAACGGATGAAAAAATGGAAACGCCTCACTATCTCGTTTGTTGAAGCCTATCTTCCGACAGTCATCTTTCCTTGGCAAAATTTGGACCCAAAAAAATGTGATTGCCCCGCGTGCGCCCTCATACCGACGCCGGGCACAATTCCGACTTTTTCATGTGGAATATGCGGGGCGAACTATTGGTGTTCCTGCATGTCAGACGCTGTTCAGAAGCTGTTGACGAGGCCAAATTATGATCGAAGTTCGATTCAGAGGCTAACCGAGATCGCCGAACGTAGGGATGACGTTTGCCACCTTTGCCGTGGAGTGCCCGTCACATCCTTCAGAAAACTGCCTGAAGAGGGCATCTCAGGACTGATGGCTCGGTATCATGCCTATCGTACTGTTTCGGCAATTGAGCACGATTGGGACTGGAGAGCGGGAGACAATGCGCTTCGAGCGCGGCTCGGCATACCAAAGATAGGCGCAGGATGGATTGGCGAAGCCGTGCTCCTAAGTAGAGTTATCGCGCTCCTGCCCGATGAGGAAGTCATCCATCAGGGGTCACCAAGTTGGCTCGGGCGTCAACGATTTGATATTTGGATCCCCCGGCTGAATGTAGCAATCGAATACAATGGTGAGCAGCATTACGCTCCCGTTGCGCTGTTTGGCGGCGAAGCAGGTTTCGCAGCCACTCGCGCTCGGGACGAAAAGAAACGTCAACTATGTGCCGAGAACGGTGTGCGTTTGATCGAATTCTCTTATGATGAAAGCATTAGTGATGCGCAGCTTCTCGCTAGGATCGAGGGCTGACTTTCAGCTTAAGGACTGGGAGAAAATATCACCAAAGCCGAACTAGGGCAGTTCGTCGCGAATACATGCTATCAAATGCCCGCTTTGGGCTGGTAGCGACCGTGGTCGTTAGGTAGTATCTCTCGGATGTTTCGCTGCCTCTGAAGTAGGCATTGAGCCCAAAGTACCGCATGCGGCGCTTTAATTGAACGGTTGCGAACCTAGCATTGTTGCCATTGAACTTTGCTGTGCGGCCCAAATCGGGCCCACAGCTAACAATCTTGACGTGAAGATGCGGTCAAGCCAACTGGGGTTTCACTTCAGGAGCATGCGTCTTTTTTAAGCGCCCAGAAGATCGGGAACTTAGCCAAATTTTTGGCATGAAACTACTGTTGTTGGCCGCGCGTTCGACTTAGGCTAACGTCATGAAGTCTCGGTTCAGTTTAATAAATTCAGGTCTCTATCCTGAGACGCTACCTCCGTGCTTTGTGTCAAAAGACGCAAAGCGTGCCTTTCATGGTCTCGTCGGTGCACTTGACGGCAACCAGTACCACGAAAGAAAGACTGAGTATGTTCGCTATAGCGGGACCAAGCATGACGGCAGTCGCCGCTTTTTCGGCACTCCCAACATCGTCTCCTACTTTCACGTGTCTAGTTTCATATGGAAGAACTGGGGACATTTTGAAGCCAACTATGCCTTATCGTCATATTCAATTGGCACGCCCAAAATTATGGATGAGGGCGAAGAACGAGCGGTCAAAGTTCCGTCGCTTTCCGAGCTTTCGAAGCGGGCATCGAAAAACCTGCGATACGCACCCTTCGTTTTGAAGGCCGACATCGCTCAATGCTTCCCGAGCATCTACACGCATTCCATTGCTTGGGCTGCTCATGGAATTGAAGATTCGAAGCTGGATACGAATAAGGATTCCAGTGACAACTTCTTCAACGCGCTCGATTTCTTTGTTCGGAACGGGCAGCGCGGAAACACACGAGGGGTATTGGTCGGACCCGATGCATACCGTCTAATCGCAGAATTCGTCTTGGCAAAAATTGATCACGAGCTGAGCAAAGTCGTTGGTGATATGGTGGTCGGGGCGGTGCGCCACGTAGATGATTATTACATTGGCCTTCGGACTGAACACGAAGCACAATCAGTTCTTTCGCATCTGCGCGAGGTGCTTGCGACCTTCGAGCTGAACCTCAATGACCAGAAAACGAAGATTCACTCAAGCTTGGATCCAATCAATGATCTTTGGGCGCAACGGCTGCGAGACCACATGAACTTTTTCGAATTTCATGTGGAGCATAACAAGCTCGAACGCGCCATCACCGAGGCTGTCACATCCGCTCGGGAGCTGGGGTCGGACAGTCCAATCAAAATCCTGTTTCGGTCTTTTGACGAAGGGCGGGTCTATAATTCATCCGAGTGGGATTTTGTTGAGCAAAATATTCAGAGGATTGTTCAGAAACATCCGCATGCAATTGACTACGCCTGTTTGCTGGTTGCGAAGCGCAAAGCGCGGGGGTTGGCCATCGACACGGAAGGTTGGCTTGCCGTCGCAGAGATCGTTGTCAGGCGCAGTCTGGCACTAAACCATCATCATGAGGCGATATGGCTGGTTTGGTTGCTCATTGTTTGTGACATCCCGGTTCCGGTGCCGATGGTGGAAGAACTTGCGAAGTCCAAAAACGCACATATTCGCGCGTTGCTCGTGAAGGCCCATGTAGACGGCAAGCTCACTCGAAAGCCGAAGCTTGCTCTAGGTGCTCCTCTTTCATCAGTGGACGCCAATTGGTTGGTCAATCTCGTTGCACGCTCTCAAGAATTCTCAAAGGCCGCCTTTTCCGGTCTTTACACAGATGAATTTGAGCACTTGGCCAGCAGGCATATCAAGCTCATAGACTTTGAAGACCATATCAATCGGATCAAAGAACAAAACAGTCGAGCAATTAGTCGAACCAGATACGGATATGATGACGACGAGGATGACGATTTTGATCCTGACTACTGGGAAATTGAAGAAGGTGAAGACCCGGCTTTTTAGGGAAAGTAAGATTCATGTGGCGAATCTTGTGCGTATAGCGCGCGCGCCGCGTTCGGAGCTTTGCGCTGCAGTCTCATTGCATCGAAAAACAGCCCTTCGCGCAACCGCAGCGAAATAGCACTTCGTCCGCAATGAGGGCATTGCCTCACTAGAATTTCTGCGCTGCGCACGAATGTCCGGTTTGGTGAAGCGAATTGGTAGTGTTTGCTTGGGCTCGAACGGCAGCTTCGGGCCGAAGCTGCTGGGCTAGGTCTGCTCACCTGAGCGTCCAACACGCCGCGCCGCCGCAAGTCTGCTTCGTGTCCGTTGCCGCCATTTGAAATCAGGACCGCAAGTGAAACGCAATATTGTGGAGAACCATCGTCTCAATCAAGACACCTTCTCTTGAACTCTCTATATCTGGAGGCGGCACTTAAGGAGTTCGCAATGAACAAAAGATTTTTTCGGGACCAGCTTCTGCGACTAGGTATGGTCGCTCTCTACCTCGTAGAGCTCTGGTTTTTTTTCATCGTCCCCGTGGCCAAGATGAGCGGTGATAACGGTCAAGTATGGTTTTACATCATGCTCGCTTGGTGGAGCCTGACGCGCGTTCCCATGGCTGTGCTGGGCAGTAAGATCGAAGATGATCTTGGGCTACGCCGCTTCCTGCTCTGGCTAGTGCCGAAAGCTTGGAGCGGATTGAGACCAAAGCAGATTTGGCGGGCCTACCGCGTGGCGCGGTTCCACCGCAGCGCCCAGATGAAGCGGCGCAATCTAGCGACTAAGTGATGCAGTCAACGCTTGGCCGATTTAAGAATTGCTCCAGGGAGGACTGAACGGCCGTTTTGGTCCGCACTGCTTACCTTGGGGCCCTGGACTATGCTGCGCGGTGCCATGAAGGTCCGGTATGGGGAAGCCGCGCTGCGGCAATAGTGATCCTGGCCAATGACCGGTGTGGGCCGCAAGCACCGTGCAGCGCTGACCGGCAGGTCATGCGGCTTGCCGCAGCGCCGCAAGTCCGGTTTGAGCCCAAAATCCCGAATGCTGCGGTTAAGGCGAATGGCCGCTTCGTCGTCAGTGTCCTATGCAGTCAAAGATATTTGACGACTGACCAGTGGCCTTTCCATTTAGGCTCTGTCGCTGTTGTCGCAGTTACATCAGGTGCTGGAGCGACGAGTGCTTGTTCGCAGGAATGCCACCAATCGGAAAGGCGTTGGAAAACAGGCCGATCATCTGGATATCGTAGGCTCAGAACAGCGGCTTGCTGCACTGTCACTCGATTGTGTCGCTGTGCTTCCAACTCCGCAAATATATGTGCCGCGAACTCGTCGCCACCAACATCGAATAGCGGCTTGCCATGATAATCTGCGGGGGCGAGATGGTATTTCTTCATGATCTCCGCCCCCGCTCGCTCTAGGCATCCGTGTTGAGCGTTCAGATCGTCGTCCAGAGCTGAAACAGAACGCCCGTCGCAAAGGAGCCGGTCAAAGCGATCCCAAGATAGAGGAAGAACACCTTTCGCTTCACCAGCGCCCAGACCGCAATGGCCGCTGGCAGGGAGGTCACACCCCCTGCAACCAGAAACGCGAGACCTGCGCCGGGTGCCATGCCTTGCTCGATCAAGCCGCCGACCAGCGGTAGGGCAGCGTAGCCGTTGAGATAGGCAGGCACGCCGACCAGCGTTGCGATCCCGATGGGAGCGAGGCCTGTGCCGCCGAGCGAACGCGCCACCAGATCGGCTGGAAGCCAAGCAAGCATCAGGCTTTCCAGAACGAATGCGAGCGCCAGCCATTTGGCGAGGAACAGTGTGGTCTTTATCCCCTCGCGCATGAACTTCCTGACACGCTCATCGTCTTTCCAGAAATTCCATACGACAGGCTTCGCGTTGCGCACTTTTACACCACCGCAACCGCCATTGCCGACGCCCTGGCGCAGTGGATCGGCCAGTCCGCCCGCCTGGCTCAGGAGATGGACCACATAGCCACCGAAGGCGCCCAGCCCGACAGCCGCGAGCGTTTTGGCTACAGCGAACTCAATTCCGAGAACGCCGGTGGTTAGCACGAACATCGAGGGGTCCATGACCGGCGAGGCCAGCCAGAAGGCCATGACGGCCGATAGCGGAACACCCATCGCCAGAAGTGCCGCAATCAGTGGGATGACACCACAAGAGCAGAATGGCGACAGGCCTCCAGCGAGCGCCGCGATCAGGATCATAATGGCGGGCGATCCGGTGAAGGCGCGGGCAATCAGACCGTCCGCACCGGTCGCCCCGGCATAGGCGGCGATGCCGATTGAGAGAATCAAAAACGGCGCGACCTCAAGCAAGTTGCGCGCGGCAAACTCCGCACTGCTGGCAGCCTGTCCGGGCACAAGAACGAACAGGGCAAGCAAGAGACCGGCAATGAACAGCCAGACCTTTTCCTTGGTCCACAGCCGATGAGAGAATTCGGTTGTCCATGAGCGGACGTTGAGAGCGAGTTCAATCATAGCGACATCCTTAGATTAATCGTTATTTTGGACAAAGAAGAAGGCAGCACC
This sequence comes from uncultured Celeribacter sp., assembly GCF_963675965.1. Lineage (NCBI taxonomy): Bacteria > Pseudomonadati > Pseudomonadota > Alphaproteobacteria > Rhodobacterales > Roseobacteraceae > Celeribacter > uncultured Celeribacter sp. The sequence continues at coordinate 661,920 of NZ_OY780935.1, read as the reverse complement.
TTATCATGCTACGTCCTCCCGCATGAGCGTGACACCGACGCAGCACTCAGCTGTCAGGAAGGATACGGTGCCGCGCATCGCCCGGTAGTCGACCCGGTTCACGATCTGGCGGCCTTGGCGTTCCTGAATGACCAGCCCGGCATCGACAAGGGTTTTGAGATGATGCGCGAGCGTCGAAGCCGCCATGTCGAGATGCTGACCGATCTCGCCCACGTTCAGACCTTCGTCTCCAGCCCGAACCAGAAGCCGAAAGATCGCGAGACGGGTCTCATGCCCAAGGGCGGCCAAAGAGAGGGCGATGGATGCGTTTGTATTCATGACGGCTAAAATAACTATAAATCTAGTTTTGTCAAGATATCTGGAGGGCGGTACCCCCGTGTGCCTGTTAACGCATGAGGGAACTCAAGCGGTCATTGGTGCACCGGCGGCGAAAGTCAGCAAAGTCCCGCACAGCCGCCGTTCACGCCCCGTCTGGTCTTTGGTTTTCTGCGCAAACGCGGAGAATTTCGGCAGTGAGCCCATACCGTCCTTCTCAGGACGCGCTGGACGCCAATTATGAAGCTTTGGTAAGATCCACCGCGTGGGTGGGACTTCTAAAAAAATATACCCGATCAAAGTCGGATTGGATTGGTCTCGCGATCTCTGCGTCTGCGAAGTTTGTAGCCGCAGAAGCAAGCAGAAGACTGGGGCGTTCTTTAGGTAGGATAATTGGCGGTATGGAACCTGAAACAATTACGAGCCATTGCTCACTGCATGTTCTGTAGGATTTTAGAGAATTATGTTTCTTTTCAAGAATAGGGAGAAGATGTGCCTCAGAAAAGTGTTCAATGATGCCGCCGCGCGAACTCGTAACAGCCGAAAAGTTTTGCCCCTCATTCCAGATTTGAATATTTTGCAAAAAATTAGGGATCTCAGCTAGGATTTCCGCGTCGGGATAGTGCAATAAGTCGTCCGCGCTTCGCACAATCATGGAGCCTGAGCGCAGTTTCATGTTCTGCGTTAGCTTGTCGATCTTATCGACTATCGTAGAAAGCGCATCTTTGGCTTCTCTTGGAGTAATTGCGATTTCGTCGTTAAAGGGCAAATGAACTAAGATTGGCAGCGCGGGATGTATCGACCGCTCTAGGTCCCTGGCAAATTTGTTCTGCGCGGCTTCGATCTCATGCGCAGAGAACTTGCTATCAGCTATCGGGCGCTGCGCTAGGGTTATCTCAACGCCGATGATTTTATCGCCAATTCTCAATCGAAAATCAGGGCGATCTTCTTTCGCAAGTCCGGCATCATCCACCACGATTTCATCGTAAGAGATGTTCTCGGCACAAGTGAACCAGTGGAGTGCCGCCAGTTCAACCAGCTTGTCCGGTGCAGTCGACGCCAAATGCTCGAGATTTTCCATTGCAGCATGGTGGCAGAAAATCCATCGAGTTGCCAACGTGATTCTGATAATTAACCAAAAGGCGAACGGCAGCTTCGTCCGCCCTGCCGACCTTCATCTTCCGAAAATGCTGCGCGATGGACGAATGGCCGGTTCTGGTGAGCTGCACCGCGGCGATCGGCCAGGGACCGAACGGCGGCTTTGGGCCGTTCGCAGCGAACTGCACTACCAGTGTGAACTCGCGGTTTTCCGCGAAGCTGCAGGTCTGTTTTGAGACCAAACTGACCGCTTCGATCTTGAGTGAGTTCCCAGTTGCAGTATGGGTGCGCCAGTCGCGTTCGGCCCGAAGCCGTCATTCGCCAGGATGGCCATCGCCGCAGCGCGACGTCACAGTAGCGGACCTTTAAGGCTCTGCGCAGCATCGTCCAATGCCCTGAGGTCCGCTGTGCGGACGGAGCTGACGCTGGTCTATCCGCAGAAGTGCATCCCGAGCAATCAGGCGACGGCATTCGCGATGCGTATGTCCCTCCCAGGAGGTGCATCGAAAAGACGGCCGTATTCCCGAGTGAACTGCGTCACGCTAGCGTAACCGACCGTGTGGGCTGCCTGCGCGATCTTCGCACCCTCTGCCAGCATGAGCCGCCTCGCTTCAATCAGGCGAAGCTGCTTCTGGAACTGGAGAGGCGACAGGGTCGTGATGGCGCGGAAGTGCTTGTGGAACGCGGGCTCACTCATTGCGGCGGCCTCCGCGAGTTCTTCGACCCTGATCGGACGGGCGTACTCCCGCCGCAGGATATCGACCGCGCGCGCGATCCGTCCCGCGTGGCTGTCCGGCACCCCCAGCGCAGCGATGGCGGGGCCGTGAACCCCCATGAGAAGCCAGTAATGCAGCTCGCGCAGCAGGCCGTCGGCAAGGACCGAGAGGGCCTCGGGCCGATCCAGCAGGCGCGCAAGTCGAAGGGAGGCATCGATGACCTCTGTGTCAATCGGCTCCACCCTCACGGGCGGCGCTTTACCCGGCCGCACGGAGACGGCCGGGCGCAATGCTCGCAGGATCGCGGGGTCGAGTTCGAGCACGAGCGCGTAGTAGGGTTCCGCGATGCTGGCGTGGGCGATCCGGCTGACTGTCGGGATATCCGCCGCGATGACCATCGCCTCCCCCGGCGCATATTCGAAGCTCGCGCCCAGCGTCGTCACACGCTTCCTTCCCTGCAGCAGCATGGCGATCACGGGCTTCTGGACGGCAACCATCAGCTCTCCCGGGTGCAGGGCACGCACTACGGACAGGCCCCGGGCCGGAGTCGGCGCCGAACCGTCGGGCCCGGCATTGGCGTCGGCGAACCGGCGGCAATGGACGAGCAACTGAGCAAGGGGCGAACTGCTTTGGGCAATGGTCATGCAATATCTTATGTTCTGGATTGGCCTGTCGGGGAAGGGAATAATGGAAACAGGCAAGTCTTGGCGAGGTTCAGGCAACTACAAGCGCCGGCGCACTTTTATTTCAGAGTGACACCATGACACCCTGAAAGGACACTCCCATGAGCAAGATCGCTCTCGTCACCGGCGCCAATCGCGGCCTCGGTCGCAACACCGCTCTCGCCATCGCCAAAAGCGGCGGCGACGTCATCGTCACCTATCGGTCGAACGCCGAGCAAGCACAGGAGGTCGTGACCCTCATCCGCGAGATGGGGCGCCAGGCCGTGGCGCTGCCCCTCGACGTTGCCGACACCGCAAGTTTTCCGGCCTTCGTCGAAAGCCTGCGCTCGGATTTGCGCAACACTTGGGGCCGCGACAGCTTCGATCATCTCGTCAACAATGCCGGGCATGGCGAATTCGCCCTGATCGAGGAGACCACCGAAGCGCAGTTCGATCGCCTGTTCGCAGTCCATGTGAAGGGCGTCTTCTTCCTCGCTCAAGCCCTTCTGCCGCTCCTGGCCGACGGGGGGCGGATCGTGAATTTTTCGTCCGGCCTGACGCGGATCTCCTTCCCCGGCTTCGCGGCCTATTCGGCGGCAAAGGCGGCGGTCGAGATGCTCACGGTTTACATGGCGCGGGAATTCGGAGCGCGGGGCATCGCGGCAAACACGGTTGCGCCGGGCGCCATCGAGACGGATTTCGGCGGCGGACTGGTCCGCGACAACCCCGAGGTGAACGCTCAGTTCGCGGGGATGACGGCGCTCGGCCGCGTCGGGCTGCCGGACGACATCGGTCCGATGATCGCCAGCCTTCTGCGGGACGATAATCGCTGGGTGACTGCACAGCGCATTGAGGTGTCGGGCGGCCAGACGATCTGATCACCCTGCATGACGCGCCGGCTCCCTCGGCGCGTCATTTTGCTGGCCGATCTATGTTGCGAGACTGGAGCGTGACGGGCCGCGCCTCGCCCCCGTTGGGCTCAAAGCGGTCATGCGGCGCTGCGGCGCGCCGCATGACCGGCACGGCGGTGCTGCAAGACGCTCGCGGCCCAGAGCTGTCGTTCGGCGGAAGGGGGGCACATATCCGCTGCTGCCCTTCGCAACTTTTTGCAGGATGATTCGAAGGGCAACGAAGTGAAGCTTAAAACGGATACACCTTAGAAAAGTTGCCAAGCTGTCCAGAAAACTAGGACCACTTTACTACTAGGTCGCCCCGACCAACTAACCGAAGGAGCAAAACAAGCAGCGCATAACGGCGTCAAAACGAGTTTCAAGGGCAAAGACGAGTGATGATGATCGAACGGAATCGCTGCCAGGACACCCCGAGGTGCTGCCAAGACTCATAAGCTCTCTCATCTGATTGGGACCGGGCCCGCGGACTTCATCAGGGCCAGCGGTCCAATGTCCCGCGACAACAGGCCGGACACACGCCCGCTCTCCGCAACGATCGCTGTCAGCTCAGATTAACTCTTGTATAAATGGAGCCGTCCACACATGCCTGCACTTTCATAAGAGTTAAAGGGCTGGTCCAGGACGGATTTCACTATCGTCGGAGAACCGGGTAAAGCGGAAGCGGCGGATGTCATGACCAACCGGATCGCCTTTGATCAGATCCGCCAGAATGCGACCAAAGCCCGGTCCGATACCGAAACCATGCGCCGACATGCCGGTGCCGATGGTCAGACCCGCGATCTGGTCACAGCGGCCGACGATGGGCACCACATCGGGCATGGCGTCGATCATGCCTGCCCAGGCGGCGCGCAGTTTGACTTCGCCCAGTTCTGGAAAAAGAGCGGAGAAATTGCGTTGCATCGCCTTGAGCGCCTTACGGCTCGGGGCTGGGTTGATCATGCGCATGGTCTCAAAGGGCGTGATCTTGTCGGGGCTAAAACGGTGCGGCGTGGTCCAGGCGTCGGGAAAGCCCTTGGGCGCGGCGGGGCGGATCGCGGAGCCGAAGGGATCCTCGAAAAACGCGGGCATGTATTTCGGCAGGTGCCGGAACAGGTCACGCCCCAGAAATACCTCATGAAAACCCGCGGGGCCAAGGGTATAGCCGCCGTCCTGACGCCGCCGAAAGGCAATGCGCTCATCGGTGGCTGCGCCGGAATGGATCTCAGGCAGAGCTTCGGTCGCGGTCACAGTGCCGCGCACGGTGAGTTGGGGAATGGAAACGCCGGACTGGCGCAACAACAGCGAGGACCATGCACCGCCCGCCACCAGAACTTCGGGTGCCCGAATGCGGCCCTGTTCGGTGATCACCCCCGCCATGCGCCCGCCCGCGATGTCGAGGCCACGCACGGCACAGCCCTCGACAATCACGACGCCTTCGCGCTCGGCCATACGTGCGAGGGCTGGCACCGCTTTCCACGGTTCGCCGCGCATATCGGACGGCGTTTGCATCGCGCCGAGCGGACGGCGTGACATGTCGGGAAACAAGGCATCGGTCTCGGCGGCGCTCAACAGCCGGGTGTCGACACCATGGGCCTTGGCGATGCTGCACCAGTCGGCATATTCCGCCATCTCTTTTTCGCTGCGTGCGATATAAGTGGTGCCGCCCGGCGCAAGTCCGATGTCCTCGCCGCAGTCGCGCGCGAGCTGTTTCCAAAGCGCCACCGCCTCGGTCGCGATGGGCAATTCATCTGGGTCGCGGCCCTGTTGCCGGATCCAGCCCCAGTTGCGCGAGGATTGTTCGCCCGCGATCCGGCCCTTTTCCAAAAGCGTGACGGCAAGCCCTTTGCGGCGCAGGAAAATCGCGGTCGTGACGCCAATGACCCCGCCGCCCACGACGACAACGTCACAGGCTTCTGGTGCGGGGCCGGGGTGGGCGATGGGTTGCGAGATCGAGACGGGAAAGGCGATCATGCGACGGGTTCTTCGGCCTGCATAAGGCTGGCGCTCAGTTTGCCCATGCGCTGCACAGCATCTTTGAGGTCCGCATCCGGCACGGTCAGCGCCACGCGGATCAGGTTTTTCCCTTCGGTGCCGAAGGCCGAGCCGGGCATGACCGCGACGTTTTGTTCATCGAGCAGACGCCAAGCGAAAGCATCGCCATCAAGGCTGGTGTCCGACACGTCGATCATCGCGAACATGCCCCCCGACGGCATGGTGCAGGACAGCCCCGGCAGGTTCTGGCACAGCTCCGTGACCATACGCGCGCGTCGCCCCAGGGCCTCGCGCAGAAGCGCGCCGGTCGGGTAATTGCCGCGCAGCGCGGCGGTGGTCATATCGGCGATAAAGGGTTGGTTGCCAAACAGCATCGTCTCGGAGATTGGTAGCAAACGGCGGGAGAATTCTTTCGGTCCGATCGACCAGCCGCTGCGGAACCCTGTCGCGGCGTGGCTTTTGGAGATCGAGGACACCACGATGGTGCGCTCACGCAGGACGTCGATTTCCAGCGGGGATGCAAATTCTCCCTCGAAAATCAGCTCCTCATACACTTCGTCACAGATGATCCAGAGATCATGGGCGATGGCGAGCGTGCCCAATGCGCGCAGCGTGTCGAGATCCAAAAGCGCGCCGGTCGGGTTGTGTGGCGTGTTGAGTAGGAGGACGCGGCTTTCTGGCGTGATGGCAGCGGCGAGATCAGTGGGCTGCATGACAAAGCCATGCTCCATCTTAAGCGGCACCGGCTGCACCACGGCACCACTTGAGCGCACGACGCCCTCATAGGTCGCATAATAGGGATCCCCTATCAAAACGCCGTCACCCTGATCGGTGAGCGCGGTCATCACCGCGTAAAGTGCCGTTTGCGTGCCGGGGAAACACAGGATGTTCTCGGCTGTGATCTCGGGCAGGCGCGGGCGATAGACGTCGATCAACGCGTCAATCAGCTCCGGCTCGCCGCGTCCGTTGGAATAGCGCGTGCGGCCTGCGCGAAGTGCGGTGACGCATTCTTCAACAAGCGCCGGATCGGTGGTGATGTCCGGCTCACCGATGGTCAGCTCGATAATCTCTTGGCCGTCAGCGGCGCGGTCGCGGGCGGCGTAATGCACGGCCCATTTGTCGCTGCCGAGGTCATAAAGTCGGTCTGTCACAGACGCGTAGCGCATGGCGTATCCTTTCGGTTCTGCGATCTAATCCCCGCTGGCAGAGGGGAGATGTTGCATGAGTGTGGTTTCAGGAAGCCCGAGGATGCCCTCTGCGGCTTGTAAAGCGATGTGGGGGAGGCGATCAGCGTCATAGAGGCCGTGGCCCAGAGATCCCTCGACCCAGAGACCGTCGATCAATCCGTTTAAGGCGATGGCCAGACTGTGACAGATGGCCGGGGCATCGGACAACTCATGGACGCTGCGCACGGGGTGAATGAGGCCGGCTAGAATGTCGAGAAATTCGCGATAGCTGTCGCGATGAATTTGCGAATAGCCCGGCTCATATTCTACGCGCCCGATAAAGGTGGCCCAAAGCGATACTTTGCGCGCCGACAGGTTCGGCTGGGTCACGTTGGCGGCGATGAAGCTCGCGAGCGACTGTTCCGGTGTGGTAGCTTGCGTATGGGCCACCTCTTCGGCGCGTCCGGTCAACTGGTTCATTAGATGCCCGTAGGCTTGGCGGACCATTTCGTCCTTCGAGCCGAAATGGTGCCGGATCAAACCGGCGGTGACGCCCGCGCGTTCCGCGATCTTGCGCGCACTCGCGCCATTCAGACCGTCGTCGCCGATACAATCGAGGGTCGCCTGCAAAAGATCCAGACGGCGGGTGTCTTCCGAGAGACGTTGAAAGGGTTTGCGGGTCATGCGGGGTTCCATTCCGTTGCTGTCACCGTGAATAAGTCTCGGTGAAAGGGCGGGAAAACGCAAAAACTGCGCCGGAATGCGTCGTGTCGTGTTGCAAGTGCCTTAAAATTAAGCATGCTGTGCTACCTGCGCTGAGGGGGACCCGTTTTTTGACCTAGCCGGTTTCCATTTTTCACCGGCTACTGTTACACAGTCGTATAGTAAGAAAAGAAATGCAAGAGATAGCTGACAGCGACACGGTAGCGCACATTGAACAGGGATCTGAGAAGACCATGACGCCAACGATTCAAATTGAAGATCTGCACAAAAAGTTCGGGGATCTTGAAGTGCTCAAAGGTGTGTCCTTGAAGGCGCATGCGGGCGATGTAGTCGCGGTGATTGGTGGCTCTGGCTCCGGTAAGTCCACGATGCTGCGCTGTATCAATCTCTTGGAAATTCCGACGTCGGGACATATCAAAATCCGCGGCGAGGCCTATAATATGCGTCAGAACCGCGAGGGTGAGATGGAGCCTGTCGATGCCCGTCAGGTTCAGCGTATTCGCGCGCAGCTTGGCATGGTGTTTCAATCTTTCAATCTTTGGCCGCACCGAACGGTGTTGGGCAATGTGACTGAAGTGCCCGTTCATGTGCTAGGGGTGTCCCATGAAGAGGCCGAAGCGCGTGCGATTTCATGTCTCGAACGTGTTGGGCTTGGCGAAAAGCTCAACGCATGGCCTGCGCAGCTTTCCGGTGGTCAACAGCAACGCGCCGCGATTGCGCGGGTTCTTGCGGTCGAACCCCATGCGATGCTCTTTGATGAACCGACATCGGCGCTCGACCCGGAACTTGTCGGCGAAGTGCTGTCCGTCATTCGCGATCTGGCGCAGGAAAAGCGCACGATGATCTTGGTCACGCATGAAATGGCCTTTGCCCGCGATGTTGCGACCCATGTGGTCTATCTGCGCGATGGCCGTATCGAAGAACAAGGCTCGCCTGAACAGATCTTTGAGAATCCCAAATCCCCCCATCTTCAACAGTTCATCCGCTCGGTCGCTTGACCGGCACTTCCTTCGGTCGTGAGGCCGGAATCTCCAAAGTGGGGCTTGCCCCCAAACCAACAGAGGACAGTCCATGATCAAGAAAATTGCGCTTTCACTCACCATTGCTGCGGGGGTTGCCGCTCCGGCACTTGCGGAAACCTATAAAGTAGGCATCTCCGCCGAACCTTATCCGCCGTTCTACACGCCGGATGCAGATGGCAACTGGAGTGGTTGGGAAATCGACTTCATGAACGAACTCTGTGACCGTATCGAGGCCGAATGTGTCGTGGCCCCGGTCGCTTGGGAAGGCATCATCCCGGCGCTCAACACCGGCAAGATCGACATGATCATCGGTTCGATGAGCATCACGCCAGAGCGTGCAAAACAAATCGCGTTTTCGCAGAAATACTATGACACGCCGACCGGTATCGTCGCACTGAAAAACCTCGACATCACCCCGGACGCAGAAGGCGTTAAAGGTCTGATCATTGGGGCGCAATCCGGCTCCATCCAGGAGAACTATGTCAGCACCTATCTGGCCGATAGCGCGTCGGACGTGCGGGTCTACCAGACGCTCGACGAAGAACTTCAGGACCTTCTGGCCGGTCGTCTCGACGCGGTTGTGGGGGACACCCTTGCCATGGAACCGTTCATCACCTCTGAAGAGGGGGTGGCCTGCTGTCATTATGTGGGTGCCGTTGAAAACGACCCGGATATCCTTGGCCGTGGCGTCGGTGTTGGCCTGCGCCAGGAAGATACCGAGCTTCTCGATAAGGTGAACGCCGCGATTACGGATATTCGCAGCGACGGGACCTACGAAAAGCTGTCCGAAGGCTATTTCTCCTTCGACATCTACGGCGAATAATCTTCTCGGCCGGGCCTTTGTCGGCCCGGCCTTTTAATTGCCCAAATAAGGATGAAACTCATTATGGCGGGTGGTATTGACCTCAGCCTTCTGGCCCTCGAATCCCCAGGTTGGGGTGGGGCGCTTCTGACCGGTTTTCTCCGTTCGGTCGAGCTTGCGGCAGGGGGGTATGCCCTTGGGATTGCGATCGGCATCGTTGGTGCTGTGTCCAAGCTTTACGGCGGACGTGTGGTGCGGGATCTGGCAGAGCTTTACACGATGTTGATCCGCGCCGTGCCCGAGCTCGTGCTGATGTTGTTGTTCTATTATGTCGGCGCCGACCTGGCCAATAAGGCGATGCAGGCGATGGGACATGAAGGGTTTGATATCAACGGCTTGATGGCCGGGATCATCGTTATCGGACTGGTGCAGGGTGGGTATTCCACCGAAGTCATCCGGGGGGCTATTCGTGCCGTGCCTTACGGCCAGATCGAGGCGGCCCATGCCTTTGGGATGTCCGGGCGCAAGGTCCTGACCCGTGTGACATTGCCCGCAATGACGCCACATGCGCTTCCGGGGATGGCCAACCTGTGGATGATCGCCACGAAAGACACGGCGTTGCTGGCGGTGATCGGGTTCTCGGAATTGACGCTTGTGACGCGACAAGCGGCGGCGGCGACGCGCGAATATTTCCTATTCTTTCTCGCCGCAGGTGCCCTCTATCTCATGCTGACTTTGGTCTCCAATATGGGGCTGCGTTGGTTCGAAAAACGTGCCCGTCGCGGTCTGGCGCGATAAGCGGAAGGTTTTCTGATGCCCGATATTGATATCGTCACCCCGATCACCCCCGCGCCCGCATCAAAACTCGTCGCCGGGGCCAAGGCTATGCTCATGCCGCATCGGATCATCATGCTTTTGATTGCGCTGATCGGTCTGGCCGCGATGGTGCATTACATGGACTGGAGCTGGCTGCCGCGATACCTGCCAAAGCTCTGGAGCGGGCTGGGTATGACCCTGATCATGCTGGTTTCCAGCGTGGTGATCGGCTTTCTCTTCGCGTTGCCGCTGGGCATTGTTCAGGTCACCGGACCGCGCCTGTTCCGCTGGCCCGCGACCGTGTTTTGTACCGTGATCCGTGGCACGCCCTTGTTGCTTCAGATGTGGCTGTTTTATTACGGTCTGGGGTCTTTGTTTGCGCAATATCCGGAGATCCGCGAGTCTTGGCTTTGGCCATATCTGCGGCAGGCCTGGCCCTATGGTCTGATCGCGCTCACCGTGTCCTTCGCCGCCTACGAGGGCGAGGTGATGCGCGGCGCGTTTGCGGGGGTTCCTGAGGGCGAATTGGAGGCCGCGCGCGCCTTTGGTATGTCGCGCTTTCTGGTATTCCGCCGGGTCTGGTTGCCGCGGGCGCTGCATCGGGCTTTGCCGACGCTAACTGGGGAAATCATACTTCAACTCAAATCGACGCCTCTGGTTGCGACGATCACCATCACCGATCTCTACGCAGTGATCACACGCGTGCGGCAGACGACGTTCCTGACCTATGAGCCTCTGTTGTTCCTTGTGGCGGTCTATCTTGTGCTTAGTGGCACGCTGACTCTGGTCCTGCGTTGGTTTGAAAGCCGCGTGCCGACCTCGCGCTAAGATACTCGGCAGAGATGAAAAAAACTCCGCTGGGGACATCCTTGGCGGCGTTTTATTTGGTCTGTCCGAGGTGATTAGTCTTTATAATCGGGGTGAAGCGCGTCGAGCAGGCGCAGGTGCGCCGCCCATTCCAGTGCGACATCGTCATCCTCGCCCATGCTGCCCGCATATTGTGCGGCGACATGGCGGGCGATGTCATTCGGCACGGCGCGCAGAGGCTGCCCCATCGATAGGGTCGCGACCTGAATGTCGCAGGCGCGCTCCAAATAGAACATCATGTTGAACATCGCGGCCGCCGAGGGGCCGGTGGTCAAAAGCCCGTGGTTGCGCAACACCAGAACCGGCTTGTCGCCCATGCTCGCCACGATCCGGTCGCGTTCCGAAAGATCGAGCGCGATGCCCTCGTAATCGTGATACGCAATCTGATCATAGAATTGCAGCGCGATCTGGTTGAGCGGCAAAAGCCCCTCTTCGAGCGTCGAGACAGCAACCCCCGCCCGCGAATGGGTGTGCATGATCCAGGCGGCGTCGTGATTGGTGCGGTGGATCGCGGAGTGGATGGTAAAGCCTGCCGGGTTCACGGGATAGGGGCTGTCCTCGACCTTGTTGCCCTCCACGTCGATTTTGATCAGTGACGAAGCCGTTATTTCTTCCCAGCGCAGCCCATAAGGGTTGATCAGGAAATGCCCGTCCTCACCCGGCACGCGGGCGGTGATATGGGTGTAGATCAGATCGGTTAGACGGAAATGCGCCGCCAGCCGGTAACAGGCGGCCAGCTCCTCGCGGGTTTTGCGTTCGGCATCGATCATCTGGGCCATGGTCGTCTCCTTATCTCTTTGGGGGTCAATAGCCGCGGGCCGGGTCGACGGCATAGTTCAAGGGCTGACCATCGCGTAGGGCGCGGGCGGTTTCGATCACTTGTTCGGCCACCACCTCAGGCAGGGAGTCGCTGGCCACATGCGGCGTGATGCGCAGGCGGCTGTCGCTCCAAAACGGATGCCCGCCCGGGAGAGGTTCGGTACGGAACACATCGAGCGTCGCTCCGGCCAATTGGCCGCTGTCGAGCGCGGCCATCAGATCTGCCTCGACAAGGTGCTCGCCACGTCCGATCTGGACGAGATAGGCACCGGGCGCGAGGCAGGCGAAGAGATCGGCGTTCAGCACATTCTCTGTCGCGGCGGTCAGTGGCAGGACGTTGACCAAATACTGCGCGCCCTGAGCGGCCTCGGCATGCGCATGCGCCCCTGTCATGTAAATCACGCCGGGGATCGGATCAGAAGGCTCAGAGCGACAGGCAACACGGACGGTGAACCCAAGCGCCTTGAGCCCCTGCGCCACCGCGCGGCCCATGGTGCCATGACCCAGCACGGCCACGACCGCAGAGGCCGGGGCACGCATCGGCAGGGGGGTCCAAATCTGGGCTTTGGCGTTGTCTGCCATTTCGTCGAACCGGCGCTCGATCCGAAGCACTTCGTGGACCGCAAATCCGGCCATCAAATCCGCCTGATGCGGATCGCGGACCCGCGCCACCGCCATTTCCGAATGCACACCCGGATGGGCCAAAAGCGCGTCGACGCCCGCACCAATGGACATGGCAAGGCGCAGGTTGGGGTAGGGGGTAAAGGCAGTCTCAGATGGGAGCCAGCAGATCGCAAAGGTGACTATTTCAGGGTCTGTGATGTCTTTTGGGTGACGAAGAACGACATCCTCGGCACCTGCCCGCAGGGCCACGCCATAAAGATCGTCAAGGTCCAAGGTTTCACTTAGATAAACACCATGGATCTCTGTCTGTGACACGTTCTCTTCCTTCCGCTTGGTATGGCTTTAGTTTTGTTGTATTCTTATTGTTGCACGACCGTATAATAAATGCCAAGGGTAAATTTCGAGGCGAATTCCCGTCGATATGCGAGCTTGATATGACCCAATCCAATGACATCGGCACCAATGATTTTGCCGCCGTGATCGACCAGCGCGTGGCTGAGATCACAGAGCGCCTGATCGTGGTACGTCGCGATATTCACGCGCATCCTGAAACCGGCTTTGACACCCACCGCACCGCCGCTCTGATTGCAGACGAGTTGCGTCAGATGGGGATAGAGGTGAAAACTGGGGTGGGGCGCACCGGGCTTGTGGCGGAGATCAGCGGCGCGCTGCCGGGCCCCTGCCTGATCCTGCGGGCCGATATGGACGCCTTGCCGATGGAGGAATGCACCGGCTTGCCCTTCGCTTCGACCATTCCCGGCAAGATGCACGCCTGTGGCCATGATGTGCATAGCGCCTCGCTTTTGGGAGCGGCGCATGCGCTTCAGGGATTGAAAGGCCAATTGGCCGGCACGGTACGGCTGATTTTCCAACCGGCGGAAGAAACGGTGGACAGTGGCGCCGAAGCGATGATCGCCGACGGGGCGGCCGACGGTGTCGATATGGCCATCGCCTTTCACAACCAACCGGAATTGCCCGCAGGCGAGTTGCGGCTGATCCGCGGCGCGAGCACGGCGTCGAGCGATGATTTCCGCGTCACGTTAAAAGGCGCGTCGGGCCATGCCGCGCGTCCGCATATGGCGCTTGATCCCATCGTGGGCGCGGCGCAGGTCATCACCCAACTGCAGACCATCGTGTCGCGCCGGATGGACCCCGCCGATCCGATGGTGCTGACCATTGGTCAGATCGCCAGCGGTTTCACCGAGAACATCATTCCTGACAGTTGTACCTTTAGTGGCACGATCCGCTGCCGTACCGCCGAGACCCGCGACATGGCCGAAGAGGCGTTTCGCCAGATTTGCACCGATGGCGCGCGGGCGATGGGGCTTGAGGCTGAGATCACCTACGTGCGCGGCGTGCCGCCTCTGGCCAATGACGACGCCATGGTCACCCGCGCCGAGCGCAGTTTTACGGACCAGTTCGGCCAGTCTCCGCATGTTGTGATTGGCAAGGATTTCGGGGCGGAGGATTTTTCCTATTTCTCCGAGCGACTGCCCTCGATCCAGTTCCACGTCGGGTCCGGCCAGCCGGGGCGCAACGATGGCCTGCACAATTCCGATTACCAACCCGACGAAAGTGCGATCCCGCTCTCAGCGAGAGCGTTGAGCCGCCTTGCCGTCGACTTTCTAAGCCCGTCGCGCTGAGCGCCATAAGGGGACGAACCTATGAACCAGATTACAGTGCTCGACGGCGGCATGAGCCGCGAATTGCAACGTTGGGGGGCTGCGCTGCGTCAGCCGGAATGGTCGGCGCTGGCGCTGATCGAGACGCCGGAGATTGTGCAAACGGCGCATGAGGCCTTTCTAAAGGCGGGCGCCGAGGTGATCACCGTCAACAGCTATGCCGTGGTGCCGTTTCACTTGGGCGAGGACCGATTTGGAAAAGAGGGCGCGGAGCTTGCCAAACGCGCGTCTCACCTTGCCCGCGTTGCGGCGGATAAATTCCCCGGTGCGCGCGTTGCCGGGTGTCTGCCGCCGCCCTGCGGGTCCTATATGCCGGAGGCCTTTGACGCGGCTGTGGCCGGTCCGATTCTCGACGTGCTGGTTACGGCGATGCAGGACGATGTCGATCTTTGGCTCGGCGAAACCCTGAGCAGCCTCGCCGAGGCGCGCGCGGCTGTCGGCGCCGCCAAGGCAACGGGCAAGCCGATCTGGCTTTCCTTCACGCTTCGCGACAGTGCGGGGGCAACGGAAGCCGCTCCGGCCTTGCGCAGCGGTGAATTGGTGGACGACGCTGCGCGTCTAGCCGCGGATGTGGGCGCAGAGGCCCTGTTGTTCAACTGTTCTATGCCCGAGGTGATGGAAGCCGCCGTCAAAACCGCCCGCGCCGCGCTTGGCGCTGCGCCAATGCCGATAGGGGTCTATGCCAACGCCTTTGAATCTCAAGACGACGATGGCGCGGCCAATGAGGTGATCTCTAGGGTCCGCGAGGATATGACACCTCTTGGCTATCTGAAGTGGGTGGATACATGGATCGCGGCTGGCGCGATGATGGTTGGAGGCTGTTGCGGGATTGAATCGACGCATATCCGCGAAATCGCGACACATCTCGCATCGCGGTCTGATTGATCCATTGTTAGGCGAGGGCTTGTCAGAAGAACTTGGCTTGAGGCGGCCATGGTGGTTTCCTTGCCTCAGGCCATGACCAAACGTGCTCCTTTCAAGTATTTCAAAACGAGCCCTTAGATCATCTGCTTGGCGGTGATGCTCTACGGTCGGCTTTCTCTTTCGCTTCGGAATGTCGAAGATTTGCTCCACGAACGCGGCATTGACGTTAGTCACGAGGCAGTTCGATATTGGTGGCATCGTTTCGGACCGATGTTCGCCGCCGAGATCCGAAAACGCCGTATTGAGGGTCTGCGATCGAGCAGCTGGCTGTGGTACTTGGACGAAATGTTTGTGAAGATTTAAGATGAGCGGCACTACTTGTGGCGGGCCGTGGATCACGAGGGAGAAGTTCTGGACAGCTTTGTCACAAAGACGCGTGATCAGCGTGCGGCATTGAAATTCTTAAGAAAAGCAATGAGGCAACACGGTCGGCCCGAAGTGATCGTAACCAATGGAAGACTCTGACATTCGCATCCGCGACCTGCGCGGCTATACGTTGATCGGGTTTCAAAGGGCTGCCAGCCCCAAGCTTTACGACGATCTGCAAGCTGCACTTTCGCTTATGAAGTTCTCCCCGAATTATATTTCCGACCCGGTCAACGAGACCGAAATTCTTGCGCTCGTCAGTGCGGGGGCGGGGCTGGCATTTGCAAACGCCTCCCAAATCTGGCGCAAACCGCAGGGCGTCTTGTTTGCCCCTGTCGCGGATCTCGACGTGACAATGAGCTTGCAGATTGTCCATCGACCAGAAGATTGCTCACCGGCACTTATGGAATTTCTTAAAATTATTTCAAACCAACTTTGAGCGCTATTGGTGCGTTGGTCTTCCGCGAAATCCGGAAACGAACAGGGACCGACTATGGCTGGACCTGTCACGTTTTTGTGCCGCTCCAAGTGCTCGTTTAAGCCACTTTCCGTTCGAAAGCGACCGGACTTTTCCAGCCCAGTGCTGAGTGCCGTCTTCGCGGATTGTAGAAGCCGTTGCTGTATTGGAATATGGCCGCTTCAGCCTGCCGTCGTGTTTGCCACGGCCGTCGCCAAATCATCTCTGCTTTGATCGTTTTAAAGAATGTCTCGACAGCGGAGTTGTCATAGCAGTTGCCTTTGCCGCTCATCGAGACCTTGAACCCATGCTGCCGCAGGATCTTCTGATAATCATGAGAGCAATATTGTGACCCGTGATCCGTATGGTGGATGCAGCCTCTGGGAGGTGACCGGAATGCAATCGCCATGCTCAGTGCCCGGATTGCCAAATCACGTTTCATGCGATTGCTGACTGCCCAACCGATCACCCGGCGAGAATGCAGATCAAGAATGACAGCCAGGTAGAGCCAGCCTTCGCAGGTCCACACATAGCTGATGTCGCCCGCCCATTTCTGGTTCTGGCGGTCGGCCCGGAAGTCCCGGTTCAACAGGTTGGGTGCGATGGTGAAAGCATGGTTGCTGTCGGTCGTCACCTTGTATCTCCTCGACCTTTCAACGCGAATGCCATTCTCACGCATCAGTCGACCGACACGGCGATGGCCAATGTTCAGGCCCAGCTCTTTCAGTTCTTCCGTCCTCCTCGGTCGTCCGTAGCTGCCCAGGCTGAGCCGAGATTGTTCCTTGATGTGGGCCAAGACGACCATGTCCGTCCGCTGCCTTAGGCTAGCCGGGCGGCAGCGATAAGCTCGTAGGCCACGTTCGCTAACATCCAGAACCTTGCAAAGGCGGTTGGTCGGGAATTCGCGGCCATGCTCTTCGATGAACCTAAATCTCATGGCTTTTGGCTCGCGAAGAAGGCCGTGGCCTTTTTTAGAATATCCCTCTCCTCCTTCAGGATACGGTTCTCGCGCCGAAGCCGTTCATTTTCGCGGGCGAGGTCCAGGTCTTTGTCGGACACAACATCAGTGTCGCGGTGCGCCGTAATCCATTTGTTCAGCGTCGATAGGCCGACGCCCAAATCTGACGCCACCTGCTTGCGTGTCAGCCCGCTGGTCAGCGCGATCCGCACCGCATCAGCCCGGAATTCGTCCGTCCGTTTCAATCCCATAGTTCGTCTCCTTCCTTGCAGTAAATGCTATCAAAGGAGCGGCATCAAACCGTGACAGGTCCAGATCAGGTTAGACATTCGCGCCATTCTCCGTGAGGCCGATGAAAGCACTCGTAATATCCCTCAAGCACAGAGCGCTCGTTGATTGATGCGCTGGTTGCGGATGCCGGACGGGCGGCTTCCCTTCGGGATCGAGCCACGACCGCCGTCTGCTCATGGTCGATTGTGTTGAAAAAGCCCCTGAGGCTCTCGGCGCTCTCCGAAATGCAGAACAGTGTTCCAAATTCACGTGCCAAGCGCCGTGTTTTCGGCTGCCTTGCAACGCCTTTAGAACATTTTCCTACAAAAATTGCCTGTCAGGTGCCGTGACAGAGTTTTTCAACACAATCGGTCGGAGGCTGCCGTTCGCACTATCCACAGAAATTCCCATGTGGTTACTCGTTTCGGACGAGCAAAGCCGCGGCACCTTCGATCATCAGGTTGAGCTTTCGTTGCCACCATTCTTTTGGGGCGCCGCTCATGAGTTCTTTCATTCGCGCCCCATATGGCGCGGTTGCGGCGTCATTAGCCGTTTCCAGAGAATTCAGCATAGTCTCAGCTGCTGCGCCGTCATTTTCGAGCAACTGCTCCCAGCGAGAGGCGCAGCCCACGGTCATATCCATGATGCCATCGATGATTAGCACGGCGTCGTCCATGGCAAAACCATGTTCCTCCAGCCGACGACAGGCGCGGGCATATCCGGCGATGACCGAGGGGGGGATGGTTTTCATCGTGCGTAGGGCCGAGGCTAGCCCGGGATATGCATCGCAGAGCGCCCAGACGGCCTTCGTCATGGATCTCAGGAAATCTCGCCAGTCCGGGGAATCCTGTTCCCAGTCAAGCTTGGATACCGCCCGATCCAGCGCCACGAAGATCAGGTCGTCGCGTCCTTTAACGTGGCGGTAAAGCGAAGAGTGGTCAACGCCAAGCCTCTCCCCCACCGCTTTCATCTTCACAGATGACAGCCCAATGGCCAGCGCGGCATCTGCGATATCGTCGCGCGAGATGCGTGGGGGCCTGCCAACCGCGCGGTCGGTCGTTTCTTGCGGGATGTCCCTCGTCATGTCTGTGATCCTGTTTCCCCGATCCGCCACCGGGTAGCCTGTGCTCAATGCGTCATGAGTTTGTCACACTACGCGCGCTTTTCAAACCGCTCATCGTGATCGCAGGCGGGCCGCCGCCGGGGCCCCGTGGCGCGCGCGGCCCTTTCCGCTTTTCCCAAGCTCGCAGATGAAATGGTGTCCTGACGGGCGAGGCGAATAGCGGCCTGAACTGCCTAAATTGTCAAATCTGCACATGTCAGAAGACAACATATCCCCCTTGTCCGATTGGCAACAATCTGTTTCTAATTGCGTCAAGTTGACTACCCAGAGCCTCTAGCAAGGCATTTTCATAAATGAAGACAAGAGAGAGAACGTTGATGGCTGACGCAACGATAGGTTTGAGTGGTCTGGCGGGGCGGTATTTGGCGCGCAGACAAATTATCGCAGGTACGGCCCTGACCGGAGTACTCGCCACCTTCGGATGGAGCGGCGCGGCTCTGGCGCAATCGGCGTACGACGTCGTGATCAGCGGCACAGAAACCGCGCCGATTGATATGGACACCCGCCATCCCGGTGGCGGCATCCTGCATCTCGAGCAGGGCGGTTCCCTTTCCGTGACCAGCAATACCCAAAATGCGATCAATACGAGCACCAGCAACGCCTGGGAGTTCCAGATTGACGGCACGCTCCGCGCAGACGGGACAGCGGGTGGCATCGCCTCGCATACGGATGACACAGTCAAAGTCGGGTCCACCGGTATCCTCGAGTCGTTGAATGGTGGCGCGGCAATTTACAACGGCTGGTCAGGAATGACCGTTGTAAACTCCGGGCGCATTACGAGCGACAAGTTCAGCATCATGATCGCCAATGACACTCTGTCGCTGACCAACAATGCCGGAGCCACGATCGAAGGCACGGTACAGATGGCAAGCGGGGGAACGAGTAGCACCATCGACAACTACGGCAGCATTTCTGGGCGGGACGGCCGGGCGGCCCTTCATCTTGAGGGGGATGCAACCATCTACAACCGCGAGGGGGCGACAATCTCCTCCGAGTATAACGCGATTACCGCCGTGTCCGGTGTAGGGTATCTGGAAAACGATGGGTCGCTCACATCGACCAACATTGAGTATGAGGGGACTGCCGCAGCCGCATTTTATAAATCCGGTACCATTATCAACTCCACGACCGGGACCATGTCGGCCGACATCGGCGCGTGGATCGGGAATGGGTACGAGCTGTCGAGCACCAAGGGCACTCTGACTAACGACGGCACGATCACCGGTGAACGCCATTATGGCGCGCTGTTTTACAATCTGACGGATGCCAGCCTGAACAATACGGGGACGCTGCAGGGCGCCACTGATGGGGCGATTTTTGCCGGAGTTACGAATAGCGAAATCACAAACTCCGGCACCATCACTGGGAGCCGTGGACTGTATTTCATGGACTCCGATTATGCTGAGACCGGTCATGCGAGCATCACCAACTCCGGCACGATCGAGGGAACCGGCACTTACGCGCTCGGGAAAGCCAGAGGGATCAACTACGATCTGACACTCGACACAGGCTCGAACCTTATAGGCCAGGTTCAGGCCGACAGCGGCGACACGCTGACGCTCAAAGGCACGGGCAGCGAGGATGAAGACCTCAAGGGCTTCGGCACGCTCACCATGGCGGGCAGCGCCTGGGCCCTCTCCGGCGGCGTGCAGGCGGATGCGCTGGCCCTGAATACGGGCATCCTGACGCTGACGGGCACGGATCTTTCCTTTGGCAGTGTCGATCTGGCCGGAGCGTCGACGCTCATTGTCAATGGTAACTTCAACTCGTCGGGTGAAACGACAGTAGCCAGCGGCTCGCGGCTTGGCGGCTCCGGTACGGTCGGGGAAACCACCGTGCAGTCAGGTGGCATTCTCAGCCCGGGTAATTCCATTGGCACGCTCAATGTCATTGGCGATGTGACCTTCGAGGCCGGGTCTATCTACGAGGTCGAAACCGATCCGACGGGAACCTCCAGCGACAAGACCATTGCCAGCGGAAATGTCGTCATCAGTGGCGGGACGGTGCAGCATATCGGCTTTGACGGAACCTATGATCCCTCCGCAACCTATCGGATTCTGGAAGGCGGCACCGGTTTGACCGGCGCCTTCGACAGCGTCACCTCCGACTATGCCTTTCTTGATCCGTCTTTGGTCTATGATCGGGACAATTACACGGTCGATCTGAAGCTTTTGCGCAACGACATCAGCTTCTCCGACAAGGTGGGTACGACCAACCAACGTGCCGTCTCTGCCGTAAGTGAAGCGGCAGGGCATGGCAATGCGGTGTTCGACGCCGCGGCTTTCCTGCCGGACGATGCGGCGGTGCTTGGCGCGGCCTTTGACAGCCTCTCCGGCGAGCTGCATGCCAGTCTGCAATCCAGCCTCGTGGAGAATACTGATCTGTTGCGCACCACGGTTGGCCAGCGTCTGCGGTCGATCGGCGCGAACGGTGCTCCGGAGGGCGAGGGATATACGTCCAGAGCCGCAACCGGCGCAGATATGGTACAGGCCGCAGATGCACCGGAGATTTGGGTAGAAGGCTTCGGGGCCTGGGATCGCAAGGATGGCAATGACAATGCCGCAGCCCTGCGCGAAAACACAGGCGGCTTCCTGGTCGGCGCCGATATGACAACGTCCGAAGCGACCCATCTTGGGGTGTTCGCTGGCTATGGCCGCACCGAGCTGAATGTGTCTGAGCGCTCCTCCAGCGCCACGGCTGACAGTTTCCACATCGGCGCCTATGGTTCGCGCTCCTTTGCCGCCGGGGCCGGTCTGCTGTCGCTGCGCGGCGGGGCCTCCTACAGCCTGAGCGATGTCGACAGCGACCGGACTGTCGCCGTAGGCGCGCTCACCGGCGCACAGGCGGCGAATTACCATGCTGGAACGGCGCAGGTCTTCGGCGAGGCGGGCTGGAGCGTCGATCTTGGACTGGCCGAAATCGAACCTTTCGCGGGCCTGGCCTGGGTCGGACTCAATACGGACGGTTTCACGGAGGCTGGCGGCGCTGCGGCGCTGGCGGGCCAGTCGCAGGACATGTCGACGCTCTTCACCACCCTGGGCACGCGCGGATCGGCGCAGATCGAGATCGGCACATTGCCGCTCGAACTCACCGGTGCGCTTGGCTGGCGTCATGCCTATGGCGATGTGACGCCCTTGTCCACTGCCAGCTTTGACGGCGGGGCGGCGTTTACGGTCGAAGGGGCACCGGTCATCCGCGATGCCGCGCTTCTGGAGGCTGGGGCCTCGCTGTCGCTGAGCGATATGACGCAGCTGACCGTCGGCTATAAGGGGCAGATCGGGGACAATGGCCGCGAACATGCATT
The DNA here is from genome assembly GCF_963675965.1 of uncultured Celeribacter sp. NCBI lineage: Bacteria > Pseudomonadati > Pseudomonadota > Alphaproteobacteria > Rhodobacterales > Roseobacteraceae > Celeribacter > uncultured Celeribacter sp. The sequence goes on along the minus strand of NZ_OY780935.1, from coordinate 640,324 downwards.
GACCCTGCGCCTTTCCGCCCGGTTCTGAGCTGTACAGACCGCAAAGCGCAGTAATCGTTCGCTTACTGCGCTTTGCGGTCATTCATGAGGTTTGCAGCGAATTCACACTTTCCGCCGATTCCGTTGAAAAACTCTTTGCTGCATTTGCAAATTTCGGAAATGTGGGAAACGATTCCTCCACGAGCTGATTGCACCCCGTGACGCCGCTAGAATTTGAATAATTCGGAATATTGTTCTGCCAAATTTGGCCCCAAAGCGCTGCATCAGAGTTTTTCAACACAATCCGCCCTTTTACGTCCACCGATACTTTCCGCCCGCCTTCTGCAACCTCTCTTCCAAGGTCTTCGGATGCTCCTCGCTGTTGCGGCGCAGGGCGTCTGTGTGCTGGTCCATGAAGTCGTAGAACTCATCCGGCGGCACGTCGGAGATTGCGGCGCGGGTGATGAAGAGGCCCAAGAGCTGCTGGTCCAGTTCCCGCATTTTGGCAGTGCGGTTGGCAAAGATCACGTCCGAGGGCTGCACGCCGATGCAATGCACGGACAGGTCTTGCATGACCGTATCTTCAAACAACCGCCACAGCTCGTGCGCGGGCCAGCGGGCGCGGTTGCTGTCATTTGTGGGGATGCAGTAGCGCAGGCGCTCAAGCGCATTGTGATAGGCGTCTCCGAGTCTCTCCCGCACATCCGCCCATGAGTGCATTTCAAAGCGGTCTCGGAGCTGCTTTGACCCAAGCCGCAGCTCGAAGCGCCAGACTTGGCTTGCGTGGCGGTCGGACAGGTCCAAAGACTCTTGCCCGCAGGCGGCACGCTCTGCATTCCAGATCGCAAGCCAGCCGTCTTTGGCCTTCTGTATGACCTCGCCGCGCTTGTCATAGATTGCCAACTGGCGGTTATCGACATTCCCCGCCCGAAGCCCGGTGACGCGGCCCCCGGTGGCCTGTGTGACGGTTTCATCGACGCCCGTGTGTTCCGTCACCTTGGTGCCCGGCGGAGCGACAAGCGCGATCCGCTCCGGTTCGAACCACGGGGCCAACATATCCATGGCAAAGTCCACGCGAGAGACGCGGAGCTGATGTTCGCCGTAGGGGATCGCCATGGCCGTCATAACTTCCCTAAAATGCTTTTCCGCATGATCCAAACCGCCTGTCGCCAAGCCAAGCGCCCGAAAGTCCACGGTGATACCGGGATTATTCGGAATGCGGTCTTCGGGGTCTTGGAACATCCAGACCGCGCCCAGCTCCCCCGTGTGGGTGTTAAAGGTGCGCCCGCCTTTCTGGGTGACGGACAAAAGCACCTCGCCAAACCGCAGCTCAATATCGTGCCCGTGCTCTTTGGCGTGGGCTTTCGCCCTCTGTCAACGGCGGAGTAAAACCCGACCAAAGGGCGGCGCAAAAGTAGACCACTTTAGGGTTGGGCGTGACGGTTGCGCAGAACGCAGGCGGCCAGTCAGCCGCGCTCTCCAAATAGCTGGCGGTTGACTGGCCGCCTTGGCCCGTGAGGGCCAAGTCATGGCTTTTCGATCAGATGGTTTTGGTGGCTTTTCGCGCTTGGCTCTGGGCTAGGCGATAGCTCTCGCCATTCATCTCGAGGATGTTGACGTGGTGGGTCAGCCGGTCAAGGAGCGCCCCGGTCAGGCGCTCAGTGCCGAATGTTTCCGTCCATTCATCGAAGGGCAAGTTGCTCGTGATCAGCGTTGCGCCGCGCTCATAGCGCTGCGAGATCAATTCGAAGAGCAGCTCTGCTCCGGTTTTTGAGAGCGGGACGAAGCCCAATTCGTCGATGATCAGCAGCTTGGCATTGGCCATCTGTTTTTGGACCCGCAGCAGGCGACGCTCGTCACGGGCCTCCATCAGTTCGTTGACCAGGGCCGCGGCGGTGGTGAAGCTGACCGTCATCCCTTTCTGGCAGGCGGCGAGCCCCAGGCCGAGGGCGACGTGGGTTTTGCCCGTGCCACTTGGACCGAGGGCGATCACGTTTTCGCGTCGCTCGATCCAGTCGCAGCGCGCCAACTCCAGGACCTGCATCTTGTTGAGTTTGGGGATCGCCTTGAAGTCGAGGCTTTTGGTGGCCGGGAACTTGGCCGTCTTGATGCGGCGCTCGACCATTCTTCGCTCGCGATCGATCAGCTCCAATTCCACCAGGCGCGTCAGGAACTGGACATGGTCCAGGCCCTCGGCGGCGCATTGGCGTGCTATCTTCTGATACTCGCGCAGGAACGTCGGAAGCTTCAGTCTCTTGAGGTGATGCTCCAGCAGGATCTCGGGGGCATGGGTCATTCCGCAGCCTCCGGCATCAGGGACATGTAGCTGGCCGCGGAGGTCGTCTCGACCCGTGTCCGTGGCAGGTAGGGGTACACATCGAGGTCGAGCCGTGGTGGCCGCTTCTCGACCTGGCACAGGACCAGATGCTTCACGGCATCAAAGCCGACCGCGCCCATCTTCAGGGCTTGTTTTACAGCGGCGTGCAGCTCTTCCATGCGAAAGCTTTCCAGAAGCCGCAGCACCTGGACATACTCGCGACGGCCGATCTTCAGCATGCGCGCTTCCATCAAGCGGCGCAGCGTGTCGAACTCTTCGGGCAAGTCCCACTCCGCAAGGGGCGCGGCCTGATCCAAAGCATTGATCTTGCGTTCGATTAGCGGAAGGTAATGGATCGGGTCGAACACCATGTCCTCGCGCCCGTAGCACCGCGGATGGCGCGCGATTACGTCCCCGCGACAGCCGATCACCACCTGATCGACATAGGCCCGCACCCAGACGTCCTGATGGCCATAGGCTACGGGCACCGAGTAATCATTGGTGTCGTAGCGGACCAAAGACTGGGAGCTCACCCGGCCGTTAGCTTGTGCGCAGGCCTCAAAGGGGGCGGCTGGCAAGGGGCGCATCTCGGCCAGATCCCGCTGCAGCCGCGCACCGATCGTCTCCGTTTGCCCCCGCAAAGTATCGCCCTGACGGGCACGGCACCGCTCCTCAAGATAAGCGTTGAAGCTCTCCCAGTCCGGGAAGCAGGGGATCGGTACCATGTGGTTGCGACGCACATAGCCCACCACCCCCTCAACATTGCCCTTGTCGTTCCCTTTGCCGGGCCGCCCGTAGCGGTCTCGGAACAGGTAGTGCGACAGCAACCCGCTGAACAGCGTGGCGCGCACCCGTTTACCATCGGGTTGGATCTTCGCGACCAGGCAGCGGTCGTTGTCATACAGCACCGACTGCGGCACCCCGCCAAAGAAGGCAAAGGCATGCACATGCCCGTCCATCCAGGCCTCTGCCGTGGCCGCCGGGTAGGCCCGCACGACGTAGGCATCGCTGTGCGGCAAATCCAGGACGAAGAAGTGGGCCTTTTGCTCAACTCCCCCGATCACAACCAGCGCTTCGCCAAAATCGGCCTGTGCATGGCCCGGCGGATGCGCCAGCGGCACGAACATCTCCCGGCTGCGCCGCTCTCGCTGCCGAACGTAATCCTTGATGATCGTATAACCGCCGGTGAACCCGTGCTCCGCCTTGAGCCGCTCGTGGAGCCGCTTCGCCGTATGGCGCTGCTTGCGAGGCAACTTCTTGTCGTCTTCAAGCCAATCGTCGATGATTCCCGTAAACCCATCAAGCTTGGGCCGCTTGATCTCCTTGGTGCGCCGGTATCCCGGCGGCGACGAGAACGCCAACATCTTGCGAACGCTGTCACGCGATATGTTGAAATGCCGCGCCAGCTCACGCTGGCTCATCCCTTCGCTGCGCGCCAGCCTGATCTTCAGATAAAGTTCCACGGTGTAAATCTCCTCTCCCTCCCTGCTGCCGCAAGAAGGGAAAAAGTGGACGACTTTTACGCCGCCCGCACCGCCAATACGACGGCGCTACTGTGGTCTAATTTTGCACCGCCGTTCTCACATGTCGGCGTTCTTTGCCCCTCTCGGCAGATTTGCCATGCAAATCGCCTGCCGGGCAACGGATGAAAGCGAACCTCATTTGCTTCGCTCCGCAAAGAACTGGGTGGCCTTTTTTAGCACGTCCCTCTCCTCCCGGAGCATACGGTTCTCTTTGCGCAGCTCGGCGATCTCACGTTCAAGATCAGATTGGGCGGCTGGCTTCTCAGGATTACGCCGGTCCTGCTGAATCCAGCGGCTCAACGTCGAGAAGCCGATACCAAAATCGGCTGCCACTTGCTTACGAGGCAAGCCGCTCGTCGACGCTACGCGCACTGCCTCGGCGCGGAATTCCGGGGTGGGGTTCGACGCCATGATGTCTCTCCTTTGTGGCAAAATACCAAGTCAAAGGAGCAGAACAATTCCGTGACAGGTCCACACCCGCTCTACCGCCCTGCCTTCTGACAGCCGCTCTGTGCGACCCTGTGGGCGCTCAGGCGGCCTCTCAGGGCACGATCACCGGCACGGCCAGCGTGATCGACGGAGACACCATCGAGATACACGGCGAGCGGATCAAGCTGCATGCAATCGACGCCATTGAAAGCCGCCAGAAATGCCGCCTACCCGGTGGGAGGGAATGGCGGTGCGGAACGGACGCAGCCAACACCCTAGCGCAAAAGATTGACCGCTCCCCGGTCGAGTGCCGCGTGAGCGACACCGACCGCTACGGACGCTTTGTGGCGAAGTGCTACCAGAAGGGCGAAGACCTTAACGCATGGCTTGTCGCGAACGGCTGGGCTGTCGCCTCTCGGCAATACGGGAGGGACTATGCGACTGTCTGCGTTGCCACCACAGGCACGAAACCTGCGGTTTTTGCGGCCATCATAAACGCTTTGCGGGCCTCGACGACAGGGGCCATGCAATCCATTGCCGCTTCAATTGTCTCCAGCGCGCGTTGCCGCGCGTCGTCTGACACGGGCCATTTACGGTGAAGCCAGTGGCGCGCTTTTTCGATGGTGCCGAATTTCTGCACGTCGCCCTCAGGCGAAGTAACGAGCGACAGGGGGGTGCCCCAGTAAATTTCTATCAAGGTCTTTTCTTTCTCGGATACAAACCGCGTGACCGTGGAGACGGGATCGCGGTTTAGGGCAGGACGTGGCATGCGGCCAACGGCATCTGCCCTTTTGGGTGACTTGGTTCAGATGAACTCAAGAGAAGTGACCGGACGTGGCGCGGCGCGGGTGAATATCTCCACCATGCACCTTCGTCGCACGTGCTTATTGCACCGTACTGCGGCCCCTTCGTTCTGGTCGGGTGATAAATTTTGCGATTGAGCAATCAATCGCGTCGTCTGTCTCACACGGATTGCGGCGGGGCAGAGACACATCTGCGGGCCATCCGGTAAATGCGCCACGGACCAGACGTATGAGGTACAGATAGATGCTCTGCCGCCGAAATACGAGGCATTTTTCTGAGAAAGCCTCGAAACCCGCCTTAGCTATGGAAAACAATCACTATTATTTTCTGAAACTCGGGCAAGCGGGGCCACGTCTCGCCATCCCACGGGGACTTCGGGGACAAGTTGCACCGCTCGCATGTCATTTCACTGGTAATGCGGTGCGCGATCCCCCATATCTATTGAGGTTACAAGGAAATTCTCACAGGCGGGCGATGACCCGCGCCATCGCTGCGGTGCGCAATTTGCCCCCAGTTTCTCCTCGTATTCAGACGACACACCAAACGAACTGATCCCAAGTTGCCGATCCTGAGGGGGCAGCCGCATGCCTGTGGCGTCTTTTCCGTATCCGCAGATTGCTCTCAAAAAGGATACTGAAAATGACAAAACACATTGCTCACAACACCGAAACCCACGCCGAGAAAACACCGATCACACAAGAGCCTCAGACAGAGGCCACTAAATCGGCACGGGTGAGGCACCGAAACCGCGTCGTTCGATTTTTGATGAATCCTATGCCCCCGTCGGCTCCGAATTGCGCAAGGCATGGTCGCGCCACAGTCGCAACTCATGAGATCTCGGCGAATGTCCTTCCCGACGCCGCAGATGTTGGGCGAAAAAAATATAGGAGTCGCGTCGTGACCCCATCTGATCTTCGCATCGAACTCGGTTGCCGGTTCCAGTTCGAGCTGCCGCAACAGACCCCGATGATCGCGCTGTTGAACGTGCATTTCTCGCGGGTCAGTGATCTTGAATACCCGGATCACCTCACCACCACGCCCCGTGTGCCGATGAGCGGCTATCGCGACGGGTTCGGCAATTGGTGCACGCGGCTGGTCGCGCCGCAAGGGCGCTTTACGGTAGAGACGCAGACGATCATCCGGGACACAGGCCTGCCTGAGGCGCGCCCGGACATCGGCGCACAGGCCCCCGTTGAGACACTGCCGGACGAAGTGCTCGTCTATCTCTTGGGCAGCCGTTATTGTGAAACCGATGTGCTATCCGATACGGCGTGGCGGTTGTTTCAACACACAGCTCCCGGACTGGCTCGGGTGCAGGCGATCTGCGATTTCGTTCACAGCCATATTCGTTTCGATTACCTTGCTGCGGATGCCAACCGCAGCGCCGCACAGGCCTATCACGACGCGCAGGGCGTCTGTCGCGATTACGCGCATCTGACGATCGCCTTTTGCCGCTGCATGAACATTCCCGCGCGGTATTGCACCGGCTATCTGGGCGACATCGGCATGGATCCGCCCTATCCGCCGGGTGATTTCGCCGCTTGGACGGAGGTCTGGCTCGACGGGGGCTGGTGGGTTTTCGATCCGCGCAACAACATGCCGCGCATCGGGCGGGTTCTGGTCGCACAAGGCCGCGATGCCGCGGACGTACCGCTGACCCATTCTTTCGGCGAAAACCTTCTGACTGGGTTCGAAGTCTGGAGCGATCAGCTTATCTGAGGCCCTCCAAAGGCGGTTCGAAAAGCCTTGTCGTTCTTCGGCTGTAAGATCTTTTATTTCTTTTCCTTTGCTATTCATGTTCCCCTCCTGTACCTAGGTCAGGCAACGTTTTTTCCATCTGCATCCTGTCTCCCTTATCGGTTCCAGTCTGCCGCTTCGATCTGACTGAGCCGGGCAACCGCATTCACGTGGGCTGCAAAATAATCAAGGAGACATCACAATGGCCAATGGCACTGTGAAATGGTTCAACCAATCTAAAGGCTTCGGCTTCATCGAACCGAAATCGGGTGGGCGCGATATTTTCGTCCACATTTCGGCGATGGAACGCGGCGGCATCGCACAACTGGATGACGGCCAAGCTGTGACCTACGATGTCGAAGCCGGGCGCGACGGACGCGAGTCCGCAATCAATCTGGTACTCGCCTGATCTGACCGGTTTTGGATCCGGCGTTTATCGCCGGGTCCCACGACTAAGGAGGCTTTATGCTCCATAAAGACAAGGCCAATGCCCTGTTTCGACAAACGGCGACCAAACCGGCCACGCCGCATGACCGAACGGCTGCGGCGGCCCGGGAGATCACAGAAACAGAGGTGGCGCGACGCGCTGACCTTACGGCCAGCCTCAAGGCCGCACGATTGGCACGCGACGCGCTTGCCGTCGACAAGAAAAGCACTTGAGCCGATTTCATGGGCTCAAGATGAAATTCCGGGATATTTTCGGAATACGATGGAGGGCCAAACATGACACTCAGAAAGACATCCGCAGGTGAGACCTCTGCGATGATGACCATTACTCAAAAGAAGAAATCTGATCTCGGCTGGCATCATTTTTTTGAACACCTTGCGGCGGAAAAGACGACGGACACGCGGCAAGCTTTGCCGCAAGACATCCAAGAATAACGTCATCTCCTTATAATGTATTGAAGATGCGCTTTCGGTGGACCAACTGAGCGCGATCAGGTTCCAATAGAGCTGATCAGCATTCGTTGATGCACCGCCGGAAGGTGAGGCGGCAGAGCAATGTCTCTGCCGCTTTGCTTTTACAACCATAAGCTCCTGCGCCAGCACGGATTCCAAGTATCGATGAGCGGCAGGGGAAGCTGTTACGACAACGCTGCCGTCGAAACCTTCTTCAAAACGATCAAGGCCGAGCTAATCTGGGGGTGGCCATGGGCAACCAAGTGGTAAGTCGAGATGGCCATCTTCCAATACATCAACGGCTTCTACAATCCTTGTCGAAGGCACTCAGCATTGGGCTGGAAAAGCCCTTTGGCCTTCGAGCGAAAGGTCGCTTAAGTGAGCAACAGGAGCGACACGAAAGCGTGAAACGTCCAATCTGGAAATGACCGATCTTACAGTAGGTGACTTCAAGCCGGTCCAGCGTGTTGATTAGATTTCTGTCACGGCCAATTTTCGCAATACCGCCTCCACATCATCCAAAAGTCTTTTCCAGTTTCCATCCGCATCAATGCCGTTGATCCGCATCAGGAACAGACCCTCGACCGCCAGAAAGGCGACCCGTGTGGCGCGGGCCTCGGGTCCATCCCCGGCCAAGCGCGCGAAGATGCCCTGATACCACTTGCGGGTTTCCTTAAGGTTTGCGGGATCCTCGAGATAGCTCACCAGAAGCGCTGCCATCTTTGCGTTCATCGCCTCGTGCGAGGCGCGTGTCGCGGCGATGTAGCGGTGGACGAAACGGACCGGATCTTCGTCGTGCTGATCGCCCAGAAGTGCATCGAACTGGCTGGTCCAGCGCTCTATCAGCCCGCGAATGATCGCGTCCTTGCTGGCAAAGGAGTATTGTACCCCGCCTTTTGAGATGCCGGCGGCCTGGGCCAGCGCGCCGACGGTCAGCGCGCTGCCTCCACGGCTGCGTACGATCTCTTCTGCTACGTCCAGCAGCCCGTCGCGCGAGATGGTCGGTTTTCGGCCCATTCCGTCTTCCTTCTTGCATATTGAAATCCATACGCACGTATTTATATCGTCTACTGCAACGAAAACACCAGGTGATCTATGTCCGCCCTACGCCCCGATCCCAAGCGCTGGCTTGTCTTGCTGGCGGTCATGTTGGCCTTTTTGCCGGTCGTTCTGGACATGACTATCCTACATGTTGCGGTGCCACGCTTAACGCAGGCGCTGAATGCATCAGCGACCGAGGTCCTGTGGATCATCGACATCTATCCCTTGCTGATGGCGGGCCTGCTGGTGCCGATGGGCACTCTGTCGGATCGGGTCGGCAACCGTCGAATCTTGATGACGGGGTTGATTGTCTTTGCCGCCGCTTCGGCCTGTGCCGCATTTGCTCGAAATGGGCCTGAGTTGATCGCAGCGCGCGTGGTTTTGGCGCTTGGAGGGTCTATGATCCTGCCGTGCGTCCTAGGCCTGATCCGCAAGACTTTCGACGACCCGAACGAACGTGCCATGGCGCTTGGCCTTTGGGGCACGGTCGGAGCAGCGGGGGCGGCGGTCGGGCCGCTGATCGGCGGGGCGCTTCTGGAGCATTTCTGGTGGGGGTCAGCCTTTTTGATCAATGTGCCGGTGATGCTGGTCGTGGCGCCGGCCTGCTATCTGCTGTTGCCGCGGGTCGAGCGGACCACGCCAGGTGCCTGGCCTATTGGTCAGGCGCTGCTGCTGATCATCGGCTTGATCGCGATCGTTTATGGCATCAAGGCAGGTTTCGGGGCAAAGCACACGCTGCCGGTCATCGCCGGTGTGATCGGCTTTGGAGTGGCCGTGCTGGCGCTTTTCGTGCGCGCTCAGTTGCAGGCCCCGGAGCCTATGCTGGACCTGTCTCTGTTGTCGCATCCGGCTATCTTTGCCGGACTGCTGATGGCGCTGGTCGCCTCTGGTGCCTTGGCCGGCGTCGAGCTGACCCTGGCACAGGAACTGCAATACGTTCTGGGCAAGACGCCGCTGCAGGCTGGTCTGTTCATGATCCCGATCATGGCGGCCGCGGGCGTTGGGGGGCCAATTGCTGGGTGGCTCTCAAACCGTTTCGGCCTACGCCGCGTAGCCAGCCTGTCCCTTGCGATCGCCGCGTTTACCCTGGTGTTTCTGGCGCGGCAGGATTTCCATGATCCCGGCCTGCATGTGCCGCTGGCCTTGGCCATGCTGGGGCTGGCCCTCAGCATCGGGCTGACGGCCTCCTCGATCGCGATCATGGGCGCAGTGAAAGCCGAGAACGGCGGCGCGGCAGGTTCGCTGGAGGCGACGGGGTATGAGCTGGGAACAGGTCTCGGCATCACCTTTTTCGGCGTTTTCATGACCAGTAGCTTTTCCCGCGCCATAGAGTTGCCTGCGCGCCTTTCCCCAGAACTGGCCGCCGAGGCCGCCCGCAGTATCGGGGACACCTATATCGTCGCCGCAAGGCTGGCCGATGACCAGAGCGCGGCGCTGATTTCAGCGGGCAAGGCCGCATTCACCCAGACCCATACCGATCTGCTGACCATCGCGGCGGTCGTGATCATGGCATTGGCGATCGTGGTCTTCATCGCGCTTGCCGGTCCGCGCCACGACACCCGCGCCACGAACCACTGATCCTTTGCCATCACAGCCGAAAGCCTGCGCCCGTGACACCGATTGAAACTGACCGCCTTATCCTCAGGAACTTTCGCCGCGAAGACGCGGGCCGCCTTTTCGCCTATCTGGAGGCACCGGTCGCAAGTTGCTTCCTGTCGCTGACCCTTCAGGACATGGATGCTGCCGTTATCGAAGCCGCAAAGCGCAGCGAAGATGACGAACAGATCGCCGTCAGCCTCAAGGACACCGATCAACTAATCGGAGATTTGTTCGCGCATTTTGAGGAGGACACGGTCTCGGTCGGGTGGAATTTCGCTCCGGCGTACGCTGGGCAAGGCTATGCGCTTGAAGCTGCGCGCGCGCTCTTCGCTCACCTGTTCGATAATCTGCGCGCACGCCGTCTTTACGCTTACGTGGAGGACCATAACCACCCATCGCAAAAGCTCTGCGAGCGGTTGGGCATGCGGAAAGAGGGACTGTTTCTTGATTACGTATCCTTTCGGAATGACGATGCCGGACAGCCGATTTACGAGAACACTATGCAATACGCTCTGCTTCGCCAGGAATGGGAGAGCTGAGTAGCAAGTTCGCGACCCCGTTGGCGGTGATGGCAGCGCTGAACCGGAGTTTTGTTTCATGGAGCGGGGAAAGGTTGTCGACGTTGAGGCCATTTTCTAATGGCGGGGCGGGAAGAAAGGGGGAAGAACCGCTGGCGCAAGCGGATCCCATAGCCGATGCCTATCAGTTGCTTTAGTGCGTTTCAGCAGGTCGGCCATTTGCTGTGTCCGCAAAATCTCGCAGCAATCAAATTCACATGGCGCGGACGAAAAGGGCGGTGAGAGAGGTGGCAGACTGGCGCCAAGGGCGCCCTCTATTTGAGATTTTCGCACTGCGCCATCGCCGAAGTCGGCGGCCGGATTGGAAAGCGGCACTTCGTGTCGGGGTGTAGATGTATCAGCCATCCCTGTATCTTTGCCCAGGTCATCAGTTTGCCCTCTGGCAATCCGGGCCCCAGACCAAGAGAAACCGCGTCGACTAAAGGACGGGACCAATCGTGGCAATCACGTTATTCCAGATGCGCCTGTACCATGGCCACGCGGTCACGAGATTGAGCGTCACGGGCACAGAGCGCGCGACATAGTCTGCCTGACGGTCGCACACGGCACGGGTCACCCCACTATCCTGCAGAAGAATGTTATTCTCGTAGTTGAGGTCAAAGCTGCGAAGATCGAGGTTTGACGATCCCACAAGGGTGACCTTGTCATCCAGCGTCAGCGTCTTTGCATGCAGCAGGCCGCCCTCGAATTCATGAATCTGACAGCCGGCAGACAGCAACTTTCGGTAGTAGCTTCGGCTTGCTGCGGCGACGACCCAGCTGTCGTTCACCTTGGGAAAGATGAGCGTCACCTTGACCCCGCGATGAGCGGCGGAACACAGGGCTTCCAGAACGGTCGCATCTGGTACGAAATATGGGGTGGAGAGCGTCAAACTATGCTGTGCACAGGCGATGAGGATTGAAAAAAGCTGCGGTGTCGCACCCCGACGTTCGGTCGGGCCATCCCCCATCACCTGCGCGGGAAATCCCCCAGCGATCGGGCTTGCCGTTAGCGTAAAGCCGTCAAGTGTGTCCCGCGTGGCCTGCATCCAGTCGCTGAGAAACAGCAGTTCGTTCTGCGCCACAATGGATCCCTCAAACCGCAGCATGATGTCCACCCAAGGGGCATATTTGGCTTTGACGAGAAATTCCGGATCAGCAGAGTTCCGACTGCCGCAATAGGTGATCTTGCTGTCGATCACCGTGATCTTGCGGTGATTGCGCAGGTCTATGCGACTGGTCAGCACCGTGCGGAACAGATTCCCATAAGGCAGGGCCACAGCTAACTGCACGCCAGCATCCTTCATCCGCTGCCAGAGGGGCGACTTGATCAAGGCCCGCGAACCGAGGCCATCGGCCATGGCGCGGCAGGTAACACCGCGCTGCGCCGCACGGATCAGAGCCTGCGCGACAGCCCTGCCGGTCCTGTCGTCGAGCCAGATGTAATAAAGCACGTGGACATGGCTTTGCGCCGCGTCGATATCGGCGATGAGATGCGCGTTTGTGGCCGCAGCGTCGGTCATCAGCTCAGCCCGGTTTCCTGCAATCGCCTGAAATCCATTGATTGAAGCCGCATATTGAAAGGCTGGCCTGTAAAGCGGATCGATCAGCCGTTCCGTGTCCTCCGGTCGCCCCATGAGGTGAGCGGCTCTAGCGCGGATTTGGTCACAAACCTCCTTGTGGCGTTTGTTTGCATGGTGACCTATGTCGATTTCGCCAAACAGGAAATAGAAGACGCTTCCGGCATAGGGCAGCACCACAAGAACAATAAACCACGCCAGACGCGTCTGCGGTGAAAGATCATCCCGCAGCAGGATGCGGAGTGTGAAGCCGATCACGAGCACCACATGAAGCGTGAGCAGGAATATTGCCATGTCGCGGTCTCCGTAAAGGCAATGTCACTGACGACGGGCAGTGATCCTATACACGTTTCGCCAGAGTGGAATGATGTACATGCGCTGATACTGCGCTTATTCTCTGGCCTATGACAACCTGTCAAGCGCGGCTGCCGGACCTGCTGCATGGCCGCACGGTCCCAGAGACACAACGGTCATAAACCCATCGAACGGCAACGGTCGGCATTCCAAGCATTGAAATCGCTTGTGCTTTTCAGATCATGCATGATTGTTCGGATTGAGCAGCTCCGTGTGTATTTGCTTATGCCAGGCCCGGGAAAACGGCTTTCGTGCCCGCAACGATCATTTCAACCGATATTGCGAGCAATATCATACCCATGAGGCGCGTCATGATAACACGCATTGTGTCGGTGAGGACTTTTCCAAAGAACGACGCGAAAAACAGCACGACAAATAGCATTACAAGAATGACGGCAACGACCCCGCCGATTTCCATCAATCCTTCGAAGTCCTTTGCATGTCCTGCGTAGATGATGAGGGTCGCAATCGTGCCCGGACCAACGATCATCGGAAAGGTGATGGGGTAAAAAGCAAGACCGGAGAGGTCCTGCATGTGGTCCTGCTCTTTTTCTGTTCCGTGGTGAGACGTTATACTGTCGCCGTTCAGCATGGACCAAGCAATATGGGCCAGGACGGCGCCACCAGCGATGCGAAATTCATCAATGGTGATGCCAAAAAAGCCGATGATCTTCTGCCCGGCAAAGAGGAGTACGGCACACATGACTGCCGAAAACAGTGTGATTTTCGCGGCCACCGTGCGTTGCTGTGCGACGGTGAAACCTGCTGTCAGTGCAAGAAAGATCGGCAGGTTCACAAAGGGGTTCATGATAGCGAAGAACGCCCCGAAAGCTTTGATCAAGTCAGAATAGTCCATATCTCTCTTTCAGTTTGCGCCCCCAACACAAGAGTGTTTCCCAATCGCCTCGACGCAGGCGTCCACCATTTTCCGCCATGTGTTTCCTTAGTCAACTCCCCGGGGCGGAAACAGTTAATATGTTTTTGCATTGTTCGTCCGGAGATGTTGCGAATGTCCACTTTGTCGGCTGAACGCTTGTGCCTTACTGTCGCAGCGAAAGCCAGCTTCTCTAATTGGATGTCTGGCTCAAGTTCATTTTCTTTCTTTTGTATGTCTGAGATCGCTTATCCGGGTCATGCTTCTCTTCGCAGTCTGTGTTGAGTTCGAAAGCCAGAAGTGTGCGGCCACAGTTCGAGAACGTTTAAACCGGCTGGGATCATCGACCGCAGCCTTGAATGTGAGAGCGGCAATAGGGCCGCCTCCTGGCACAGTGATCATTCGCATACACACTTCGTCCGTAAGCGGTGTATAGCTCTGGGAAATTGGGCGATCTGAGCTCAGACTGAAATTTTACGCTCTCCCCAAATGGCTCCCTGCCCAGGACTGCCTTGATTGATTCGCTATCCGAAACCAACTTCTGGTCTTTCAAGACGGTTTCTTGCAGATCGAAATCGTCGCTTGGTGTACCTGTCACGCTTTCGTGCCGCTCCGGTTGCTCACTTAAGCGACCTTTCGTTCGAATGTAGCGCGGCCCGCCCACTTGACGCATAAGGAAAACGCAGGGAAATTGGTATTCGTTTATGCGATCGCTTGATGGGGCGACACTATGCTAATTCCGAACTCCAAGACGAGTTTTTCACGGGCGCGCGCCCGAAACCTGATCTGCGAGTGCGGAGACGCTTATGCGTCTTTTTAGCCCTCTGACCCTTGCAGTCACCGTGCTTCTTGGCGTCTTGGCGAGCGTGATCATCGTGCTCTGGCTGGCGGTGTCTCAACCGTCTCTCGGGCTCGACTTTTCTGTTCCTGAACAGGGCAGGGGCTTGGTCATTTCGGCTGTGGATGACCCCGAACTGGAAGCGCTGGCGGGGGCGCGGTTGATTGCGATCGGTGCGGCGGGTGAGACGCGGATCGCCATTACGGGCGAAACCCTCCTCGAAGAGCCTGACAAGCTCAATGACGGTGCGCTGATCCGTGCCTTCCGCGAGGATCAGGGGCGTGTCCGTTCGCTTCTGTCCAATAGTGCGGTGGTTCTCTATTGGAGCCGTGATGGCCGAAACGGGGAAACGACCGTCGCAGTGCATCCGACGCGACCCGTCTCCGACCTTCCCTTCGAATTTTGGGCGCAGTTGATTACCGGGGTTGCGGGGGTGATGATCGGCGGGTGGATCTGGGCGCAGAACCCGAAACGCTTGAGCCACATTTTCCTCTTCCTGACAGGGATCGGGTTACAGGTCTCAGCCTTTGCCGCGGCACTGTACAGCGGCCGCGAGTTGGCGCTTTCCGCGCGTTCATATGAGGTGCTCGCACCAATGAATGCAGGGGGGGCCTTGTTGTTCGGGGCGGGACTTGTCGGACTGTTCTTGCGGTATCCACGACAGCTTGCACCCGCTTGGGTGAGTTGGTTGCCGCTGCCGATGCTTTGCCTCCCGCTCGCGCGCGAGATCGTGGTGGAGGGCGGCAATCCTACAATCTATCTGCATGGGCCGATTGTCGTGGCGCTGACGGCGATCCTGATTTCTTTGGTGGCACAATGGATTGTGGCGCGCCAAGACCCTGTGTCGCGTGCGGCGCTGAAAGTTGTCGCGCTTGGCGTCGTCATGGGGGCGGGCGGCTTCGTTGTGACGACGACACTGCCCGCACTTCTGGGGCTGGAGTCTCACGTTTCGCAAGCGCATTCGTTCTTGCTCTTTTTGTTGGTCTTCGGCGGTGTTGCTCTTGCAGTGCGTCGGTATCGGTTCTTCGACCTTGAACAATGGTCCTTCAAATTGATGTTCTACATCGGCGGTGCGCTCGTGTTGATCTTGCTCGACGCGTTTCTGGTCTTTGAGTTGTCTGTGGAGCGCCAGCCGGCATTCGGTGCCGCACTGTTGATTGTGACGATGGGATACCTGCCGTTGCGCGACACGTTGAAAGATTTGGTGTTTGCGAGGCGCAGGGACAATCTGCCGCTCACAAGTCTTGTTCGCGCCGCGGACGGGATCGCCCTGACGCGCGACCGGCAAAAGCAGGAAACCCTGTGGCGCGATTTGTTACAACGTGAATTTTCTGCTCTGTCGGTCGATGCCATGTCCGCTGTGGGCGCGACCGTTACCCGTATTGAGGATGAGGGCGCGGCGATGATTGTTCCTGCGATACCTCCCTTGGCAGAGGTGCGATTGCGTTGGAAAGATTTGGGACGACGGTTGTTTTCCACGCGAGACGCGCAAAAAGCGCAGGATATCGTGACAATCCTGACACAGATGGTCGAGGCGCGGCAGGCCTTCGTTGCGGGCATGAATGAGGAGCGCGAGCGGATCACCCGTGATATGCATGACAATATCGGCATTCGCCTGACCACCGCGCTTGGCCAATCCGACGTCGCAAACAAGAATGACCTGATCCGAGAAACCTTCTCCGATATACGGAAAATCCTCAGTAATAGCGACAGTGGCACATCCTCTTTTGGCGATATACTGGCTGACCTTCGGGTGGAACTCACCGAATATCTCGATGCACAAGCGATTGCCTGCGATTGGGCGTTGCATGATCACAGTGACCAGTGCCTTTCGCCAGGTGTGGCGCATGCGCTGCGGTCCATGTTACGTGAGAGTGTCCACAACGCCGCGCGGCATTCCGGTGCTGGCTTGGTGCGTGTTAGGATTGAGATTGGCGAGGCAGAGTTTCGTGTGACCGTGAGCGATACGGGGCGCATTCAGGGAGCTGCTGGCGCAATCGATGTGCCATCCATCGGCGAGGGCGGCAACGGGCTTGCCAATCTACGCCGACGGGTCGCCGATGTGGGTGGGCGGGTCGTAATCACGTCGCAGGACGGTCAGGGCTTCACCATTGTTGCGACCCTGCCATTTACAGCACGGTACAATGTCGGCGCTTCGGTGGATGACGCCGCACCGCGCGGCTAAAACGTTGCGCATTAAAGCAGAAAAACAGTTTCGGTGCGATGCGCGCATAACGTTTATAGGTCGCACAGCGTTTTTGTTCTTTCCTGCCTCAGATAAAAAGAAAAACGCTTTAGAGCAGGCCAAGCCGCGCCGCGTGAATGGCGGCCTCGGCGCGGTTGGAAATCCCGAGTTTGCGATAGATATTTTTGATGTGGGTGGCCACGGTGCTGTCGGCCACTCCGATCTGTCCCGAAACTTCTGGAATTCGCATTCCGCGTGCGATCAGTGACAGAACCTCGCTCTCGCGCGCGGTTAGCCGCTCATCGGTTTCAAATGCGGGTGCGGTGCGGCGGAAATGCTCCATAATACGCCGCGCGATTGAGGGCGACAGGACGGGCACACCCGTGATGATCTGTTCCATGTGAAGCTTCCACAGGGCGGGCGGATCGGTCTTGAGCAGATAGCCAGAGGCGCCCGCAGCCAAAGCGCTGACCACGGCCGCGTCGGTGGCCATGACTGTTACGATGATACAGATGGTGTCAGGGCTGATGCGGGCACATTCACGGATAAAACCGTGCCCTTCGCCATCGGGTAGGTTGAGATCAACCAATGCGAGGTCGAAGGTGCTTTTGCGAAACGTGGCCTTGGCCGCATGAATGGTGCCTGCCTCCGTCACCTCGGCTATCGGAAAACACGTATGCACCAGCGCGACAAGATGGGCACGCATCTCGGCGTTATCTTCAATGATGAGGATATTGCGTATCGTGCCCGACACTTTGGTTTCCTTTTGCTTGTATATGCTGAGGGCAATAATAGTCCGTTGCGCCGACGATCCTCTCCCCTGAACAGAGGATATGCCTGCCTTCCCACGACCGCTAGTCATTGGATGATTTTTCTATGCGCAGAGCTGGAGCCGCGCGTTCTCAAAGGGGTTGGGGAACATGACACTATCCAAAACACATATTCTCGCGGCGCTTGTCGCGGCAACGGCACTCTCAGGCTGCCTGTCTTCGGGCGGCAGTGGTCCGGCGGCGCCATCCTCAGGTGGAAGCACTGGCGGCGGCACTACGGGTGGTGGGTCGACAGGTGGTGGCAGCACGGGTGGCGGCTCGACGGGTGGAGGTTCCACAGGTGGCGGCACGGGC
This sequence comes from uncultured Celeribacter sp., assembly GCF_963675965.1. Taxonomy (NCBI): domain Bacteria; kingdom Pseudomonadati; phylum Pseudomonadota; class Alphaproteobacteria; order Rhodobacterales; family Roseobacteraceae; genus Celeribacter; species uncultured Celeribacter sp. The sequence continues at coordinate 622,484 of NZ_OY780935.1, read as the reverse complement.
GGGATAACCGTTTCGGAGTTTGATGCCGAGGAAAGTCGGATCGATGCCATGGGCTATTCTTCGTCGATCCCTGCCGCAGTTCAGGCGCGTTACGAAGGTGCGGTTAAGATGACGGGTGGCGATTTCTCAAGCGGGCTGCGCACCATCGAGATGCTCGGTGATCTCGCGCTCGATCTTGACTACACAACGGGCAGCGGCGGCGGCAACATGGCGACAAACACCGCTGAGACCAATGTGTGGACCGGCGGGGTCACCAACCTGCGCGGGACGGTTACGACTGCGGGTATCGGCGGCGGGACAACCGATGACCTTGTTGTCTCGGGGAGTCTGGAGGTCAAACCTTTTGTGACCGGGAGCTCCGGGACGCCCGGGGTCGGGTATAACAACCAGGTGAGCTACTACGGTGGTCTGCCGGCCATGCAGGCGTATATGGATGCGTCCGGCATGACCCTTGAAGGCAAGAATGTCTCGGGGATCGTCGGATGGACGGGGCAGTTCAAAGGCGACAATCAAGAGTATATTGATCTCGGTGCAGTCGCGCCGCTGACCATCGATGACGGTGGCGGCGCCTCGCATCAGATCAATTTCACGGGCACTGGCTACGCCGAAAAGCAGTAAGATGCGTTCGAACGGGCGAGGATTTAAATGGCGCGGGCTCCTGAAAGCAGGGGCCCGCGTGGTATATCTATGTGTGGCTTTTGGCTGTGGCGGCGCGGCCGCGCAGTCTGTTTCGCCGCCTGAAGTCGTGCGCAGTCTGGTCCTTGCAGGCGACTTGCAGGGGGCGCAGGCCGTGCTGCTTTCATGGTCGCCCCAAACCCCGGATGAGGATGCGCAACGCTTGTGGCTTTTGGCCGTGGTGCATCGCGAAGCGGGACAGCCCGCGCAAGCCTTGGCCGCCTTGGAGGATCTCGTTGCCCGCCGTCCCGACGTGGCGCGGTTTCGCCTTGAACTGGCGGATACGCTCGCAAAACTTGGTCAACGCGATCGGGCGGCGTATCACTATGATTTGGCGCGGGGTGGGCAGTTGAATGCCGCGCAACGCGACCATGCCGCGGCGCAGGCACGGAGCATGGAAAGGCCAAGCCCGTGGTCTGGCTCTTTCGGCATCGCCATTGTCCCGTCCTCCAACCCCACGCGCAAAACGCAAGAGGAGACGATTGATCTCGGCTTCGGTCAGGCGCAGCTTGATCCCTCGTCGCGCGCCGATCCCGCCACGGGTTTGGAAGTCCAAGGCGGGTTGGCCTATGCCCATCAGGCCTCAGATAGCCTACAGATGCAGCTCGGTCTGAGTGTAGATGGCACGTTTTATGAGGGCACCACAGCAGATGATGTGACGGGTCTAGTGGACGCGAGTATTATCGCTCTGGCGGGACCAAACACGCTTTTCAAGGCCAGCGTGAGCTATCAAGAGCGCTACCTTGATGGCGCATTCTATTCGCGGGGGCAGGGGTTTGCCTTGCACGCGATCACGCGACAAGGTGCCTCGGGGCGTCTCGGGTTCGGGGTTGCCTTCACGGATCTCACCCACCCAACGGCACCTGGGGCGGATGGTCTGCGGTCGGTCGGATACCTGAGCTATACGCACGCGCTGTCATCGAGGTCGAGCCTGCGAGGGTCGTTGAAATACGAGCGCATAGATGCCAACAGCCCTGAGATCGCAGCGAGAGCTTGGGAAATCGGTCTCGGCGCGAGCCATGTGTTCGCCGGGGGGGTGACGATTGACGGAGATCTGCGGGTCAAAACGAGCACCTATGACGGGCCGCATGGGCTTTTTGGCGTGGTAGAGCGCACACGGCGAGACACGCTGTCGATCCAGATGCGTCATAGTGAGATTTCATGGGGCGGTTTTGCCCCCTTTGTCGAAATAGTGGCGGAGCGTGAGCACTCCAACATCCCCGTTAGTACATACGATGCCTTTGATGTGGGCTTTGGTCTGACGCGGCGGTTTTAGACGTTGCACTCCTTTGTTCAGGGGAGAGACAGGGAGGGCAGCACACGGCAATTTGAGGCCACCAGATTGGGGAACAACGGTGGAGAGAACCATGCCTTATTCCAACTTGTCGCGCTTCGGCGCTGCTCTTCTTGCTTGCACTGCGATTGCCGGCTGTAACACAACCACAAGCGGCGGCGCTGTTGGTGGCGGCGGTGGAGGCGGTGCGGGGGGCGCTGGCGGCTCAAACTATCAGGCGAATTTCGATCGGGTAACGGGAATTGCGCCGACGTCCGACATGCCGACGTCAATCACCGCCAACTATCAGGGTCAGTTGATGGCGGATGTCACAGACACCCAAGAAATTGTCGGCAAGGTGATCGCGGACCTCGATATCGACGTAAACTGGACCAACGGTCAGGGCGGCAACCCTCTGTCGGGTGGGGCCTCCAACGTAAAGGTGAGCGATGGCCAAGGTGGTGTCTATCAGGACGTGGCGGGCTCTTTAACTGTGAAGTCCGCGGGCAATGTCATAAGCCGAAACGAGATCCCGGGTGGCAACATCGGGGGGGTTAACATTCCCGCGACGCAAACGGGATCGTTCGTTGCAGGGCTTGAGGGCGATTTGACCTTCGAGGGAGAGGTCGTGGAGGCCGATGTATCGCTTGTCGGCAACTTCCTCGGCGCTGGCGGTAGCGCAGTCTCGGGGGCGGTTACGGGTAGCCTGACCGATAAGAACGGCGGCGGCAACCCGACGCTCGCTGACGGATCACTCGGCGGCTCGTTCTATCTCGAACGCTAGTGATCTGCTTGAGATGTGGCGCGGGCGCGGGGCGGCGTGTCCAATTTCGGTGCTGTCGGACCCGTTCGCGCTGATTTAACTCTCATGGGTTTCTGTCTGGTCTAGCCCTCTATGGCCCGGAGATGAGATAGAAACCCGCCACCTGCAAAGGGGACGGTGAAATAGTCCCAGTTTTCTGGACAGCTTGGTAGCGTTTCTAAGGTGTATCCGGCTTAAGTTTACTGCGATGCCCTTCGGGTCATGCTGCCAATTTTCGATCTCGACCGAGCCAATATGCTTTCCTCGGCGTTCGATGCTCAGGGGAAGAAAGGGGCAAGCTTGGCCATCTGTTCGTCGTTCAGCCAGTAAAGATCGCTCATGTCACCGCTCCGTTCTCCGAGCCGTGCAGCACGCAGCACACTGAAAATCAATGCATTCTGACCCTAGCTTCGACCATACGAACGCTTGCCTCGGTGCACTAATCATGGACACCAAATGCGTCTTCCAGGGGTATCCGGAGTGCCCTTCATCGGGCCTCATTCTGGCCGTTCGGTGTCCGTCGCTCTGAGCGACCATTTGAACCAATCAACTTGCCCGCAGATATGGTCAAGCCCGCCAACTGGACCTCGGGCGGGAGATCTGATCTTGATCGCTTGGGTTCGTTGGCATCGCCTTGCGAATTTAGAATGCTGCTGAGATTCCGATAAAAACACTCTTGTATCTACGGAGTGAAGCTTGTACCCGATTTCCGACAAAACAACTCAAGTAAGAGATCATCTTTGATGAACACCACCTACACTGTTGCATTTTCAACCGCTTTGGCGTTGTCAGCGGCTGCCGTTCAGGCGCAGACGGACTATCCTCTGACGATCGAGAATTGCGGTCAGTCGGTTACCTTCGACGAGGCGCCGCAGAACGCTGTGGCTTTGGGGCAGAACAGCGCTGAGATCATGCTGTTGCTGGGCCTTGAAGACAGGATGGCCGCCACCGCCTTCTGGCCCAACTCGGTGTTGCCCGAACTGGCCGACGCCAACGACAAGGTCGAATTGCTGACAGTGGAATTTCCGACATTGGAATCGGTGCTGTCGACCCAACCGGACTTCGTGGCGGCCATGCTCACCACCCTGCTTGGTCCCGACAGCAAGGTCGCCAAGCGGTCTGATTTCGAGGCGCTGGGCATTCCGACATATTTGTCGCCAAGTGCCTGTTCCACAACGCTGGACGCGAACGATGCCTACGGCTCGCGTGATGAACTTTGGAGCATGGACCTGCTCTACAAAGAGATCGAGGATCTCTCACGGATCTTCGACGTCGCTGACCGCGGGCAAGCACTGACCGCGGATTTCAAATCGCGCGAAGCGGCACTGCGCGAACAATTTGCGGAGAACGAGGATCTGACCTTCCTCTTCTGGTTCTCCAGCCCGTCCCCCGCCGACGATGCCTATCTTGGCGGCGGCAACGGCCCGTCGGGCTACATTGCGGACATCCTCGGTGGCTCAAACGCCATCACGACCGAGGCTGACTGGCCCGCCGTGGGCTGGGAAGGCATCATGGCCGCCGACCCGACGGTCTTTGTCGCGGCCCAGGTAGATCGCAACCGATGGGATCTGGACGCCGCCGAGAACAAGATCGACTTCCTGACGTCGGACCCCACCGTCAGTCAGATGGATGCGGTCAAAAATGGCCGGATCGTTGTCATGAGTGGCGCAGCGATGAATCCCAGCATCCGCACCCTCTACGGTGCCGAGCAAGTGGCCGAACAACTGAAGGCGCTTGATCTCCCGTGATGACGTTTGACACGACAGAGGGCGGTACCGCGCGGCTCGCCCTCTTCCTTTGCCTGTCCCTGATCGTCCTGGTCTTCGCTGTCGCCGCCGCGACGGCGATTGGCGATTATAACATCCCCTTGCGGACGGTCTTCCTGTCCGTGACCAACGAACTGGGCCTTACCAGCGCCGAGATTGCGCCCATCCAACAAAGCGTCGTCTGGAACCTGCGCCTGAGCCGCGCCCTGATCGCGGCACTTGCGGGTGCGGGTCTGGCGATCTGTGGCGCGATTCTGCAGGCGCTTCTGCGCAACGCGCTGGCCGAGCCTTTCGTGCTGGGCGTTTCTGCGGGCGCCTCGACCGGGGCGGTCTGCGTTATCGTGTTGGGTATCGGGGCAGGCAGTCTGTCGCTGTCGCTTGGGGCGTTTGCCGGAGCTTTCGCAGCCTTTGCCCTGGTAGCGCTATTGTCAAATGGGGCGACCAGCGGGCCGAACCACACGATCCTCGCCGGGGTTGCGGCTTCGCAGCTGTTCAACGCGCTGACCTCCTACATCGTTACGACGTCGGGCAATGCACAGCAGGCGCGAGATGTGATGTTCTGGCTCTTGGGCAGCTTTGGCGGGGTCCGCTGGCCGGATTTTCAACTCTTGCTGGGCGTCGTGATCATCTGCTTTACAATCTGCATCTGGATGGCGCGGTCGCTGGACGCCTTCACCTTCGGGGATGAGGACGCGGCTTCGCTTGGTGTGCCGGTGGCCCGCATCCGCATCCTGCTGTTCGGCGTGACCGCGCTTTTGACCGCGACGATTGTCAGCATGGTCGGTGCCATCGGCTTTGTCGGTCTGGTCGTGCCCCATGCGGCGCGTTACGTCGTGGGGACCTTGCACATGCGGCTTCTGCCGGCCTGCGCCATGGTGGGCGCGGTCTTCATGGTGCTCGCCGACATCGCTTCGCGCATGATTGCGACACAGCAGACTGTGCCCATCGGGGTTGTCACGGCGCTGGTCGGTGTGCCTTTCTTTGCCATCATCCTTTATCGTGCGAGACCACAGACATGAGCGTTGTTGCCGAGAGCCTGATATGGGGTGTCAAGCGCCGAACCATCGTATCAGACGTGTCGTTTACGGTTATGCGTGGTGAAACGCTGGGGCTGGTTGGCCCCAACGGCTCGGGCAAGTCATCCCTGTTGCGGCTGTTGGCCGGGTTGAAGCGCCCCATGTCGGGCCGGGTCAAGATCAACGGGCAGGACATCGCGCAGGTCCCGCGCAAGGCGCTGTCGCGGCAGGTCGCCTTTGTCCAGCAAAGTGCGGCCACCGACACCAATGTCACCGTGGCGGATGTGGTGCGGCTTGGCCGGACACCGCACAGATCTGCCCTTGCAGGCTGGTCCGAGGGTGATGAGGCTGCCGTGGCCCATGCGCTCGATCGCGTCGACATGGCATCGCGCAAGGGGCAGGCATGGCAGACCTTGTCGGGGGGGGAGCGCCAGCGCGTGCATATCGCCCGCGCTTTGGCGCAGACTCCGCAGGTGCTGTTCCTGGACGAGCCGACAAACCACCTAGATATCCACCACCAGATCGAAATCCTGCGCATGGTCCGCGATCTGGACCTGACCAGCATCATCGCCCTACACGACCTCAACCTCGCCGCAATGTTCTGCGACCGCATCGTCGTTTTCGAGGCCGGGGCGGTTCGCGCCTGCGGCACGCCCGACGCCGTTTTAACGCAAGAGACCCTGCGCGACGTGTTCCGCGTCAAGGCACATATTGTCCGAACACCCGAGGCCCGCCGGCCGCATATCCGGTTCAGCCCGGAATGAAGCGGACAACCATGCCGCCGACAACCCACAGGGCGCACCCTCGGCCCGAAACGAACGAAACCCTCGGGATCACCTTGCGCATCCTATCCACACTCGCCTTCGCGCTGATGGGAGCCTGCGTTAAGGCCCTTGGGGACACGGTTCCATTGGGGCAGGTCGTGTTCTTCCGCTCGGCCGTGGCCCTGCTGCCGCTGGTGCTGTTCCTGTGGTGGCGCGGCGACTGGCCCCACGGGCTTTTGACCGCCCGGCCGTTCGGTCATGTGGCCCGCTGCCTGATGGGCGCCCTGGCGATGTTTACCTCCTTCGCGACGATCCGTCTCCTGCCGCTGGCCGAGGCGACTATGCTCTCCTACCTATCACCCGTGCTGCTTGCGCTGTTGGGCTGGATCCTTCTTAAGGAGCCGCTTAGTGCGCGGCGGATCGGCGGCGTGGTGCTCGGCCTTGCCGGAGCAGCCGCCTTCTGCCTGCCGGCCTTTGCCGGCGTCTTGCCCGATACAGGCGGTCTGGGCGTTGCCCTTGGTCTGTTGACGGCGGTGTTGACGGCGGGCGCGCTGATCCAAGTCCGCCGGTTGACACTGCTGGGCGAAGGCGCTGGTGCCATCGCCTTCTGGTTTGCCGTCGTGTCCGCTCTTTGTGGCCTCGCGACCCTTCCATGGGGATGGGTCTGGCCCGGTGCCGCAGGCGGGGCGCTGCTGGTCGCAACCGGCCTCGTGGGCGGACTCGCCCATATCCTGATGACGCTGTCCTTCCGTCATGCGGAAGCCTCTGCGCTGGCGCCGTTCGAATATCTGTCGGTTCTCTGGGCCGTTGCGCTCGGGTTCGCTTTCTTCGCCGAAGTGCCCGGTTTGGCCTTTCTTCTAGCGGGCCCTCTGATCCTTGTCGGCGCCTTCGTCGCGCGGTCTGGCAGACCACGATAAGCTTGTTCCAAGGAACAGCAAATGCGTCGAATTTGCAGCGCCCGAGGCCGAAGGGAAAGGCTCTCGCTTGAGACAGAGGTGGTCGCGGGAATTCGGACCAGCGTTTAAGTTGGATCGCATGATGAAAGAAACGATCTACAATGACAAAGAACCACTCGCCTGATTTCAAGGCGAAGGTCGCATTGGAAGCGATCCGCGAGGAGATGACGCTGGCGTAACTTTCGAAGAAGTACGGGGTTCACCCGAACATGATCAGCAGCGCCTCCAGTTCTTGCAGCGTCGGTCTGCGGTCGCGCTTGCGACCTTCCCCGGTGACGCCCAAGCGACTGCAGACCACGAATGTGTCCTTCATCCTCTTTTTTAGCCATGCGCTGGTGCGCTCTTCCGGTCAAAGCTGCGGGCTTCCCGGGCACCCATTTCCCTTTTCTTTTGATGGCGATCTGTGCCAGATAGGCGACGGTGCCGTCTCTGCGCTTTCGTTCGATAATGTGGGCCACGGCGGAACAACTTTTGTTGTTCCAATAGCACGAAACGGGCGAAAATAGGTCAAAAAGAGAACAACACGGACAATCTGAATGGTGCGGAAAATTAATGAAAATGCAGTAAATTCAGATATTTGCAGAAATGCAAAGTTGAGCATTGCACCGATGATGAACTGGACCGACCGCCATTGTCGGTATCTGCACCGGCTGATGAGCCGCGAGGCTTTGCTTTATACCGAAATGGTTACGGCCCCGGCGTTGGTGCGGGGTGGGGCGCTGCATTTGCTGGATTACAACAGCGAAGAGCATCCGGTGGCGCTGCAGCTGGGGGGATCTGAGCCTGCGGAGCTGGCCGAAGCGACACGGATGTGTGTGGATGCGGGCTATGACGAGGTGAACCTCAATGTTGGCTGTCCGTCAGACCGGGTGCAATCCGGCTGTTTCGGTGCGGTCTTGATGAAGTCACCGGATCTGGTGGCGGACTGTGTCACCGCGATGCAGGTCGCGGCGAAGGATGTCCCGGTGACGGTGAAGTGCCGCATCGGGGTGGACGATCAGGATCCGCAGAGCGTCCTGCCGGCATTTCTGGAAAAGATGCGCGCGGCGGGGATCGCTCGGATCACGGTGCATGCGCGCAAGGCTTGGCTGGAGGGGCTTTCACCGAAAGAAAACCGCGATATTCCGCCGTTGGATTATGATTTGGTGCATGAGATGAAGCAGAATTTCCCCGACCTGCATCTGTCTCTGAATGGCGGCATTCAAAGCCTTGATATGGTTGAGGAAGAACTGCGTTATATGGATGGGGTCATGGTGGGGCGTGCGGCCTATCATCAGCCCTATGACATTCTGGGTGCGGCAGACCAGCGGCTGTTTCGCGCTCCGCACGCCCCGTTGAGCCGAAATGAGGTGGTCTATGCCATGGAGGACTATATCGGACGCCATATTGCGGAGGGGGGCAAGCTTGCGCAGGTGACACGGCACATGCTGGGTCTGTTTGTAGGGCAGCCGGGCGCGCGCCGCTGGAAGCGGGTCCTCTCCGAGGGTGCACATAAGGATGGCGCAGGCTTTGATTTGCTGCGAGAGGCGCTGCCCCGGTGACGGGACAGCCTAGGCGTGCTTACCCTTTCTTTCCCGGCTGGTCCGGGGAGACATCGCTGAAATCCGTCATGTTTTCCGCTGTTCCGGGCGGCTGTTCGATAGGCCGCTTTGCAGGCGCGGGCCGCCGGGCCGCCGCGGGGGCGGGGGGTTGCGACAGATCAGCGGAAGACGCCCGCCGGGCGTCGAAATCGGCGGGGGCGCCCCAGGCCTGCGGCCCGGTGCTCCAGATGAATTCCGGGTTAAGCAGACGCTGGGCTTCGCGACGCAGTTTGTAGTCGGCAGCAATGCGGTTGGATTTGCCCATGATCAGCCGAGTGAACAAAACATGCAGCGCCCGCCAGAACCAGACCCTGAGCGCCAGCATCGCCGGGGTGAAGACCAGCGTCAGCAGTGTTGCAATCCCAAGGCCAAAGACCACAGCCGTGGCCAGATTGGTCCAGAATTGCGCGGTCGGGGCATTCAGCGTGTAGCCGCCGTCAATGAAATCCAGAGACAGGGCGAACATCATCGGTGTCAGCCCGGCCATGGTGGTGACGGTGGTCAGGATCACCGGGCGAATGCGATCTTCGACCGTGCGCACGATGGCTTCCAGCTGGGGCATGTAGCGGGCGTAGTCCTGATAGGTGTCGATCAGCACGATATTGTTGTTCACCACAATCCCCGCCAACGCCACGATCCCGGTGCCGGTCATGATGATGCCAAAGGTGAGATCCATCACCATCAGCCCGACCAGAACCCCGGTGGTGGACAGGACAACCGCCAGCAACACCAGCGCGGCGTTGTAGAAACTGTTGAACTGCGCCAGCAGGATGATGAACATCAACGCCAGCGCCGCACCGAAGGCCTTGCCAAGAAAGGCCTGGCTTTCCGCCTGTTCTTCCTCATCGCCTGTCCATTCCCAGCTGACGCCCTGCGGCAGTGGCTGGTCGGTTTCCAGCCAGTCGGTCAGGGTTGCGATCCGCTCGGTTGCGGTGATCGCAGTACCGTCTTCGCGGCTGAGATCCGGAATGACCGCGGCTTTGACGTCGAAATAGCGTGTCTGGTCGACCCGGTCGATTTGCGCGAGTTTTGCCACGGGTTTGCGGGTGATGAAATTCGACAGTGGCACAAGCCCGTCATTGGTGCGGACCTTGAGCGTGTCGAGGGTCGACAGCACGCGGTCCTGCTCCGGCAGGCGCACGCGGATTTCGATTTCCTCATCAGAAGAGGGCACGCGCATCGTGTCGAGCAGGATGCCACGGGTGACCAGTTGGATCATGCCGCCGACGGTGGCCACATTGGCGCCGAAGCGGCCGGCCTTGGCGACATCGACGTCGATTTGCCAGTCGATGCCGGGCAGGGGCCGGGTGTCTTCGACATCGCTCAGCCCCAGGGTGTCGCCGAATTTGGCATGCACGGTTTCTGTGGCCTCGATAAGCTTATCCCAATCGTCGCCTTTCAGCCGCAGGTGCACGGGCTTGGCAGAGGCCGGACCCATCGAGAGGTTCAGTGTTTCGGTGTAGATGCCGGGCAGTCGTGCCAGCTTTTCCTCGATCTGATCCAGAATGTAATTGCCGTTGAACTCCGGCTGAACATGGGTGTTCTTGAAAAACAGAAATCCGTCTGTGGTTTCTTGCGGGCGGTCTTCCCAGGGGATGAGTTCGACCTGGATCTGCCCAATGGTGTCGCGGGGCGCCGAGGACCCTCCGGTGTTGGAATTGAGCCCTCCGTCGCCTGCAAAGGCAAAGGCATTGTCGACGCCCTTCTGGTTCAGCACGATGGTTTCCGCCTGACGTACCAAGGCGTCCTGTTCCGCGATGGAGAGGTTGCCGCGCGCGCGGACATAGATGATGGCCTGTTCGGGTTCAGTGGCAGAAAAGAACTCCACCCCCTTGTTATTGTCCATATAGAGGGAAAAGACAGTTACCACCCCTATGATCACTGCCACCACAGCCCCAAGCGCGGCCAGCGGGTGGCCGGTGATGAAAGCAATCGTGTGACCGAAGCTGCTGCGGCGATAGCCGGCATGGACCTTGCCATGCGATCTGGTCAGGTGAAACGATGACAGGGTGACAAAGCTCAGGCAGGCGAACAGAACAAATCCGATGCCGCCGATCAGCAGATTCCCGTGCAACAGCCCCATCAGGCTGGCGCCCAAACCCACAAGCACCAGTGCAGCCATCAGCAGGCGCGGGACGGCGGCCTGATGGTCATGCAGATAGTCTGCGGCCTGTTCAAGCACCAGCGCCATCCGCCCGGTGATCCCACCGACCACCGGCAGGTAGATCAGGGCGACAATCAGGGAGGCTGACAGCACGAAGATGATCGTGACAGGCAAAAGCCCCATGAATTCCCCGGCCACGCCGGGCCAGAACAGCATCGGCAGAAAGGCACAAAGCGTGGTGGCCGTCGAGGACACGATCGGCCAGAACATGCGTTTGGCCGCTTCCAGCGAGGCGGCCATGGGCGCAGTGCCCTCAGAGATGCGGCGTTCGGCATATTCCACGACCACGATGGCGCCATCGACCAGCATCCCGACCGCCAGAATGAGGCCGAACATGACGATGTTGGAAATGGTCACATCCAACAACCCCAGCAGGATGAAGCACAACAGGAATGAGGTCGGGATCGCAAAGCCCACAAGCAGGGCCGAGCGGATGCCCAGCGAGGCCAGCACCACGATCATCACCAGCGCGATCGCGGTCAGCACAGAGTTTTCCAGCTGGTCGACCATGGAAGACACCTGTTTGGACTGGTCGTTGGAAGTTCCGACAACGATGGCGTTGCGCAGCTCCTCGGGCCAGCTGTCGTATTCGGCCTGAACCTCGGTCTTGATCAACTCGACCGTGTCGATGATCGGATAGCCTTTGCGCTTCACCACTTGCAGTGCAACGGTGCTTTCGCCGTTAAAGCGCGCGGTGCCCGCACGATCCTCAAAGGTCAGCCGCACATCAGCCAGATCGCCCAGTGTCACCACGCGGTCACCGTTGACCTTGACGGGCAGGGCCATGACATCGGCCTGCGTGTCGAAGCTTGAGGGGATCTTGACGGCGAAGGTGCCCTGATCGGTGTCGATTTCCCCGGCAGCCACCAGTTGGTTGTTGTTGGTGACGACCGAAATCAATTCGCCTGCGGTGACGTTATAGGCCTCCAGTCGCAGGGGATCGATCACCACTTCGAGCATTTCGTCGCGCTGCCCGGTCAGCGGCGCTTCCAGCACCGGTTCCAGCGCCTCGATACGGTCCTGCATCCGTTTGGCATAGGTGACGAGACTGCGCTCAGGGACCGGGCCGGTCAGGTTTACGATCAGGATCGGAAATTCTGAAAAGTTCACCTCGATGATCTGATAGCTGTCCGCGCCTTCGGGGAATTCGGCCTCGACCTGTCCCATGCGGTCGCGCACGTCGGCGATGATTTTGGTCTTGTCCCAGCCGAATTCGAATTCCAGCCAGATCCCGCCATAGCCTTCGGAGGCGGTCGCGGACATGCTGTCGAGCCCGTCCAGATCGGACAACTTGGTTTCCATCGGCTTGACCAGCAGCTTTTCCGCGTCTTCCGCCGAAATGCCGGGGAAAGGGACTGACACGTAAAGCCCGGGGATTTCAATGTCGGGCTCGCCTTCTTTCGGCAGGCTGACATAGGCAAAACTGCCTGCAATCAGCGTCAGCGCGATGAAGGCAATGATCATCCGGGCGCGTGACCCGGCCCAATCGACCAGACCGGTCATTGGCTGTCCTCCGGTGTCTCTGATGCGGTGTCGCCGCTCCCCGTGCTCTCGGTGTCGAAATGCGGGTCCACGGGGACGCCGGCGCGGACGAAGTCCTGTCCGACGGTGATGATGTCGACGCTGTCGGGCAGTCCGGTCACCCAGATGCCGTCGCGGGTGTCGCGCAGCACCGTGACCGGGGCAAAGCTGACCATGTTGTCAGGGCCGACCAGACGCAGGCCGATCTGACCGTCGTCATTCAAGGTCAGCGCCGATTGGGCCACGAGATGGGCCATGACTCCTTCGGAGGCTATGGCAATCTCGGCGGTCTGACCGTCGCGGATTGTCGCGTCCGGATTGGGGATTTCGACCTCGACGCGGAAGGTGCGTGTGGTCGGATCGGAGGAGCGCGACAGGAATGTCACCGTTCCTGTGACCTCTTTCCCGGACAGGAGACGACCACCGGCGGGCGCTCCGACTGCGATCTTGTCGACATCGGTTTCCGAGGCAAAGCCAACCAGCTTGATTGGATCGAGCTGGATCACCGTGGCGCAGGGTGTGCCGGGGGTCAGATAGGTGCCCAGCTCGGCCGTGTCGCTTTCCAGCAGGCCGGAAAAGGGCGCCGGGATGATCAGGTTTTCTATGTCGCGTTCGACCTGCGCGACAGAGGCGCGGGCGCTTTCGATATTGGCCTCGGCGCTGAGCACCTGCGTTTCAGAGGCATAACCGCCCGCGGCGAGTTTACGCGCATTGGCCAGGGCCACTTCGGCCTGCGTCTCGGCAGCTTTGGCCTGGGCGAGGCTGGAGTCGCGGGTGCCGCGATCCAGTTGGCACAGGGTTTGTCCGGTTTTCACGAAGGCACCCTTGCGCAGCGGTTCATTGACTACCCGCCCACTGGTTTCCGCTGTGACATTGACGCTGCGCAGCGCCTCGGTTTCCCCGCGCAGGACCACGACATCGTCCAGACGGGAGGCGCGGGAATGCACGGCGACGACCGACACCGTTCTGAGGCTGCGCGTGTCGCGCTCCGCCGGGGGGCGCTGATCCTCTGTGGCGACGCTGTCTTCAGTGGTTTCGGGCGCGCCGGTCAGCAGGTCGCGCTGAAAGACGATGACATAGAGCACCGCGGCAACAACAAGGGTAATCAGAAGGGACACGATGCGCATGGCTGGATCAGCCTCCGTTAAATTGCAGCCCGCGAGATACGGGAGAGAGCAAAGGGACAGCTCCATAGCGTGGTCCGGAGCAGGCTTTGCAGAGTTAATGTGGTTAACATTAGGCCAAACATGGGGCAGCTTTTGCTCTATCACAAGATTGCGATTGAAAAAACTTAGCTTTGTATCCGGAATTTTCGAGGGTGCATTGCCTGCATTGCCGAAAAGAGGATAGAGAGAACGCAGCCCGTCGGCGGCGGGCCGGCCCTCGGCTCTTGGCAATCCTTTGCGGATCGGGGTATGAGGGGCAACAAGATGAAATATGAAAAGAGCACGCGTCTGGCGCGGGTTGGGAGCAAAGGTGAGCAATACCGACAGTTTCATTGACGAGGTGACCGAAGAGGTCCGCCGCGACAAATTCTATGCTTTCCTGCGCAAATACGGCTGGATCGGTATCGCGGCTGTGGTCGCCTTGGTGGGCGGGGCCGCCTGGAATGAATATTCCAAGGCCAAGGCCGAGTCCGAAGCACAGGCGGTCGGAGACGCTCTGACAGCAGCATTGCAGGACGACACGTCAGAGGCCCGGGCCGAGGCGCTGGGCGCGCTGACGGTGGACGGTGACGCCCGGATCGTGGCGGCCATGCTGCGTGCTGGCGAATTGAATGCGGCGGGTGATTCCAAAGCGGCGCTGGCCGTTCTGGCCCCCTTTACCGCGGATGCCATGCTGGACCCGATCTTTCGAGATCTCGCCATTCTGAAAACCGCGATGATCGGCGCACAGGAAATTGCCCCGGAAGAGCGTATCAGCCAGTTGGCAGGCATCGCCGCCCCCGGCGCGCCTTATCGTTTGCTGGCCGAGGAACAAATCGCAGCGGCTCAGGTCGAAATGGGCGAGGTTGAAGCGGCCATTGATGGCTATCGCGCGATTTCGCAGGACACCGAGGCAAGTAATGCCTTGCGTCGGCGCGCTCTGCAGATGATTGTGGCGCTTGGAGCAGACCCGGACGAAACGTGATGTGACACGTCGGATGTCAGTCCGGTCCGTGGAGTAATGGTCGAATTGGAAAGAATGGGAGAGCGGTCATGATCGGTCATGCAGGGAAAGCGGGGCTTTTTGGCGCCATGCTGGTGCTCACCGCCTGTGGGGCCGGGCGCGAGGAAATTCTGCCCGGTGAACGTCTCGATCCGCGTGATGGGCTGGCGATTGGTGCAGTCGCAACTCAGCAGCCGCAGGGGAACCGCAGCGAAGCGATCTCTCTGGGGAAGGTCGTGAGCCGTGCGGCTTGGCCGATGACCGGAGCCGGGCGCATGCATGCCTCGGGCCATAACGCCTTTACCGCTGGCACGCCCGCAGTCGCCTGGACTTCGCCAATTGGCGAAGGCAACAGCCGCAGGTTCCGTCTGACCGTTGATCCCGTGGCCGCCAATGGTCTCGTGGTGGCGATGGATTCCGAAGCCAAAGTCACGGCCGTGACGGCTGGCGCGGGCACGCCCGTGTGGTCGGTGGATCTGACACCGGCGGGCGAGCGCAAGGGCAAGGCCTCGGGCGGGTCGATGGCGATTTCCGGCGATACGCTTTATGCGACCATCGGGTACGGGGATCTTGTGGCGCTCGATCTGGCGACGGGGCGCGAAAAATGGCGCCAGCGTCTGGACGCCGTCGGGGCTGCGGGTGTGACCGTTTATGATGGGCTGGTCTATGTGACCGCTGGCGACGGGCAGGCCTGGGCCGTATCCACCGCCGACGGTCGGGTGAAATGGACCATCGCAGGGCCGGAAACCGTGACCTCGCGGGTGGGAGCAGCGGCCCCGGCCGTGACCGACCGTCTTGTGGTCTTCCCCTTTGCCTCTGGCGATCTTTACGCGACCTTCCGCAAAGGCGGGATCCGGCTGTGGTCGGCCTCACTGGCCGGGCAGCGCAAGGGCGTGGTCTATGCTAATGTCTCTGACATTACCTCCGATCCGGTGCTGGTCGGCAGCCGCATGTATGTCGGCAACCAGGCCGGTCGCTATGCGGCCTTCGATCTGGAAAGCGGTGCGCGGATCTGGACCGCGGATCAGGGGGCATACAGCCCGGCAGCTGTGGTTGGTGGTTCGGTCTTCATCGTGACGGACCGCAACGAACTGGTGCGCCTGTCGGCCTCTGACGGGGCGCAGATCTGGGCTAAGCAACTGCCCTATTTCACCACCGATAAGGTGCGCAAACGCAAGACGGTCTTTGCCCATTACGGGCCCGTTGCCGCTGGCGGCAAGCTCTGGGTGGCCTCTGACGACGCAGTGTTGCGTGGGTTTGATCCCGCGTCGGGCGCTCTGGTGGCGTCGGTGGCCCTGCCCAAGGGCGCGGCCTCCGATCCGATCGTGGTGGGCGGTGTGATGTATGTTCTGTTAGAAGACGGTTCTCTGGCCGCCCTGCATTGAATCCCTTTGACCTGCGCCCCCATTCGGGTGTATCGGGGCCGCTTGAACTGTGACCCGGAGTCTGTCCCATGAGCTTTTCGCTGGCCATTGTCGGCCGCCCCAATGTTGGCAAATCGACCCTTTTCAACCGTCTGGTGGGTCGGCGTCTTGCGCTTGTGGACGACCAGCCGGGTGTGACGCGCGATCTGCGCGAAGGTGAGGCGCGTCTGGGCGATCTGCGGTTCACTGTGATCGACACTGCGGGTCTGGAAGAGGCAACCGACGAGAGCCTGCAGGGCCGGATGCGCAAGCTGACCGAGCGCGCGGTGGAGATGGCCGATATCTGCCTGTTCATGATCGACGCGCGCGCCGGTGTCTTGCCGGCCGATGAGGTTTTTGCCGACATTCTGCGCAAACGGGCGAAACATGTGATCCTTGCGGCCAACAAGGCCGAAGGGCAGGCGGGCGAGGCCGGTCTTCTGGAGGCCTACAGTCTGGGTCTGGGGGAGCCGCTGCGGCTTTCGGCGGAACATGGCGAGGGCATGCCCGATCTTTACTCCGTTCTGGCGCCGTTGGCCGCCGAGTTCGACATCCGCGCTGCTGCCGAGGCGCCGGAAACCGATATTGAACTGACCGAGGAAGAGGCCGAGCTCGGCGAGGGCGAAGACATCGGCGGTGCGTCGCGCGATTTTACGCTGGAAAAACCCCTGCAAATCGCGGTCGTCGGACGCCCGAATGCGGGCAAATCCACGCTGATCAACAAGCTATTGGGTGAAGATCGCCTGCTCACCGGTCCCGAAGCCGGGATCACCCGCGATTCCATTTCCGTCACCATGGACTGGAACGGAACGCCGGTGCGCGTGTTCGACACGGCAGGCATGCGCAAGAAGGCCAAGGTGCAGGAAAAGCTGGAAAAGCTCTCCGTGGCGGACGGGCTGCGTGCGGTGAAGTTCGCCGAGGTTGTGGTGGTGCTTCTGGATGTGTCCATCCCCTTTGAACAGCAGGATCTGCGGATCGCAGATTTGGCCGAACGCGAAGGGCGCGCGGTAGTGATTGCCGTGAATAAATGGGATGCCGAAAAGGACAAATCCAACAAAGCCAAAGAGTTGCGGGAAGAGTTTGCCCGGCTTTTGCCGCAGTTGCGCGGTGCCCAGCTTGTGACCGTTTCCGCGATGACCGGAAAAAACCTTGATAAGCTGCAAGAGGCGATTTTGCACGCCCATGCCGTTTGGAACCGTCGTGTTTCGACCTCGCGGCTGAACAGCTGGCTAGGAGCGATGACCACCGCGCACCCGCCACCCGCACCGGGCGGTCGTCGCATCAAGCTGCGCTACATGACGCAGGTAAAGGCGCGTCCGCCGCAATTCGTGGTGATGTGCAGCCATCCAGAAGAATTGAACGACAGCTATAAACGCTATCTGATCAATGGGTTGCGTCAGGACTTCGATATGCCCGGCACGCCGATCCGGCTGTGGTTCCGGTCTCAGGCGGACAAGAACCCCTATAAGAACAAGACCAAGTCGACGCCCTCACGTTTGCGCAAACATCTTGGCAAAGACCGCGCCGACGCGCCCAAGAAAAAACGTTAAGAATACAGGGGTTGGGCTGGAGCGGCTCGATCCCTGCTTTGAAACCATTCAGCCCTTGCCGTGGAACTACCATATCTAGGCCACAATTTCTTGGTTTACTCCTCCCTACGGATTGTAAAAAACTCTTGGGTGGGGAGCCTACAATGCAAGTTTCAACGCGGGACAAATTGTTTGTCCTATGGATTTTCCTGTATCTGAACTATTTACTCTGTTACGTTTTCACGCTGTTTCATGAGCTCGAACAGAGCCGATCTTTATCGGGGCCAGCGATTGGTATCGTTTTGCCGGAGAGCTTCCTGTTGATGTTTTCACTGCTGCTGGAAATGGGTGTGATCATGCTGCTGCTGACACGTCTTGGGTCCGTGCGTGTTGCGCGGACGGGGACGTTGATCTGTTCTGTGTTTTACCTGGTCCTGCAATTGCTGACCTTGCTGACGCCGGATCTGACGCCGCATTACATTTTCTTTTCCGGTGTGCATGTGGCGACGCTGACGGCGTTGATTTACACGGCCTCACGTTGGGTAGAGCGGCCGAAAAAGCCGCTGCGTCCCGTGCTTGGCGTCGAAAAGTCTGCGTAACGATCAAGCCTGCGTGGCGATTTTGGGCCCTTTTGGGTGGATCAAAGATCCAGATCCACCCAGATCGGCACATGGTCCGAAGGTTTGGCCTTTGCGCGCGTATAGGCGTCGATCTGGCAGTCCGTCAGCAGATCCGCAGCCTGCGGTGACAACAGGACATGATCGATGCGGATGCCATCGTTTTTGTCGAAGGCGCCGGCCTGATAGTCCCAGAACGTATAGGTCTCGGGCGCGGCCGTCCGGGCGCGCAACGCATCTGTAAAGCCCAGAGCCATCAGACGCCGGAAAGCGGCACGGCTTTCCAGCCGGAACAGCGCGTCGTCTTTCCAGACCTCGGGGCGTTTGGCGTCCTCGGGTTGCGGGATCAGGTTGTAGTCTCCGGCCATCAAAAACGGCTGCTCCAGTGACAGCAATTCTTCGGCGCGGGCTTGAAGGCGGGCAAACCATTTCAGCTTGTAATCATATTTCGATCCGGGCACGGGGATGCCCTCTGCGGTCAGATCCACCGGATTGCCGTTCGGCAGATAAAGCCCGCAGATGCGCAGCGCGCCTCTGTTGCCCGACACTGTCGCCTCGATATAACGGGCCTCTTCGTCATCGGCGCCGTCGCGCCCAGAGCCCTCGGCCCCCGGCAGGCCGCGTGTCACATCTTCCAGCGGCAGTTTTGACAGCAAGGCGACCCCGTTGAACGATTTTTGACCATGGGTCTCGACATTATAGCCAAGATCTTCGAAGACCTCGCGCGGGAAATTTTCGTCGATGGATTTGATTTCCTGTAGAATCGCCACATCCGGGCTGGCCTCTTTCAGCCAGTCGGTGAGCGCTTCAAGGCGCGCTTTGATGCCGTTGATGTTGAAGCTGGCGATTTTCATGGGGGCTCCTTCGTCTTTGACCCTTTGTAGGCAAGCCCGGCCAAAAGGAAAAGCGCAGATCAGTGGCGTTCGGCGAGCGCCCGTCCGCAAGCCGCGGCTGAGGCCCATGCCCATTGGAAATTATAGCCGCCCAGCCAGCCGGTGACATCGACAACCTCACCGATGAAGAACAGGCCGGGCAGGGCTTTGACCTCCATGGTTTGGGACGACAGTGCGTCGGTGTCGACGCCGCCCAATGTGACCTCTGCGGTGCGGTACCCCTCGGAGCCGCTGGGTTTCAGGGTGAGCGCGTGCAAATGATCGGCCAGCGCCCTCAGGGCAGTGTCAGAGTGATCGGCCAGATTGCCGCGTAGCTTTAGTTTTTCGGTCAGAGCCTGCGCTAGCTTCCCGGGCAACAGGGTCGCAAGCGCTGTTTGCATCTGGCGGCGGCCATTGTCTTGGCGGGCTGCACGCAGGGCTGCGAAGGCGTCCTGACCGGGCAGTAGGTCGACAGTGATCTCCTGACCTTCGCGCCAGTAGCTCGAAATCTGAAGAATCGCCGGACCGGAGAGGCCGCGATGCGTGAACAGCAGCGCTTCATCGAATTGCGCCCCCGCGGCGTGAATGCGTGCCTCCAGCGCCGTGCCGGCGAGAGGCGCGATCCAGTCCAGTTCATGCGGCGCAAAGGTCAAAGGTACAAGGCCGGGGCGGATATCGGTGAGTGCGACGCCGAATTGTTCGGCGATCTGATAGCCCAGCCCGGTTGCCCCCATCTTGGGGATGGATTTGCCGCCGGTGGCCACGACCAACGCGCGGGTCTCGATCGCTCGTCCCGACAGGTTGAGCTGAAACCCGGAACCTGTGTGTCGAATGTCATCGACGGTTGTGTTCAGGCGCAGTTCGGCCTGGGATGCCTCATCCAGAAGCATCTGGACGATGGCGGCGGATTTCCCGTCGCAAAACAGCTGGCCGAGCGTCTTTTCATGCCACGTGATGCCATGCTGCGCGAGGAGGTCGATGAAATCCCATTGTGTGTAGCGCGCAAGCGCGGATTTGGCAAAATGCCGATTGGCGGACAGATAATTGTCAGCGCTGGCATAGAGGTTGGTGAAATTGCAGCGACCGCCGCCGGAAATCCGAACCTTCTCCGCAGGGCGCTTGGCGTGATCGACAATGAGAACGCGGGCGCCACGCGCGGCGGCGAATTTCGCGCAAAACAGGCCGGCTGCGCCGGCGCCAAGGATCACGGTGTCAAACTGTTCCATAGCCTGCTTTGAACAGCGGGCGCTGCGTTTGACAAGGCTTTGGCGAGGGGAGGGCTGAATATTTTTCGGGCCGCGTCATGCGCGGCCCGTCAGGGGTGAGAGCATCACCCAAACGCTGTCTGGCGTCTCATCAGTCGACGGTTGCGACGGCTTGAGCGAGCGGAGCGTCGGAGCCATCGGCGGTATAGACCACCAGAACGCTTTGATCGTTGGCGTGGGAAAAGGGAACAAGCACGTCGGTGGAAGCGCCGGCTTTCACGTTGGTTTGGCCCAGAAGCGTTCCAGCTTTGTTGAACACGGACACGGTGCCGTTTTGTTCAGCACGCACAAGGTCGAGTTTCACGGAAGCACGGAGATTTTGGGCTTGACCCGGCATGATGTAGCTGGAGCCAGCGAAAGCAGCGGTGGAAGACACAGCCAGAGCGGCGGTGACGGCAAGTGTTTGTGCAAATTTGTTGAACATTGTGATCTCCTGTTCGGTTGCCCGATGTTTCGGGCGGGTTGAAAGCAGGTGAACGTGGTGTGTTGGTCCATCGTTTACTGCGGTGTTACGCATGTATTCCTTTGTAACGATTTTGTAAGTACCTAATTTATCACAAGAAAAGGAGCAAAAAGTGACGTTTTCGTGTGTGACTGAAAGCACATTGAGATGTGCGATTTTGTGGGGTGTAGAATATAAATCTGTGCGATTAAGAGGAACTATTTTCAGTCAAATAATAATCATTAGCATTATTAAGAGATTAATTAGCAGGCATAATGAATTATGTGTTTAATTTAGGTTGGGTCGAAACCGCCTGATTGTCATAGTTTATGACTATATTGTGCGAATTCGCACATATTTTATCTCTTGTGTTGTCTGTGGGTTGCTGAGGGCGCGTGTCCGCGCGGTCGAACCGGCAGGGCGCAAAAAAGGCCCTGACAGTGTCCTGTCAGAGCCTTTCGGATCAGAGCTGTCGGTCGGGGCTTACATCGAGAAGGATGTGCCACAGCCGCATGCAGAGGATACATTCGGGTTGTCGATGACGAAGCGGGCGCCGATCAGTTCCTCGGTGAAATCAATCGTGGCGTTTTCCAGAAACGGCAGGGACACGGGGTCGATCACCACGCAGCTATCAGCGCTGTCCAGAACAATGTCATCTTCGGCAGGCTCGTCGAGCGTGATGTCATATTGAAACCCGGAACATCCTCCGCCTTCCACGGCGACGCGCAGGGCCTTTGTTTCGCCCGTGGCCGCGTTGATTTCGGCGATACGCGCGAAGGCGCGGGGGGTCACTTTGGGGGGAAGAGTAAGGGACATATCTGGGCCTTTGGCAGGTTTGCGTGATTTTTATGCTGAATTTCAGCCTTTTGCGTCGAAAACCCTGCGTCATCTGTTTGTCGTAGGGTGCTGGTCACAATATAGTTGTGGAAAACATATGCGACAAGGACAGGGGGCGCACAGCCCACCTGCGGGACAGGCACCGATGTTGAAACCCTATGCCAGCCAGCCGATGGAAACGCGCGGACGTCTCTATCCGGAAAAACTTTCGACCTTTCGGTCTCCGTTTCAGCGGGACCGGGACCGGATCATCCATTCTTCGGCGTTTCGTCGCCTCAAGCACAAGACACAGGTCTTTGTGGAGCACGAAGGCGATTATTATCGCACGCGGCTGACCCATTCGATCGAGGTCGCGCAGGTTGCGCGGACGCTTGCCGGTGCGCTGGGACTGAACGAAGGTCTGGCCGAGGCCATCGCGCTGGCCCATGATCTGGGGCATTCGCCCTTTGGTCACACGGGCGAAGATGCGCTGGAGCTTTTGATGGAGCCCTATGGAGGATTCGATCACAATGCGCAGGCGTTGCGCATCGTCACCAAGCTGGAAAAACACTATGCCGATTTCGATGGGCTGAACCTGACATGGGAAAGTCTGGAAGGCATTGCCAAACACAATGGTCCGGTGGTCGGCCCCAATGCGGATAAGAAAAAGCACCCTGAGGGCGCCCCTCTGTCCTATGCTCTGAAAGAGGTGAATGATCAGTTCGATCTGGAGCTACACACCTTTGCCAGCGCCGAAGCGCAGGTTGCTGCCATTGCCGATGATGTGGCTTATAATCACCATGATCTGCATGATGGGCTGCGTGCGGGGTTGTTTGCGGCAGAGGACCTGATGGAATTGCCGCTGACGGATCGGGCCTATGAGGAGGTCGACAGCCTCTATCCTGAGCTGGAGCGCAACCGTCGCGACCATGAGGCGCTGCGCCGGGTTTTTGGGTATATGGTCGAAGATGTGATCGCCATTGCCACCAATCGACTGGAGAGCGCAAAGCCGGAAACCGCTCAGGATATTCGGGATATGGATCGCACCATCATCCGCTTCTCCAAGCCGTTCTTTCAAAATCTGAAAGCAATTAAATCTTTTTTGTTCAATCGGATGTATCGCGCTCCTAGCGTTGTGGTTGAGCGTAAGCGCGTGACCGAAATGGTGATGGCCCTGTTTCCGCTCTTCATGCAAAAACCGGGGCTCTTGCCGGAAGAATGGCGTCACGAGGTCGAGCTGGCCAAGGATGACACGGAACTTGCGCGCATCGTTCTGGATTATGTTGCTGGCATGACCGACCGGTTCGCGATCCAGGAATACGAACGGTTGTGCACCTGAGCGGGGTTTCCTGTATGCTGCGTGCAGGTTTCTGAAGGATCTTGTTAGAGGAAAGAGTATGGCCGCAGAATATGTTGCAGGGCTGGGGGCTGTGGAAGCCTTCGCCCTGATCGGGGCGCTCGGCGTCGGAGCCCAATGGCTGGCCTGGCGTCTGAAGCTTCCGGCGATCGTGCTGATGCTGGCGGCGGGGCTGCTGATCGGTCCCGTCAGCGGGGTGCTGGACCCGCAGCGCGATATTGGTGAGCTGGTGCAGCCGCTGATTTCACTTGCGGTGGCGGTGATCCTGTTTGAGGGCGGGCTGACGCTTGATCTGCACAAGCTTGGCGATGCCAAAAAGGGCGTGTTTCGTCTTGTGGTGATCGGCGCGCCTCTGGGTTGGCTGCTATCGGCCTCTGCGCTGCATTGGGGTGCGGGGCTGGGCTGGGAGGCTTCTGCGGTCTTTGGGGGGATTATGGTCGTGACCGGGCCCACCGTGATCGCGCCGCTGTTGCGGCAGGCAAAGTTGCAACGTCGCCCGGCGAGCCTGTTGCAATGGGAAGCTATCGTCAATGACCCGGTCGGAGCCTTGGCGGCGGTTCTGGCCTTTGAATTCGTTCTGGTCGGGCGCGAGGTTGAGGGGCTTCCGGCGGCCTTGATGCAGCTGGGCTTCGGGACCTTGCTGGCCGCGGGCGTCGGGCTGGCTGCGGGGCTGGCGATCTCCTACACGTTCCGGCGCGCCTATGTGCCTGAATACATGAAGGTTCCGGTGCTGTTTGCAGCGCTTTTGGTGACCTTTGCGGCGCCCAATATGTATCTGCACGAAAGCGGACTTCTGGCGGTGACGGTGATGGGCTTGGTGATCGCCAACGCCGATCTTCCGTCTTTCGAGGAACTGCGCCGGTTCAAAGAGCACGCAACCGTATTGCTGGTTTCGGGCGTGTTCATTCTGCTGGCCTCTTCTATGGATTTTGCCTCGCTGGGCACTTTGACTTGGCGGGCGGGGTTGTTTGTCGCATTGGTCGTTCTGGTGGCGCGCCCGCTGACCGTTCTGGTGTCGCTCATCGGGACCGGGCTGCCGTGGCAGGAAAAGGCGCTGATTGCGCTCACCGGTCCGCGCGGGGTGGTGCTGGTGGCCGTGGCCGGGCTGTTCGGTCAACGGTTGGCAGCGGCGGGCGTCGAGGACGGGGCGGTGTTTGGGCCGCTGGCCTTTGTGCTGGTTCTGGCGACCGTGGTGTTGCACGGGTTCACGCTTGCGCCGTTGGCGCGGGCGCTGGGGCTGGCGTCGACCGGAAAGCCGGGGGTTCTGATTGTTGGCGGATCGCGGTTCACCACCTCGCTGGCCGAGGCGCTCAAACGTGAAGAGCTGCCGGTGTTGGTCGCCGACCCGAACCATGCGCGGCTTGTGCGTCCGCGCGCGGCAAGCCTGCCGATTTTCTACGGGGATATTCTGGGAGAGGCGGCCGAGGACAATCTGGAGCTTTTGTCATTCGAAACCCTGATCGCCGCGACGGAAAACGACGCCTATAACACGCTCGTCGCAACCGATCTGGGGGCGGAATTCGGGCGCGATCAGGTCTGGCAACTGGCGCGGGTGAAGGGTGAAAATGCCCGCCACGCGCTGCCCACCCAGCTTGGTGGGAGGCCGTTCGGGGCAGGCAAAACTTATGGCGAACTCGATGATCTGATGCGCGCTGGCTGGCGCGTGTCGGTGACGACGCTGTCTGAGGAATATGATTTCGAGGCCTGGAAAGGCGACCGGCCCGGGGTGCATCTTTTGGGTCGGCTTAAGGACGATGGCACCTTCCGGCGGCTGCTGGTGGAAGAGACCGACATTCTGTTCCCGAAACGCGCTGAGGCGGCGATTGAAAAGCTGCCGGAAGATCAACGGGAAAGCGCGCGCGCTGCGCTGAAACGCCGTTTGTCCGAGGCGCGGGCGAGTGCGGCCCGGGCGCGGATGTCGGCGGGCACGCGTCTGGTGGCGCTGGTGCCGCCGGAGGAGGGGAACGCGCAGAAGGACCGGGCGGAAAAGGCGGCTGCGGGTCAATCTCGTTGACGCGCGCGTCTGCCGTGGTAAACCCGCCGCAACGACATGCCTGCATGACA
Source organism: uncultured Celeribacter sp. (assembly GCF_963675965.1). Classification (NCBI taxonomy): domain Bacteria; kingdom Pseudomonadati; phylum Pseudomonadota; class Alphaproteobacteria; order Rhodobacterales; family Roseobacteraceae; genus Celeribacter; species uncultured Celeribacter sp. Next base: position 597,454 of record NZ_OY780935.1, on the reverse strand, counting down.
TAAAGAGACACGCTATGAACCTGTTCGCCGATATCCGTACCCTCGTGATCGACAGCCTTGAGTCGCTGGTCGCCGAGGGCGTGCTGCCTGAGGGGCTTGAATTTGCCAATGTCGCGGTGGAGCCGCCGCGCGACCCTCTGCATGGCGATATGGCGACCAATGCGGCGATGGTGCTGGCGAAGCCCGCCAAGATGAAGCCGCGCGACATCGCCGACAAGCTGGCGGAAAAGCTGGCTGCCGACCTGCGGATCGATACCGTCGATATGGCCGGGCCGGGTTTTATCAACCTGCGTCTGGAGCCAACGGTTTGGGCCAGCCTCGTCGAAATGGTGCTGTCCTCCGATGCCTATGGGCAATCCACGCTCGGTGCCGGGCATCGGGTCAATGTCGAATATGTTTCCGCGAACCCGACGGGGCCGATGCATGTTGGCCACACGCGGGGCGCGGTCTTTGGCGATGCGCTGGCCTCGCTTCTGGATTACGCGGGCTATGATGTGACGCGCGAGTATTACATCAACGACGGTGGCGCGCAGGTCGATGTTCTGGCGCGTTCGGTCTTTGAACGCTACCGCGAGGCCAACGGCCTGAGCCCGGAAATTGCCGAAGGGCTCTATCCCGGCGACTATCTGGTGCCCGTGGGCGAGGCGCTCAAGGAAAAATACGGCGACAGCCTGCTCGACAAGGGCGAAGAATACTGGCTGGCCGACGTGCGCGAATTCGCCACCGATGCGATGATGGAAATGATCCGCGAAGACCTGAAGGCGCTTGGCGTCGAGATGGACAATTTCTTTTCCGAGAAATCGCTCTACGGCACCGGGCTGATCGAGGCGGCGCTCAAGGAGCTGGACGATAAGGGGCTGATCTACGAAGGCGTGCTGGAGCCGCCGAAAGGCAAGACACCCGAAGACTGGGAGCCACGCGAACAGACCCTGTTCAAATCCACCGAGCATGGCGACGACGTCGACCGTCCGGTGAAGAAATCCGATGGCTCCTGGACCTATTTCGCCCCCGACATCGCCTATCACTACGATAAGGTGAAACGCGGTTATGACACGGTGATCGATGTGTTTGGCGCCGATCACGGTGGCTATGTCAAACGGATGAAAGCTGCGGTGTCGGCCCTGTCGGATGGCAAGGTTGGCTGTGACATCAAGCTGATCCAGCTGGTGAAGCTGTTCAAGAATGGCGAGCCTTTCAAAATGTCCAAACGGGCGGGGACCTTTGTCACCCTGCGCGATGTGGTGGATCAGGTCGGTGCGGATGTGACCCGCTTCGTGATGCTGACCCGTAAGAACGACGCGCCGCTGGATTTCGATTTCGACAAGGTGCTGGAGCAATCGAAAGACAACCCAGTGTTCTATGTGCAATACGCCCACGCGCGGGTGCACTCCGTGCTGCGTAAGGCGGCCGAGCAGGGCATCACGCTCAGCGACACGCCGGTGTTCGACGATCCTGCGGAAATCGCCGTGGCGCGCAAGCTGGCCGATTGGCCGCGTCAGGTCGAGATTGCCGCAAAGGGGCACGAACCGCACCGCATCGCGTTCTACCTCTATGAGCTGGCATCTGACTTCCACGCGCTGTGGAACAAGGGCAATGAGAACGAGGCTTTGCGTTTCCTTCAGGACACACCGGAAGCCTCGGCGGCAAAAATTGCACTGCCGCGTGCCGTGGCCGTTGTTATTTCCTCCGGTCTTGGTATTCTTGGTGTAACCCCGGCCGAAGAGATGCGTTAAAAAACAATTCTCTAGGTCGTTACCCGGGGGAGACCACACAGGCATAACGAGGGCAAAGATCCTCACGTGGTCTCTCAAGAGCAGTAAGTAACCCGCAAGAAATAAAGCGGGAATTGGTATGAGGCTAAGATGGCGCAGGATTTCCGGAGCGACCCCTATGCGGGTCATTCGACACCCCCTATGACACGGTCGCAGGCAGGGCATTCCGCCCAATACGCCGCGCATGAGACCCCGTATCAGACGCCTCGTGCGCAGTCATATCACGAAAATCACGCCGATCCGTATGCAGAGCCCTATGCGGAACATGTGCATTTTGCGCCACAGTCGCAGGCGGCATCTGACGGCTATGCCACCCCCCATTCGGGCTATCAGGACGCGGGCTATCACGCCGCTTCGCAGACACAGATGGCCGGGCAGGACGACGGTGCGCACCGCCCGCGTCTTGGGGCTGCGCAATGGAGTGGGGCGCTTGTGTCGCTTGCGCTGATCTGCGGCATGGGCGTCTGGGGGTACAAGCTGATGGTGCGCGATGTCAGCGGCGTGCCGGTGATCCGTGCGATAGAGGGGTCCGCCCGACTCGTGCCTGAAGATCCCGGCGGCCAGTTGGCCATGCATCAGGGACTCGCGGTGAACAGCGTGACGGCGGATGGCTCCGCCGCACCGCCGGCTGATCGTCTGGCCCTGGCACCCGACACGACGGGGCTGACGGATGAAGATCAACCGATTGCCGAAGCCGAACCGATGCTGACAGCTCTGGAGACGCCTGAAGCCCCGGAAGCCGTGGCCGAAGATATGGAAACCCTGATGGTCGAGGCCGATCCGCTGGAGCTTGACGACGTTCAGGAGGTTTCGGCGCCGGTGGATGCCACGGGGGTTGTTCGTTCGCCTGTTCCAATTGCGCGTCCGATCAGGCTGGCGTCGCGGGCGACTGTCAGCGACAGCGCAAGTCTTGACGGCGTGGCCGGGGATATTCTGGCAGCTCTGGGCGGTGTGACCGAGATGGAACCTGGCGAGGTGCCTGCAGGCAGCCGTCTGGTGCAATTCGGCGCCTATCAAAGCGCGGATGTGGCCCGCAGCGAATGGGGGCGTTTGTCGAACCGGTTCGAAGAGCTGATGGAAGGCAAGTCGCGCGTGATCGAACGCGCCGAAAGCGGCGGCAAGGTCTTCTATCGCCTGCGGGCCTATGGCTTTGCCGATGCCTCTGACGCGAACCGTTTTTGCGCCGCTCTGACCGCGATGAACGCGGCTTGTGTGCCGACTGTTCAACGCTGATCCTGAGCCTATGGGGCAGGGCGCCTATATCTTTGGCTGTGAAGGGCTTGCGCTGACGGCGCGGGAGCGCGCGTTTTTCGCCGCGGCTCGGCCTTGGGGATTTATTCTCTTTGCGCGCAATATCGACACCCCTGCGCAATTGGCGCGACTCTGTGCGGAGTTGCGCGATAGCGTCGATTGGCATGCGCCGATTCTGATCGATCAGGAAGGCGGCCGCGTGCAACGTCTGCGTGCGCCTTACTGGCGTGAGTTCTTGCCGCCGATGGACCACTGCGATCGCGTAACCGATCCTTTGCGCGCGATGTGGTTGCGTGGCCGTTTGCTGGCCGAGGATCTGCACAGCGTGGGGATCGACGTCAATTGCGCGCCCGGGCTGGACGTGGCCACGCCGCAGACCCACCCGTTTCTGCGCAATCGCTGCTTTTCGGAAGATCCGGACAGGGTTGCACAGATGGGGCGCGCGTTGGTCGATGGCATGGCAGAGGGCGGCGTCGCCGGGGTGATGAAACATCTGCCGGGCCATGGCCGTGGCACCGCAGACAGTCACAAGCACCTGCCGCGGGTCACGGCCTCGCGTGCCGAGCTGGCGCGCGACTTTGCCCCGTTTCGGGCACTCAATGACATGTCCATGGGAATGTCCGCGCATATGGTTATGGAAGCGATTGACCCCGATCATCCCGCCACGCAGAGCCCCGCGGCCATTCGGGTGATCCGCGAAGAGATCGGTTTCGACGGACTCTTGATGACCGATGATCTGTCGATGGAAGCGCTGGAGGGCGACATGGCGACCCGGGGCGCACGTGCGCTTGCGGCAGGCTGCGATCTGCTGTTGCATTGCAATGGCAGTTTTGCCGAGATGGAACAGGTTGCCGCGCTCGGTCCGATGACCCCCGAGGCACAGCGCCGCGCAGATCGCGCCAGTGCCGCCCGCCCGGCGCATCACCCCATTGACATAGCGGCGCTTGCGTCGGAACTTCAAAGCCTCTTGAGTGCGTAGGGGCAGAATGGCCGAACAGGACCAATTCGAAATCAACGATCTTCTGAGCGTCGAAGAGCGGCTTGCCGCCGAGGCGCTGATCATCGATGTCGACGGCTATGAAGGGCCGCTCGATCTGCTGCTGCAACTGGCGCGCACGCAGAAGGTCGATCTGATGAAGATCTCTGTGCTCAATCTGGCGCAGCAGTATCTGGTCTTTGTCGACAAGGCGAAAGATCTGCGTATCGAACTTGCCGCCGATTATCTGGTGATGGCGGCCTGGCTGGCCTTTTTGAAATCCCGGCTTTTGTTGCCCCCGGACCCGACCGATGAGGGGCCGTCCGGCGAAGAGCTCGCCGCGCATCTGGCATTTCAGTTGCAGCGGCTTGAGGCGATGCGTGAAGCGGCGGCTAAACTGATGGCGCGGGACCAGAAGGGGCGTGATTTCTTCGTGCGCGGCATCCCCGAAGAGGTCCAGCGCATGCGCAAGGTCACCTATACGGCGACGCTTCTGGATCTGATGCAGGGCTATGCGCGGGTGCGCACCAAGGACGAATTTCGTCCCTTTGTCATGGATCGCGAGTCGATACTGTCGATGGAGCAGGCGTTGGACCGTCTGCGCTCGCTGATCCCCTATGCGTTTGAATGGGCCGATCTGACCTCATATCTGCCCGAGGGTTGGGAGTTGGATCCGAAAAAGCGGCGTTCGGCCACGGCGGCGACCTTTGCGGCCTCTCTGGAACTCGCCAAACAGGGGCAGATTGAAATCCGGCAGGGCGAAACTTTCGCCCCGATCCAGATCAAGTCGAGGACACGCGCATGAGCGATGAACTGAGCGCAGAGCAACCCGAAGAACAATCCCTGTTTGAAGCGCCGCCTCTGGCCGAACAGGAACGTATGGTCGAAGCGGTCCTGTTTGCTTCCGCCGATCCGGTGAGCCTTGCGGATCTGAGCGGTCGCATGCCCCATGGCTGCGATCCGAAAACCGCGGTCGAGTTGCTGCAAAAACGCTATGAGGGGCGCGGCGTGCGTGTGGTACGCGTGGGCGAGGCTTGGGCGATGCGCACCGCCCCCGATCTGGGCTTTCTGATGCAGAAGGAAACCGTCGAGACACGTAAACTGTCGCGGGCTGCCATCGAAACTCTGGCGATCATTTCCTATCACCAGCCCTGCACCCGCGCAGAGATCGAAGAAATCCGTGGGGTGTCCGTGTCCAAGGGGACGCTGGATCAGCTGATGGAAATGGAATGGATCCGCTTTGGGCGGCGTCGCATGTCACCGGGGCGCCCGGTCACCTATGTGGTCACGCCCCAGTTTCTGGATCATTTCGGATTGGAAAGCGCCCGCGATCTACCCGGGGTCAAGGAATTGCGTGCCGCAGGCCTTCTGGAAAGCCGTCCGATGCCTGGTCTTGAAGACCCCGAGGCCGACATGGACGACGAACAGGACGATCTGTTTGAGGATGAAAGCTGATCCGTTGAGAGAACAAGCCCGGGGCAGTCGCGCCGAAATTTAGATAAATATTAATTTCCTCATGGCAAAACTCAGGCTGTGCGAGCAACGTCGTTCGCGCCGCTGCGATGAGGTTGACCATGGCCCCCGTAAGTTCTTCGAAAAAGAGCGTTGAAAGCCTGTCTGTCGTGCGCGCGCCCCGGGTCCCGACCAATCAGGACCTTTCCTTTCTGGCACGTTGGATGCGCAGCTATTTCCATGTGCGGTCGGGCGCAGCCGTGAATTTTGCCCCTGCGGTGTTTGCCCTGCGCCTTCAGCCCTATGTGGCCTGGATGGTCGTTGTGCTGGCCGGAGTGGCCTCTGCCCTTGAAATCTTTGGCTACGACCGGGGCCTGACGCTTTTCTACGGCGCCGGGAATGGTCCGCACCCACTGTCGCTGTTGATGATCTTGCTCTGTGGTCTGTCGCTAAACGGCGCGGCCTGGTTTCGGATGAATGTGCCCTGGCGGCGGGCCCTGATGTGTGTGGTCTTTTTCCTGTCCATGGCGCGTTTCGCCGAGTTATCCTTTGCGCAGCGTCCGCTTATTTCCGACGCTGTGTCCTGGCTCTTTGGCGGGTATGATCGCCCCGGGGTCGAAACCGGCACGAATACGGCGCTGAGCCTTGCGATGTTCAGCCTTGGGGCTCTGGTACGTGCCCATTCGGCAGTGCTTGGTATGTCGATCTCTGCGACGGCCATGGTTCCGATCAGCTTTGCGATACTGGGGTACTCTTTCGGCAGTTCAAATATTTATGGCGCAATGTCGCCAGTCAGCCTTGTGCTTTTGACACTCTGTGGGATCGCATCGCTCTGCGGTTTTGCCCGCACGCCATTGTTGCGCCCACTGCTGACCGGATCGTCCTGGGGGCGGATGGCGCGGCTTCAATGCATTGCCGCTATGATCGGGATCTGGTGCATCGGGGCCATGGTCAAGCTTAGCGGCAGAAGCGAACTTCTTGAAGTGGTCCTGGGATCTGCTATGTGGATTTTCAGCCTGACGCTGCTTGTATCGGGGCCGACCTTTGAGCGGATCGAACGCGAGCGCAGGCGGCTGGCGCGCGAGATGTCGGAGCAGGCGCAGACCGACCCTCTGACGGGGCTTCTGAACCGCTTTGCCGTGCGCGACTATGTGACCGGGTTACGCGGGCAGGGGGCGGCCGCGGGTGGCAAATATCGCGACATGACTGTCGGTGTCATCGTGATCGACATCGATTGGTTCAAGCGCATCAATGATGCGGTCGGTCACGATATCGGAGATCAGGTGTTGCGCAAGGTCGGGGATGTGATGCGGGCGAAACTGCGGCCTTCAGATTTGGTGGCGCGCTGGGGCGGAGAGGAGTTCCTGATCCTGATGCCCGGCACCAGCACCGATGGCTGTCTGCAACTGGCCGAACGGATCCGCATTTCTATCTCAGAAGAGGTACATTGGATGCGGGAGGGCGGTAAAGAGCCCGTGACCGTCTCCGCCGGTGTGGCAATGCACATTGGCTGGCGGGGTGGAACGACATTGGAACAGTCCATCCAGCAGGCGGACACGGCGCTCTATCTTGCCAAACGTGGGGGGCGCAATTGCGTCATCCAGTTTGAAGACAGCGCGGAACTGTCCGAGGGGGACGCGCGTTCTATCGTTCGCGATGAGAGTGGCAAAAGAAGCGGATGATCACCCCACGGGACGAAAGTGTTTCGACAGCTTCAGCCCTTGTCCCTGATAATTTGACGCAAGATCGGCGCCATAGAGTCGCGCGGGGCGGTTTTCCATATGTTCATAGACTAGCCGCCCGACGATTTGCCCGTGTTCCAGGACAAAGGGTGCTTCGTGACAGCGCACCTCCAAAACGCCCCGGGAACCGGCGCCGCCCGCATTGGCATGGCCAAAGCCGGGATCGAAAAAACCTGCGTAATGTACGCGGAATTCCCCGACCATGGCCAGATAGGGGGCCATTTCGGCGGCGTAATCGGGCGGGATATGCACGGCTTCGCGGCTCACCAGAATATAGAAAGCACCGGGATCCAGAATGATGCGCCCGTCCTTGGCATGGATCGGTTCCCAGTATTCCGCCGGATCATAAACTCCGATCTGGTCCAGATCGATGACGCCGGTATGCGGCTTGGCGCGATAGCCGACCAAATCGCCCTTGGCCGGTTTCAGGTCCACCGAGAACCCCAGCCCCTGATCGATCACCGCTGTGCCGTCCACCAGCGGGCTTTCCGCATGCAGGGCGCGCAGCTGAGCGTCGCTCAGCACCGCCTGACCTGCACGAAAGCGGATCTGATTGAGTCGCATGCCCGGACGCACCAGCACCGAAAACGACCGTGGGCAGATCTCCGCATAGAGCGGCCCGGTGTAGCCCGGCGCGATCCGGTCAAATTCCACGCCTTCATCGGTGATCAGCCGGGTCAGAAGATCCAGCCGCCCGGTCGAGCTTTTGGCATTGGCCACGGCCTGAATGTCTGCGGGCAGAGAAAGGTGCTCCATCAACGGCACGACATAGACGCAGCCTTTTTCCAGAACCGCACCTTGGCTGAGATCGATCTGATGCATTTCAAATTCGTTCAGCCGCCCCGCCACCTTGCGGCCTTCGCCGGCCAGAAATGAGGCCCGGACACGCCAGGCGCGCGTGCCCAGTCTCAGATCCAGAGAAGCGGGTTGAATCTGTTCGTCGATGACCGCCGGGCTGGCGGTGATCTCACCGCGGCTGAGCATGTCCCGAATTGCGTGATCGGCCAAAACGCCCATGTGGTTCTCCGCCCCATCTTCAAAAATCTGTTGCATATCGGCTTAACGCAAAACCGCCCGCAAACCTAGAGGCTTACGAGCGGTTTTGAGGATCTTTGGTCGGGCTAGCAGGACTTGAACCTGCGACCTTCCGTCCCCCAGACGGACGCGCTACCAGACTGCGCTATAGCCCGACGTGGAGCCTTACATAAGGATTTTACCGGCAGGGGCAAGCGGAATTTGGTGAAAATTTCAGATCTTGCCGCCGAAGATCGTTCTGCCTCTCGTCTCAGGAGGCAAGCCGGTCGAGCAGCGCCTCTGCACGGGCCAGAAAACGGGTGATTTCCGGGCGCGGCAGGGCGCTCAGATGATGCGGCGTGACAGCTTCGCCAGTGGAGGCCGGTGGCGTGTCCTGTGCAGGGCCGTCAGCATCGCGATGCGCCGCTGTCTGGTCTTCCTGTCCGTTCACACCTTCTTGGGACAGGTCCTCGGGGGAGACAGGCCGTGCCTCGGCAAGTGCGGGGCTTTCCTCTGTAGCCTGTGAGGACATGTCTGGCGCGGCCTCGTCGCTCGTGATTGAAACGGGCACGTCCGCTGTCGGCTCATCAGACAGCGTTTCTGCTGCGGGCAGCTCAGAGGGCGGCATTTCCGCTCGGGTGCTGTCGTCAAAACCGAAATCGAACAGCGAGGACTGGCCGGGAAGCGCGCCGTCTGCTGCGGTCCCTACCTCCGCGGCGGCGGTTGGCGCGGATTTTTTCTCGGTGCGCTCCGGGCGGGCAAAGGGCACGATGTTTTCCTCTGTCACTGCGGGAGCAGGCGAATCGAATGTGTCATGCGGCACGTTTTCGGCCATGGGCGCGGGCGGCGCGACCGGCGCGGGGGCGGCGTCTTGGGTCGGGGATTCTGCCTCGGCACCTTCGACAGGTTGCGACATGGCGGCGACATATTTCACGCCATGTTCGCGCAACAGTTTCTGTACCCCACGTATGGTCATGCCATCTTCGTGCAGCAATTTCTTGATACCGCCCAAAAGTGCCATGTCGCTGGGGCGGTAATAGCGGCGGCCACCGGCGCGCTTGACGGGTTTCACCTGGGTAAAACGGCTTTCCCAGAACCGCAGAACATGCGCAGGCGTGTCGAGCCATTCGGAGACTTCGCTGATCGTGCGAAAAGCGTCCGGTGATTTAACCATTAAAATTCAGGCCTTTATTGTTTGTTTCCTGCCGCAACCCGATCTTTCATCAGATGCGAGGGACGGAACGTCAGAACGCGACGGGCCGGAATGGGGGCTTCGTCGCCGGTTTTCGGGTTGCGGCCAACACGGGCGGATTTCGCACGTACCGAAAAGGTCCCGAAAGAGGAAATCTTAACGGTGTCCCCGTCAATCAGCGCATCCGAAATATGCGACAGAACGCTCTCGACCAAGGCAGCAGATTCATTGCGGCTCAGTCCGACTTCACGAAATACAGCTTCGCTTAGGTCCATTCGTGTCAGTGTTTTGTTCATTGGCTCCCCCGTTTTCTAACGTGAGTAGGAGAGTGGCAGTTTGACAAGCGTGCGTCAATATCAATGACTTGGCCGTGACCTTTCAGGCGGGGAAATCGCCAGTACCGGCTGTGAAACGAAACTGGCGGCAAACGGTTGCAGGCGTCTACCAGCGTAACACAACCGCACCCCAGGCCAGTCCGCCGCCGATGGCTTCGGCAACGCAAAGATCGCCGGTCTTGATCTGACCGCGTTCCCGACCGACCGACATGGCCAGCGGAATCGATGCCGCTGACGTGTTGCCATGGTCCTGTACCGTCACCACCACCCGCTCCATGGGTAGGCCGAGCTTTTTGGCGGTGCCTTCGATGATCCGGATATTGGCCTGATGCGGAATGATCCAATCCACGTCCTCTGGCGAAACCTGCGCCCGTTCCAGCGCCGTTTCGGCGGTGGCGGCGAGTTTCTGAACCGCCTGACGGAACAGGGCATTGCCCTGCATGCGCAGCTTTCCCGAGGTGCCTGTGGTGGCCACGCCGCCGTCGACATAGAGCATGTCGCGATATTGCCCGTCGGAGTTCAGGTCGATGGCGAGAATGCCGCGATCTTCGGGTGTGCCGCTGCCTTCATGAGCTTCAAGGACGATCGCCCCGGCGCCATCTCCAAACAGCACGCAGGTCGAGCGGTCATTCCAGTCCATGATCCGGGAAAAGGTTTCTGCGCCGATCACCAGCACGCGTTTCGCCTGACCGGAAATGATCTGGGCGTTGGCGTTGGACAGCGCATAGATGAAGCCGGCGCAGACAGCCTGCACATCGAAAGCAAAGCCACAGGTCATGCCTAGGTCACTCTGAATCATTGTTGCGACAGAGGGGAAGGTCAGGTCCGGTGTCGAGGTGGCGACAATCACCGCGTCGATCTCGTCCGGGCGGATCCCGGCATCAGAAAGCGCGTTACGCGCGGCTGCTGCGCCCATCATCGAGGTGGTTTCGCCGTCCGCAGCGAAATGGCGGCGTTCAATGCCGGAACGGGTGCGGATCCATTCGTCGGAGGTGTCGAGGGTCTTTTCGAACTCGGAATTGGGGACCACACGTTCCGGAAGATAATGACCGACACCCGCGATAACTGCCCGGATTGTCATGGTTGGCGCTGCCTTATGTTATTTATGACGTTCCGTCATTTTGCGCTGACGCCACGGCAGATGCAACCCGTGCGGCCAATCTCTCGGAGAAGCGTGTGGCAGACAGTTCATAGGCGAGTTTGATGGCCGCAGAGACACCGGTGGCGTCGGCGGAGCCATGGGATTTCACCACGGTGCCTTTCAGTCCGAGAAAGACGCCGCCATTCACGCGACGTGGATCGATTCGCTTTTGCAGACGCTTCAGAGAGGTCAGCGCGAGCAGGGCGGCAATGCGCGACAGCGGCGTGGCCTTGAAGGCTTCCTTGAGGAAATCCCCGACCAGTTTGGCCGTGCCTTCGCCTGTTTTCAGCGCCACATTGCCGGTGAACCCGTCGGTGACGATCACATCGACCCGGTCGCCGGGGATGTCGCCGCCTTCCACGAAGCCCTCAAAACGGTAGCCTCCGATGTCGGCGGCGTTTGCGATCAGCTCATTGGCAGCTTTCAGCTCGGCGCGGCCCTTGTGTTCTTCGGTGCCGACGTTGAGCAAGCCAATGCGCGGCACCTCAAGCCCCAGACCGTTTCGCGCATAGGAGGCGCCCATCATGGCATATTGCAGCAGGTCGCCTTCATCGGCGCGGATATCGGCCCCGACATCCAGCATGACGTTGAACCCCTGCGGATTGCGCGAGGGCCAGAGGCAGGCAATTGCAGGGCGGTTGATACCGTCGAGCTTGCGCAGGCGGATCATGGAGGTCGCCATAAGTGCGCCGGTGTTTCCGCAGGACACACAGGCCTGCGCTTCGCCGTTTTTCACGGCATCGATTGCCGAGCGCATCGACGTGTCTGAGCGCCGCATCGCCTGACTGGGCTTTTCGTCCATGGTCACGACGCCGGGGACGTCGCGGATTTCGACCCGGTCTTTCAGGACCTTGCGTTTGCGCACCAGCTTTTCAAGCTGCGCGGCAGGCCCGTGCACGATAAAGGACAGATTGGCATTCTTGGCCGCAGAACGTGCAATACCGGCGACAACAGTCGCCGGTCCACGGTCTCCGCCCATTGCGTCAACCGACAGGGTGACGTTGACGCTGCCCTGAACCCCGAGCCGCCCTTTGCCTGAGGTCTCTTGTCCCGGTTGTGCCGGGGCGAGATCATCAGGGGAAGCGGGCGCGCTCTGGCTCATCGCAGCACCAATCAGTCAACCAAGCGACTTATGCCGCGTCTTCGTCGAGATCGATTTCGTCAGCCTGAGCGACGATTTCACGATCATCGTAGTGGCCGCAGGCGCCACAAACGTGGTGGGGGCGCTTGAGTTCGCCGCAGTTCGGGCATTCAGCCGGGTTGCCAGCGACCAGAGCGTCGTGGGCGCGGCGCATGTTCCGCTTGGAGCGGGTGATTTTATTCTGAGGGACAGCCATGTCACAACCTCGGTATCAATGGGGCACTGATCTGTCGCGGTGCGACAGGACCCCTGGTGGGCGGGGCCACGGCCCCATATTTGGATCCCGGATGGTGATCCAGGTGCATTCTCGGCGCTTCATAGGGCTTCGCGGGCGAAGTGTAAACCACGCTGTTGCGTGGAAATTCGCCCTTTGTGCCAGAGAATCGAATTCACCGGATCGGGCCATCTGCCACACGCAAAACCGTTTATGGAAGCGAGGGCGGGAACATACTCGGAATTCGGATTCTTGCAACCCTTTTGTTGCAGAGGGTTTTGCGTCCTTCACCGCTCAGGGAAAACCCTTTGTTTTCAGCTGATGGACCCATTTGCAGACACGGGGTTGCCGGGTCCGCTACGGCTCAGTCGTCGCCCTTTTCCAGCTTGTCGCGCAGGGCTTTGAGACTTGCGAAGGGTTTTGTATCCTCATCCGTCATCGCGGCCCTTCCGGGTTCGGTGAATTGCGTCACGCCCAGTTCGGCCCCTTCCGCGCGCGGATAATCCGGTGCGGCGAGGGCAAGCGCCTCTTCGGCGACAGAGGACAGAGACAGGGTCGGGGGCAACGGTTCAACGCTGTCGTCCTCGGGCATTTCGACCTCCTGTGTGGGGTCTGCATCGGTGTCTTCGATCAGATCGGCGACATAGCTGCGGTTCACAGCCACATCGAGACGCGTGGTCACCGGCGCAAGTGTCGCAACACAGGGCTGCACCACCGTAGCGCCCAAAACGCCCTCAAGACGCCAGTCCCGCTTGCCTTCGGGGATCAGCTTGCCTTCAAAGCTCATCTTGCGTAGGGCGGACAGGCCAAGCGCGCTGGCCATTTCCTCCAGGTCCTCTGAGGTCGGGATAAGGCGGAACGGATGCGCCGTGGCTGGGGACAAATCACGCAGGCGCAGATCCACCCCCCAATTTGTCAGGCCGTCATGTCCCATTGTGGATGTCTCCTTGATCGTCGGGCACTGTTTCTATAAGCCGGATACGAGGCGCGAGAGCACAAGGCAAGAGGGGGCACATGTCCACACGCATTTTCCCGCAAGGGGCACACCGCACAGCGAAACTCCTGATGGGGCTGACGTTGGCCGTTTTGTTGTCCGCGTGCGTTGCGCAATATCGCAACCATGGCTACGTCCCAAATGACGAAGATCTGGCGCAGGTGATCGTTGGTGTCGACACCAAGGAAACCGTGGCCGATGTGATCGGCGTGCCGGGCACTGAAGGCCTGCTGGAAAGTTCCGGCTGGTATTATGTCCGGTCGCAGTTCCGCCATCTGGGCGCATTTGAACCGAAAGAGGTCGATCGCCAGGTGGTCGCGATTTCTTTTGATTCGCGTGGTACGGTGTCGAACATTGAACGCTTCGGTCTGGAACAGGGCCGCGTGGTCGCCCTGTCGCGGCGTGTAACCACGTCGAATGTTCAGGGGATCACCTTTATTCAGCAGCTCTTTGGCAACCTCGGCAATATCTCTGCTGAACAACTGTTGCAGTGAATCGGCGCATCTACCTGTGAGAGATGTGAAAAGCCGCCCGGAGGGGCGGCTTTTTTATTTGGTCTGTCCTCTTGCCGGTGGTTGCGCCAGCGTGTGCAGATCAGAGCGTTTCCGCATTTTCATTGGGGTCAAAGTGGATCGAGACGCCGTTGATGCAATAGCGCAGCCCGGTCGGGGCCGGGCCATCGGGAAAGACGTGCCCCAGATGCGCGCCGCAATCGTCGCAATGCACCTCGGTGCGCACCATCCCAAAGGAGGTGTCATGGCTTTCGCCCACGGGAGCATCCGCCTTGGGCGCGTAAAAGGCGGGCCAGCCGCAGCCGGATTCGTATTTTTCTTCCTGGGTGAATAGCTCGGCTCCGCAGCAAGCGCATTTGAAAATACCCGGGACCTTGGGAAACCCGGGATGAGAAAAGGCTCGTTCGGTGCCCTGTTGGCGGGTGACGCGGAAGGTTTCTGGATCCAGAATCTCGCGCCATTCGGTGTCGGATTTATCAGTTTTAGGCATGTCGGCGCTCCTTTCCCTATTTCTCCGCTGAAGATAGGCGGATTAAGGGGCGAGACAAGCCTTCAAAAAAACGTCATGACTTGCAGGCAAGAAAGAGTGAACCCATCTCTTATCGGGTCATGCAAGAGGATCAGTTCCATGTTTAACCTGCTCAAGGGCCGTTACACCGTACGATTTGCTGAAACCCCCGCCGATCTCGAAGCGGCGCAACGTCTGCGTTATCTCGCCTTTGTCGCCGGCACCGGTGCAGCTGCACGGGGCGACGGGCTTGAGGCGGATCATTTCGATGCGCTCTGCCGCCACATCCTGATCGAGGATCGCAAGACGGGGGAGCTGGTCTGCACTTTCCGTTTTCTCGATCTTGAGGGCGGGGCGGAGATTTCGCGCAGCTATTCGGCGCAGTTTTACGATCTGGACGGGTTGCAGGCGTTTTCTGGTCGCATGCTGGAAATGGGGCGGTTCTGCATTCATCCCGAGCTTCGGGATCCCGATATTCTGCGCGTTGCCTGGGGTGCGATGACACGCTATGTCGATGAGCGCGATGTGGAATTGCTGTTTGGCTGCTCTTCCTTTCATGGCACGGAATGGAAAGAGCATGCCGATGCGCTGGCCATGCTCAAGCACCGTCATCTTGGTCCGAAACGCTTTTTGCCCAAGGTGAAAGCGCCGAGTGTCTTCAAATTTGCGGCCCGGCTGCGGCGCAAACCCGATGCCAAACGCGCCATGCTGAAGATGCCGCCGCTGCTGAAGACCTATCTGATGATGGGCGGATGGGTATCGGATCATGCGGTCGTGGATCGCGATCTCAACACCATGCATGTGTTTACGGGCGTTGAGATCAAGGCAATTCCGCCCGCGCGCAAGAAATTGCTGCGCGCCGTGGCGGGGTGATCAGCGCTTCTCCAGCGCCAGCCTGAGGCCAAGCCCGATGAAAATGGCCCCAAGGGAGCGTTCCATCCATTTGCCCAGGGTTCGGGAGCGGCGCAGCGCCGTTCCCAGCCGGTCGCCCATCAGAATCAGTGGCGGTTCGACCAGCGCGGCGGTGACGATGATCAGCGTGCCGTGCAAAAAGATGTGCGCGGGGACAGATCCGGCCCCTTCGACCACGAATTGCGGCAAGAACGCGAGAAAGAACAGGGCCACTTTCGGGTTCAGAATGTCGGTGAAGACACCCTGACGAAAAATCGCCCAATGGCTTTGGCGCGCGGGGGCGTCTTCTGTGTCCGCCTCTGTGAGAAAGGCGCGCCCGTCAGAACGTAGAGCCGCGACGCCGAGCCAGACAAGATAGGCCACGCCAACCCATTTCAAGACGGCAAAGGCCGTGGCCGAGGTCATCAGCACGGCCGAAAGCCCGGCGGCGGCCATGCCCACATGGACCATGGCACCGCCCCAGATGCCAAACATGGCAGCAAAGCCCGCGCGTTTCCCGCCACGCAGGGTCTGGCCGAGGATGAAGGCAAAATCCGGTCCGGGTGCAAGGTTCAAAAGCACGGCGGCCGAAAGGAATGTGGTCCAGTGGAGCAGGGAATAATCGAACATGAATAAGTGCTTAGGATCTGCCGTGGGGCCTGTCCAACGACGCCTTGTGACGCAGGCAATCACATATGGTGATTGGAATGTGATCCGTGCAGTGCCTTGGTCCTGTGGCTTGATGGTCGCGATATGCTGGGGAACGGGGCGTAGGGATCGGAAAGGGATAGAAACTCCGGGGCAGGCCTCCTAAGCTGTCGTCACGATCATTGACCTTGGGCATTGACCCCGGGCGAAGACATGTTGGGACATGCCATGTTTGACTCACTGAGAGCGTTGTTTCGCAAACCGGAACCCTATCACACACCTTTGCCCGAAGCCGACGCGCAGCACGCGTTGGGTGCGCTTCTGGTGCGGGTTGCAAAGGCTGACCATGTGATCCGGTTCGAAGAATTTCAGGTGATCGACAGGATTTTGTCCCAGCGCTTCGATCTGTCGATGGTGGAGGCGTCCAAAATGCGTGCGTCTTGTCAGAAGCTTGAGGCCGAAATGCCCGACACCGACGAGATGGCGCAGATATTGCGCGATGCCATCGGTATGGAAGACCGGGAAGCCACCGTGCGGGCGCTCTGGCAGGTTGTCTACGCCGATGGGGTCAAACATGAGGACGAAGACGTTCTGCTGCACCATCTTGAGGCTTTCTGGGGCATTCCGCGGGCGCGGGCGCTAGAGCTGCAAGCCGACGCGGGCACGATGTCCTGAGCGGCAGAACCGCAGCCTGTCTGTGCGCATCTCGCTGGTAGCTTCGGGGCAGGTGTGCTGTGATCTGTCGCTTGACCTCCTCCCGGCGCCGCTGTAGCGCTCAGGCATGGCACGCGCACCCGTATTACAGCTCTCCGATATCTCTCTCACCTTTGGTGGCGATCCGGTCTTTTCCGGATTGAACCTTGTTGTGCAGGAGGGCGACCGCGTCGCTCTTGTCGGGCGCAACGGCTCGGGCAAATCGACCCTGATGAAGGTCATGGCCGGTCTGGTCGAAGCCGACCACGGATCCCGCGTTCTGGGGCCGGGGGTGACCGTCGGCTATATGGAACAGGACCCGGATCTCTCCGGCTTTGCCACATTGGGCGATTTCGCGGCTTCTGCGCTGGACGCCAGTGAAACCTATAAGGTCGATATGGTTGCCGAAGGGCTGAAGTTCGATCCGCAGACCCCCGTCGAGACGGCCTCTGGCGGGGAATGTCGTCGTGCGGCTCTGGCCAAACTTCTGGCCGAGGCGCCGGGGCTGATGCTTCTGGACGAACCGACCAACCACCTCGACATTCAGGCCATTGCCTGGCTTGAGGAAGAATTGCGCAGCACCAAGACCGCCTATGTGCTGATTTCCCACGACCGGGCCTTTTTGAACCACCTGACCCGCGCGACCCTGTGGATCGACCGCGGCGAGGTGCGCCGTCAGGAAGAGGGCTTTGAGGCCTTCGAAGTCTGGCGCGACAAGGTCTGGGAAGATGAGGACATGCAGCGCCACAAGCTGGATCGCAAGATCAAGGCAGAGGCCCGCTGGGCGGTCGAAGGGATTTCGGCGCGGCGCAAACGCAATATGGGCCGCGTGCGCGCGCTGCAGGACTTGCGTGCCGAACGTGCCAGCCAGATCCGCCGCCAGGGCGTGGCGGCCATGGAGCTGGATGTGGCGGAGAAATCCGGCAAGCGCGTGGTTGAGGCGGAACACATCGCCAAGCGGTTTGGGGACAAGACCATCGTGCGCGATTTTTCGATTAAGGTGGCACGGGGCGATCGCATCGCTTTTGTCGGGCCGAATGGCGCTGGCAAGACCACCTTGCTGAAAATGTTGACGGGGGAACTGGAGCCGGATGCAGGCAGTGTCCGACTTGGCACGAAACTGGACATGGCGGTGTTTGATCAGACCCGGTCCAATCTGCCCGAGGGCATGAGCCTTTGGGAGGCATTGACCTCGGAAAAGGACATGCGGGTGTCGGGCAAGGCGGATCAGGTCATGGTGCGCGGCACGCCGAAACATGTCGTCGGCTATCTCAAGGAATTCCTGTTCACAGATGCGCAGGCACGCGCCCCCGTGGCGTCGCTGTCGGGTGGGGAAAAAGCCCGGCTGCTGCTGGCCAAGATCATGGCGAAGCCGTCCAATGTTCTGGTGCTCGACGAACCGACCAACGATCTGGATATCGAGACACTGGACCTGCTGCAGGAATTGCTGACGGATTTCGAAGGCACGGTTCTACTGGTGTCGCACGACCGCGATTTCATCGACCGGGTGGCAACGCAGACTGTCGCGATGGAAGGCTATGGCGAGGCCACGGTTTATGCCGGCGGATGGTCCGACTATCTGGCGCAACGTGGCACGGCTGGCGGAAGTGGGGCCGGAAAGGGCGCATCTGCTGGAAAAACCCAGGACAAGGGCAGCGATAAATCTGCGGCGTCTGCGGCCAAAACGCTACCGAAGGCTACAGAAAAGTCTAAATCCGGTCTGTCCTTCACCGAAAAGCACCGGCTGGAGGCTTTGCCCGGAGAAATCGAGCGACTGGAGGCTGAGATTGGCAAGCTGTCCGAGCTTCTGGCCGATCCTGAGCTGTTCACGCGTGATCCGGTGAAGTTCAACAAGGCGACCGAGATGTTGACGGAGCGCCAGAGCACACTCATGGCCGCCGAAGAAGAATGGCTGACATTGGAAGAGAAAAATTCCGCTGGGTAAGGCGGAATTTTTTTACCCGCAAGACGTGATCGGCTGGTTTCTGCCTGAACCTCTGGGGGTGTCGGCGTCTTTTGACCCATTTGTGACGCCTCACGAAATCCTCACGCTCCCGTGAATGATACCCCCCTGTTTTTTTGGAACAAAAACTCCAATTACCTCATTGAGATGTCGATGAAGACATCACCTCTGATGAGGCAGTAAAGGAGAAAACAAATGAAACGTATTGCAACCTCCACCGTTGCTCTGGTCGGCTTCGCGCTGGCAGCTCCCGCTTTCGCAGGCTCGATGGCAGAACCGACCCCGGAACCGACAGTCTATACGCCGGCTCCCGTCGTTGAGACCGGTTCCGACTGGACCGGCGGCTACGCCGGTGCGACGCTCGGCTATGGCTGGGGCAGCGATATGGCCGATGACGCAGACGACATGGTCTATGGTCTCTTCGGCGGCTACGACTATGACTTCGGCAACTTCGTTCTGGGTGGTGAACTCGAATACCTCGGTTCCGAAATGGAAAACGACGCTGGCTCCCTCGACGACATGACCCGCCTGAAACTGCGTGCCGGCTATGACATGGGGTCCACCATGATCTACGGTGTTCTGGGTGGTGCGCATGCCAACCTCGATGTTGCCGGCGACTCCTATTCCGACAACGGCTATGTCTACGGTATCGGCGTTGACTACAAAATGACCGACTCGATCAACCTGGGCGCCGAACTGCTGCAGAACCAGTTCGACAACTTTGATGACTCAGGTGAAGATCTCTCGGCCACCACGCTTGGTGCCCGTGTGTCCTTCCGCTTCTGATAGAGCCCCCCGCGAGAGCCCGGCAGCCGTGTGTTTTTGCGGCGATGATGCCGGGGCTCGCCCCTTGCCCCGTCCTCCCACCAAGGACGGGGCATTTGTATGTTTGCCGGGTGCGCGCGGGAAGCTGCCGCGTGTCAGACCGAGAGCGATTGCCAAGCCTGATGGGCACGTTAGACTGTCTCGCGAAATATCCGTTTGGAACAAGGCAGCGCAGCATGGCACTGGAAGATGCAAAAACGCAGATTGATCTGGCCTTCACCGGATCGGGCCGGGGACTGGCGTTTGAAAACACATTTGGCGGAGCGCTGTCGGCCTTTCGCCGGCGGTATTCCAAGGATCTGAGCGGCGTGGATCTGGCCATCACCGGGGTGCCTTTCGATCAGGCCGTGACCAACCGCCCGGGCACACGGCTTGGGCCGCGTGCGATCCGCGAAGCCAGCACGCTGCAGGCCTTTGATGCGCCTTATGGCTGGGGTTATTCGCCCTTCGACGAATTCACCGTGGTGGACTATGGCGATCTGCCCTTTGACTATGCGCAGGTGTCTGCTTTTCCAACCGCGTTGACGGATCATATCCGCACCATTCTGGCCAGCGGCGCGGGCAGCCTTGTGATGGGCGGGGACCATTACATTTCCTATCCGGTGCTTAAGGCCCATGCCGAAAAATTCGGGCCGCTGAGCCTGATCCACTTCGATGCCCATTCCGACACATGGGCCGATGATGATCTGGATCGGATCGATCATGGCACAATGTTTTATAAAGCCGTGAAAACCGGGCTGATCGATCCGGCCCGTTCGGTACAGATCGGCATCCGCACCGACAACCCGGACACGTTGGGCGTCAACATCATCGACGCACGCAGCGTGCATGAGAAGGGCACCGCATGGGTGGCCTCACAGATCAAACGCATCGTCGGCGATCACCCGGCCTATCTGACCTTTGACATCGATTGTCTCGATCCGGCCTTTGCGCCGGGCACGGGCACGCCGGTCTGGGGCGGCTTGGCCAGCTGGCAGGCCAGCGCCATCCTGCGCGACATTGCCGGGGTTCAGCTGACCGGCGGTGATATTGTCGAGGTGTCGCCGCCCTATGACACCACCGGGGCGACGGCGATTGCCGGGGCACATGTGCTGATGGAGCTTGTCAGCCTGTATGGTTGGACCCGCCGCGGCGCGCGAGGTGAACGGTGAAAATGGCGGTGATCTGGATCCTTGTCGGGGCGTTCGTCGCCGGGCAGGCCATTGTCAGGCTGGCCCCGACCGATCCGGCCCGCTGGCATGTCGATCCTTTTGCCGCAGCGGATCCGGCACCGGGCGGGGTCAAACGGGTGTTCATCGTGCCACTGGACCCGCAGGAGGCTCTGGCGCGGCTTGCCGCCGTCGCCCAGACGGAGCCCAGAACCCGCCATGTTGCCGGCTCTCTGGCCGCGCATCGGATCACCTACCGCAGCCGGTCGCTGATCTGGGGCTTTCCGGATTTCACCACCATCGCGGTGCGCGATCACGCCGCAGGTGCGGAAATCGCGATTCTCGCGCGGTTGCGCTTTGGCAAATCCGATCTTGGCGTGAATGGGCGTCGGGTGGCGGCATGGGTCGCCGCGGCGGGGTTTTCTTAACCGATCTGGACTGATCAGGGCCTGAACGCGGTGAAACCTTGACCGCGGGGCATTTGCAGGGCAACAGATCACACCATGATACCCCAAGACAGACTTCAGCAGATCATCCAGCGTTTCGAATTTCTTGAGGCCTCCATGTCTCAGGGCGGCGGAGATATCGCCGCGCTCGGGCGCGAATATGCGCAGCTCAAACCTGTGGTGGACCAGATCCGCGCCTATCAGGCGCTCTGCGTGGCGCTTGCCGATGCCGAAGACATGCTGGGCGATCCCGAACTCAAAGAGCTGGCCGAGGAGGAGCTGCCCGCGCTCAGGGCACAGTTACCCGAGGCCGAAGCGGCGCTGCAAATCGCGCTTTTGCCCAAGGACGCCGCCGACACCGGGTCGGCGATTCTTGAAATCCGCCCCGGTACCGGCGGGGATGAGGCCGCGCTTTTTGCCGGTGATCTGCTGCGAATGTATCAGCGCTATGCCGAAACCATGGGCTGGCGCTTTGAGATGATCGAATATCAGGAAAGCGAATTGGGCGGGATCAAAGAGGTCATCGCCAATATCGCGGGCGAGGGGGTTTTTGCCCGGATGAAGTTTGAAAGCGGCGTGCACCGGGTGCAACGGGTGCCGGAAACGGAATCCGGCGGACGCATTCATACCTCGGCGGCGACCGTTGCAGTTCTGCCCGAAGCGCAGGACGTGGATATCGAAATCAACCCCAATGACATCCGGATCGATACGATGCGATCCTCCGGGGCCGGGGGGCAGCACGTCAACACGACGGATTCAGCCGTGCGCATCACCCATATTCCGACCGGGATCGTTGTGACTTCCAGTGAGAAGTCGCAGCACCGCAATCGGGAAATCGCAATGAATGTGCTGCGCGCGCGCCTGTACGACGCCGAGCGGCAAAAGTTGCATGATGCGCGATCCGCCGATCGCAAATCGCAGGTTGGATCAGGCGACCGCTCCGAACGCATCCGGACTTATAATTTCCCGCAAGGCCGGATGACCGATCACCGGATCAACCTGACGCTCTACAAGCTTGAGGCGATCATGGGAGGCGATCTGAACGAGGTGATCGACGCATTGATTGCCGACCATCAGGCCACACTTCTGGCGGAGATGGAGCAATGAACACGCCCGAGGGCATGACGGTGCAGCAGGCGCTTGTGCAGGGCACACGGCGTCTTGCTGGCGCCGAGATCGCCGGGGCCGGGCGCGATGCGCGGCTGTTGATGGCCCATGTGCTTGAGATCGCGCCCGACCGGCTGACGCTGGTGTTGCCCGATCCGATCTTGGCGGAGCAGGCGCACGCCTTTCAGGCGGCGGTTGCGCGCCGTGCGGCCCATGAACCGGTATCGCATATTCTGGGACGGCGGCAGTTCTTTGGTCGGGTGTTCGAGGTCAGCGGGGATGTACTCGATCCGCGTCCTGAAACCGAAATACTGATTGAGGTGGCCTTGCAGCGCCCCTTTGCGTCGGTGCTCGATCTGGGGACCGGATCGGGGGCCATTCTTCTGAGTTTGCTGTCTGAACAGCCTCTGGCCAAGGGGCTTGGCACAGATCTGTCAGAGGCCGCGCTGGCGGTGGCAAGACGCAATGCCGAGCAGTTGGGCCTGTCCGCGCGTGCGCGGTTCCAGCAGGCCGATTGGTGGCAGGGCACAGAGGGGCAGTTCGATCTGATCGTGTCGAACCCGCCTTATATTGCCCGCGATGAAATGCCTGATCTGGCTCCGGAACTGTCTCATGAACCCCGGATGGCGCTGACCGACGAGGCCGATGGGCTGAGCGCCTATCGGACCATTGCCGCAGGCGCGCGGCAACATTTGGCGCCACGCGGGCGGATCGTCATGGAAATCGGCCCGACGCAGGGCGATGCTGTGGCCGATATGCTGTTGGTGGAAGGCTTCAAGGCCGTGCGAGTCCATCCCGATTTCGATGGGCGGGACCGCGTCGTCTCGGGACAATTGCCGAATGCCCATCCGCGCAATGCCGCATGGTGAGGGCTGGGACAGAGCGTGTTGAACAGGATTTTGGGGTGGAAAATCATGAAAACCCCTTCGATAAACTGTCCATGATCAAAAACTCGCCAAGGGATGTGCAAAAGCTCTTGTCATCCGGGGTGGGACATGCTTACTGGGGTAAGCGTCGGGCGGGATATCGATCCCTGGCGCATTTACCCTGCACAGCTTTGACGTTGAGGGCTCCCATTTCGGGGAGCGCAAGGGACAGACAAGCCAGATCTAGGATAAGCCGGTCTTTAAGAATCCGGCAGGCATAGGCTCGAAAGACAACCATATGAGATCCTCGAAAAACCGTTCGCGGTCCAAGAACAATCGCAGCCGCTCCGTCGGTAATATTGTCAACCGTGTGTTTGACAGCTCCGGTCCGGAGGGCAAGGTTCGCGGGACGCCGCAACAGATTATCGACAAATACAATCAACTCGCGCGGGATGCGCAGCTGTCCAATGACCGCGTCGCCGCTGAGAACTTTCAGCAGCATGCGGAGCATTATTTACGTCTTCTGGGTCAGGCCCAGAAGGAAATGGATGCGCAGCGCGAACAGCAGGAGCGCGAACAGCAGGAACGCCGGGAACGGCAGGAAGCTGAACGGGCAGAACGCGCCGAGCGCCAGCAGCGCAAACGCGAAGAACAGCAAACGCATCAGCCTGTCGCTGGAGAAGGTGATCAGCCGGAGATAGCCGTGGTTGAGGACGAAAGTTCTTCGGACAGCGGTCTGGTGGAAACGCCGGAAGAAGCGCCCAAGCCCAAAAAACCGCGTGCCCCGCGCAAGCCGCGCAAGACGAAAGCGGAAAAAGATGCTGAGGCTGCTGCTCAGGCCGCACAGGATGCGCCTGCAGAGCAAGGTGAGGCGTCCAAAGCCCCCTCTGACGATGATGCGCCGGCAGCGGCCGAGTAAGTATAGGTAATGATTCCGGCTGTGCCGAAAGGTGCCGGGATAAACAAGAGAGCCCCGCCGGTGATGGCGGGGCTCTCTTGTTTTGGCGTTCAGGTCATGTGTCTGAGGTCTGGAGCTGCAGGGCGTCGAGGCCATAGGCCTCGCACAGTTCCGTGCGGTGCACGAAATGGATCTTGTTGCCAAAGGGGTCGCGCAGATAGGCGCCATAGTAATCCGGCGCATAATGGGGTCGGGGCCCCGGCACGCCCTCGTCATGACCGCCCAGACGCAGCCCGGTGGCATGAGCGGCATCGACTGCGGCGCGACTGGGGGCGACAAAGGCCAGCATCGCCCCGTTGCCCGCTCTGGCTGCGCCCCCGTCAAAGGGACGATAGACGTAGAAGCGTGGATAGGGATGTTCCGGGCGCACCCAACAGCGGGACTCGGGGCCGCCATCTGGGATGACGCCGCGGGGGACCATGCCGATCTCACCCAGCACGGCGGTGTAAAACCGTTCGGCCAGGTCCAGATCATCCGCCCCCAGGGTCACATGTGAAAACATGGGGTTATCCTTTCGACAGTTCCCGCGACAGGGCACACCAGGCTTCAAGGGGCACCTGTTCGGCGCGGTCGGTGGGTTTGATGCCGGCGGCAATCAGATGGGTTTCAATCTCGGGCGAAATGCCTTTCAGGGAGGCGCGCAGCATTTTGCGGCGCTGATTGAACCCGGCGGCCACAATGCGTTCGAGCTGCTTGGCATCCGCCTCGAACCGCGGCGCGGGAAGCGCCTCAAAATGGACCACGGCGGAATGGATTTTCGGCGGCGGGCTGAAGGCCTCGGGCGGCAATTCCATGACAATACGTGGTGTCGTGCGCCATTGGCTGAGAATCGCCAGACGTCCGTATTTCTTGTTGCCGGGCTGGGCCACGATGCGTTCGGCCACTTCGCGCTGGAACATCAGCGTCAGCGACGACCAGTAGGGCGGCCAGACCGGCGGTGTGAGCCAGCGCACCAGCAATTCGGTGCCCACGTTATAGGGCAGGTTGGCGACGATGCGCACCGGCGCGTTGAGACGCTCCAGCGGGTCGATCTCCAGCGCATCGGCATTCACCACATCAAGCCGCCCGGGATAGGTCGCTGAGATCTCGGCAAGCGCGGCCATTGCGCGGCTGTCCTTTTCCACAGCCAGAACCCGGCGAGCGCCTTCGGCCAACAGACCGCGCGTCAGACCGCCGGGGCCGGGGCCGACTTCCAGCACATCGCATTGACTCAGATCGCCCGCCTGACGGGCAATTTTTGAGGTCAGGTTGAGATCCAGAAGAAAATTCTGCCCAAGCGACTTCTTAGCCACCAGCCCGTGGCGTTCAATCACTTCACGCAGCGGCGGCAGGCCATCAACGGTTGCCATCATACATCCGCTTTCTTCTGTGAAAGACGCGCCATCTGCTGTGCCATTTGCAGCGCGGCAATCAGACTGGACGGATCGGCAAGCCCTTTCCCCGCGATGTCAAAGGCGGTGCCGTGGTCGGGCGAGGTACGGATAAAGGGCAGGCCGAGCGTGACATTGACACCGCCCGAAAAATCAATGGTCTTGATCGGGATCAGCGCCTGATCGTGATAGGCGCAGAGCGCGACGTCATAGCCGGCGCGTGCCTTGGCATGGAACATGGTGTCCGGCGGCATCGGCCCTTTCAGGTCGAAGCCCTCATCGCGCAGCCGCGTGATCAGGGGGATCATCCAGTCGATTTCCTCATGGCCCATGGCACCACCTTCCCCGGCATGCGGGTTCAGGCCAGCGAGGGCAATGCGCGGGCACTCAAGGCCCCAGAACTTTTTCAGATCCGTGGCGGTGATGCGAATGGTCTCTTCCAGCAGGGTCGGGGTAAAGGCCTCCGGCACAGCGCTCAGGGCGATGTGGATGGTCACCGGAACCACACGCAGTTCGGGGCAGGCCAGCATCATCACCACGCGTTCGACACCGCCCAGATGGGCAAGAAATTCGGTGTGGCCGGGAAAAGCAAATCCCGCGCCGTCCTTGAGCACCTTCTTATTAATCGGTGCGGTGCAGACCGCGCTGGCACTGCCGCCCTGGACCAGCGCCACGGCGCGGCGGATGACCTCGACGACGTCCTGGGCGTTGTCCAGATCGGGTTGACCGGGCACCGTTGGCGCAGTGAAGCGATGCGTCAGGACCGGCAGAGTGCCTGCGGGGACGTCGGCGATCTGTTGCGGTGTGTCAATTTCTTGATAAAGCGTCTGTTCCGGCAGGTGGCGGGGGTCGCCGATCCAGAAAAACGGGATCTCGTCCTGCAACAGCATGGCAGCTTTGACCGCCAGCTCCGGCCCGACACCTGCGGGGTCTCCGCAGGTGAGGGCGATAGGGGCGGTTTGGCTCATGGGATGACGATGGTGGCGTCGGCACGCAGCTCGGCCACGAAACTGTCGGCCAGCGCGCCAATGCGGTTCGACAACAGACGCTGGCGCACCTGTTCGCGGTCGGCGCCTTCGGTGGCGGCATAGGTCCGGCCACACATCATCAGAAAGACCAGTGTTTGACCGTTGGAGCGGGTCAGTGCCGTGGAGACTTCACCGGGATCGAGCTTGGCCAGTTCAACGGCGACGTCATTGGGAATGTCGGAGACCGGCAGCGTGTCGATCTGCAGGACCTCTTCAGGTTCGCCCTTGGCGACACCGTAAAGGTCGTTGCAGTTGTCGACAGAGGCTTTGACCTCGGCAGCACGTTTAAGCGCGGCTTCCGAGCGACCGCCAGCGATATAATAGGCGGCATATTCGATGGCATCCGCGCGAGGCGTGGCCACATCTGTTTCTGCGATGGACCGCAACTGGAAGATCCCGAGCGCGTTGCCGGTGGACAGCGGTGCGGTGACCTCACCGGGCTTTAGCCCCAAAACGGCGCTGCGCAGGGGCGGGGGCAGGTTGCCGGCGTTGACCCAATCCATACGACCGGCGTCATCGCGGCTCGGTGCGACCGAATATTCGCGGGCGGCGGCGGCGAAGGAGGCAATAGTGGCGTCGCGGGCAATCCGTTCTGCCAGCGCCTCAGACTTGGCCTTTTCGGCCTCGTCCCGGGCGGGCAGGAAGATTTCCGACAACAGCAACCGCAGGCCGCCGGAGGGGCCGTTGTTTTGCAGGGCGCGATCAATTTCAGCCTCTGATACTTGTGCCTTTGCTCCAAAGCGCGCGCGGGCATAGTCGCGCCAGACCAGACCCGGCACGACATAGTCGCGCACGGTTTGCGCGGCGACGCCATTTTGCGCCATCAAAGACAGGAACTGTTCGGGCTGAAGGTCGCCGCGTGCTGCAAATTCCGCAATGGCCGCTGCCACTTGTTCGTCTGTGACCTCAAGTCCGACACGACCGGCAGCCTCGGATTTGAGACGCTCGTCAATCAGCCCGTCCAGAACGGTCTGGCGTGACGCGCTGCCGCCGAGAATACTCAGAAGACGCTGCCGCTGTTCCAGCTCATAGCGTGTGACGACCTTGTCGTTCACATAGGCCACGGGCGCAAACATGTTCTGAGCCTGCGCCGGAGCGGAGAGAGCAGGCATGAGACCCGCCATGAGCGCCAGCGCCGCGCCCAGTTGCGCGCCCCGTCGCAGGGCCTTTTTCGCCCAAGTTTTCCCCATTTGGAATGCCCCGAATTCGCGTGTCATGCCCATCCTCGTTTATGGCTTGCCTGTGGCCGCAGGTCTCTTTCTAAGAGGTTTCGTCTCGCGGGCCAAGCGGATTGGTGGAGAAAGCGCATCGCAGGCTGTCTTGCGCCGAGTATCTGGTTCACAATGCACAGCTTTTCGATGTGGTGCCGTCAGTGCCAAAGGCCCCGAAACCGATCGACAGAGAGACGCTTGTGGTCGGGTTCAGTGCATCCGTGTCGGAATAGCGCCGCGACAGCGCCAGGCTCAGGCGGGTGCATTCATTGGTGAACTGAAGCCCGAGACCGGCGCGCGTGGCTTCGTTTTCGTTGAAATCATAAAGGTATTCTGCGGTCGCTTCCCAACGGCCCTTGAGCCGCACTCGGCCATCAAGACCCAGTTCGCTCAGATTGGTGTCGCGTTCTTCCAGCGCATCCGCAATCACATAGGAGTAGGTCGTGCCGATGGCGTAATCTTCCTGCAGATAGTCCAGACGGGTTTCCCATTTGGTGATGTCGAAGTTGTCGTCAAAGAGCGACCGCGTGGTGAAAGACAGCCCGTTGTTCCAGCGCATGCCTGCTCCGACAAGCCAGTTGGAGCTGCTGCCGTCCAGCCCAGACGCCTCGGAATAATCGCTGTGGTCTTCCAGATAGAGCACCCGCCCCAGCGTCAGCCCATAGCTGCCGGTTTCCCCGTAGTGCGAAAACCGCAGCCCGGCGGCTGAGGTGAGGCCGGTTTCCCGCCGATCCGCGCCGGGGAATCGGGCTAGCGTCAACAGGTTGCCTTCGTCGAATTCGACCATTTCGGAATCTGTGTTAGGCACATCGCCGCCAAAGCTGTCCGCCCAGCCGATCTGTAGGATCGGTTCCAATATCTCTGCCGCGCCGTCGCGGCTCTGGCGGGTCAGGGGCCAACTCAGTTTGGTTTCCAGCGCCGTGGTCATCCGGGTCACGCTGGAATCGTAATTCGAATTCTGGCGCAGGGCATAGGCGTCGACCCAGCTTGATGCGGTGGTGTCCAGCCGCAGGCCAGGGCCGAAAATCGCAGTCGTGGTCCAAGCGGCATTGGCGCCAACCCGCATCACGTCATAGCCGACCACATCCAGTCCGGAAGCGCGATAGGAAACTGAGGCGGTTGTGCCAAAGTTGAGCTGCCCGGGAATGGCATGGGTCTGGACCAGCCGTTCATAGGACACTTCACTCAGCAGGAAGGGCACCTGATCGTCAGGCAGGGTGGAGCTGTCGCGCAGCGAACGGAAGTAGGTGAGCTGTGCATCCAGTGCTTCGGCACTGGAGAACCGGGTCAGTGTGACGGTCGAAGGTAGGTCGTCGCCATCATAGATGTCATAGTCCACCAGATAGGCAATATCTGAGGTGGCGCGCAGATCCATGCCAAAGGTCAGGCCGCGGCCCAGATCCCAGCGGCCTTCCGCATAGAGATAGGCCCGCAACCCGTCACGAGTGTCGTCATGGCTGATCGCACCGTTTAGTTCCAAATCGCCATTGGTGAAGGCCTGACGGTAGCGCAGGTTCAGCGTGGTGGATTTGGTCGAAATGAAGGGGGCAACCGTCAGGTCGCGATGGTCGCCCAGCGTGATGAAATAGGGGACTTCAATGCCGACGCCCAGCGTCGAGTCGGTGCGCAGCTCAGGGATCAGAAAGCCGTTGGCGCGTTTGAGCGAGGGATCGGGCACGCGCAGACGCGGCAGCCAGATGATCGGCACCCCGGCCACGCGCAGCTGGGCACCATTAAAATAGACCTGCTGCGCCTGATTGTCGTGGATCACCTCACGCGCGCGGATTTCCCAAAGCGGCACGGGGTTTGAGGCGCAGACTTCGCAGGCGGAGGCGACGGTGCGGTTCAGGCGGGTATAACGTTCATTGACCACATCAAGGCGGGCCGAAGCCAATTGCATCTGCTGGTCGATCACCAGCCGGGCAGAGCTCATGATGCCGCTTTTGAGCCCGGCGTCGATCTGCGCGCTGGAGGCTAGAATGACCGCGCTGCTGTCATCGCGGGACACGCGGATCGGCCCTTCTATGCTCAGCGTGTTCGCATCCTGATCATAAATGATCCGCTCGGCGGTCAGTCGGGTGGTGCCCTGCAGCACTTCGACCGCGCCGGTGGCAATCAGCTGCGTGCCATCAAACTGCACCGAGTCGGCCAGCAACGCTGTGGGCGCGGGCTGGCTCTGGGCGAAACCCGGCGCGGGCAGGGCGCCAACGGCCAGCGTGCCCCCCCCCAGCGCCAGCGCCAAAGCGAGGTGAGAGACGCGCAGAGTGCGCAGGCATGCGGGCAGAGGGGCGATCATTCCCTATCCATCCTCCAAATGTAGCAACAGGGCAAGGGATCCCAGGATCACCGCCAAAGGCGGACCCCAGGCCGCCAGCAGAATCGGCAACTGCCCATGCTCTGCCAGTACGATGGCAAAAGACCGCAGGAAATAGAAGCCAAAGGCCAGAATGATCGCGGTGGTCACCATGACAGAGGTGCGCCCCAGACGGGTGTGACGCATGGTGAAACCGGCAGCGATCAGCACCATCGCGACAAAGGTGAAGGGCAGGGCCAACTCGCTCTGCAGCCAGATTCGGTAAGAGCGCGCGGAAAACCCTGCGGCTTCGAGTTTGCGGATATAGGCACCGATATCCCAGATGCCCACGGCCTGCGGGCTGCCAAAGCGATCCTGAATTTCGGCCAAAGTCAGCGCGGAGGGCACCGAGAGGCTGTCGTGTTCTGTCGCTGCCGTTTCGGGGTTTGCGGTGTCTTTCAGTGGCCAGCGTTTGGCCTGGCTCAACACCCAGGCGCCATTGGTGATGCGGGCCTCGCTGGCTTCAATGCGAAACGCCGGGGTTCCATCGGGGTCAAAGCCGACAAAGCTGACGCCGAACAGTTCGGAGCCGTCAAAGTTTGACCGGGTGGCGCGGATGACGACCTGGCCGTTCGCGCTGCCTTCGCGCAGCCACAGACCTTCGTCAGAGACGGAAAAGACCTGACGTTCGCCCTTCAGCAGCAAGGCCGAGCGCTGATCATAGCTGCGCTCTGTTGCGGCTGTGAACGGGTTCAGCACACTTACGGTGAGCAGTCCAAAGCCGAAGGCGACCAGGACAGGCGGTACTAGCGAACGCATCGCGGAGCGGCCGGCGGCGCGTGACACCACCAGCTCCGAAGAGCGTGCCAGCGCCAGAAACATCACCAGCGTTGCGATTACGATGATGATCGGCAGGATTTCATAAAGGGCGCTCGGCAGGCTCAGAAGCGCCATGCCCAGAACGGTTGTGAAGCTGACGTCAGCCTCCGAGAACTTGCGGATTTCATCAAGGCTGCCGATCATCACGATTAGCCCGCCAAAAATCAACAGCACCAAGATCAGTGCCCGCAGGAACCTTTGCGCGAAATAGAGATCGAGCCTCATGATCCGCCCTCCGAAGTGACTTTGCGCAGGCGTGGGTGGGCGGCTTTCCACAACAGCGCCCAGGCAAGTGCTATGGCGAGAAGCGTTGCAAGATAGCGGATCGGCCAGAGCATCGCATTGTCGTCAACAATGCTTTCCAGATTGTTGTCCAGCGATTTGATCACCACCAGCAGCACGATGGCCAGCAGGATTTGCCGCCACAGGCCAAAGCGCGAGAAACCGCCCACGATCAGTGCTCCAAAGCCGATCAGGCTGATGGCCAGCCCCTGAAGCCCCTTGTTCATGCGTTTGTTGATCTCGGCCATCATCTCTGACGGAGTGGCACGGATTTCCGATTGCAGCCGCGGGGTTGCGCGCAACAAATCCCATGACGTGGTCGAGGAGAGATCGCGCGGCGGCGCGGCATCCGTTGTCACCATATCGCCGAGGGAAAAGGCGAAACTGTCGAAACGGGTGACCGACAGCCGCTTGGTCTCTTCCATATAGGTCTGGCTCATGCCGTCGAACATCAGCAGCATCGGTCCGCTGTCGTCTTTAACGATCAGTGCGCGTTCGGCCATGAAGCTCTGACGCTGACCGGGCTGACGGCTGTTCGACAGGTAGATGTTGTGCAACTCCCCGGCCTGGGTGATTTCCCGCACGTAAAAGGTGATGCCGGAAACCGGATGGACAAAGGTGCCCTCGGTCAGCAGACGGGATGTGACGTCCGCGGCAATTTCCGTGCGCCGCAGTTGCAATTCACGGGCCGACATCGGCACCAGCGCATGGGCAAGCACGGCAATCATCACCATCACGATCACGCCGAAAATAGCCACGGGGCGCGCCAGTCGGTAGGGCGAATAGCCTGCCGCCTGCACCACCACCAGTTCCGATTCCGATGACAGCCGGTTGGTGGCATAGACCGCAGCGGCAAAGGCCGAGATGGGCAGGAGGTTTACCAGCAGGGTGGGCAGCGACAGAAACGTCAGTTGGACAAAGGTTGAAACCGACTGACCATCGCCCATCAGCCAGTCGAGCAATCCCACGGCGCGATTCACCCAGAACACCAGCGCCAGAACGAGCGAGAAGAACCCGAACAGCACCAGCAACTGCTGAATCATGTATCTGTCGAATCTTCCCAAACCACGTCCTCGGTGTCACAACCGCTGTTTTGGGGGACCATATCCAAGCTTGCAGATGGGAGAAACCGGAATCTCGCACTGGTCACCGCCGGGATCAGCCGCTACCTATTGGCAAAGCATTTGGGGCGAAGGCCCCGAAAATACGCATGATCGCACAGCGAAAGAGGATTTTTCATGACACAGCCCGCCAGTTTGACCGTCAGCCTTCTGGACCTCGACAGCATCGCGACAGCGCCGGGGCGTGTGGTCGTGGTGGTGTCCCCGGATGGCAAGCTTTCGCAGCCCGCGCGCCGGATCAACCGTTTGACCAAGGGCGCGCTGGCGCGCTTCGTGGAAAGCGAAGCCTTTGAATCGATGAGCGAGGCAACCGCCAAGGATCTTGCCTATCCGGCAGGGCTTGAGGCCGAGGCAGTGCAGGTCGTGAAGCTTTCCAATCAGGCCAGCACGGATTTGTGCCGTAAGGCCGGTGCCGCAATCGGCGCCGCGCTTGGCACAGCGGGCGCGCTGGTCTTGCCGGGGCGTCTGAAACGTGTTGAGGATCTGGCGCTGGGCGTGGCTCTGAAGCACTACAGCTTTACCGATCACAAGGCCGAAGGGCCGGCCTCTGAGGTGGCCGCGGTGACGTTCGCCGTGACCAAGCCCGAAGAGATCGACTTTTCGACCGTCAGCGCCCTCGCGCAGGGCGTCTTCTTCACCCGTGATCTGGTGTCGGAACCTTCCAACATCCTGACCACGACGGAATTCGCCGCCCGACTGAAAGATCTGGAAACTCTGGGGGTCGAGGTCGAAGTTCTCGAAGAGGACGCGCTTGAAAAACTCGGCATGCGCACGTTGCTGGCTGTCGGGCAGGGCTCTGCCTCGCCGTCGAAAGTCGTTGTGATGCAATGGAAAGGCGGCGCGGATGAGGCTCCGCTGGCGCTGATCGGCAAAGGCGTTGTGTTTGATACCGGGGGCATTTCTCTGAAACCTGCGGCGGGCATGGAAGATATGACCATGGATATGGGCGGCGCAGGTGTGGTGTCCGGGGTGATGAAGTCGCTCGCACTGCGCAAGGCCAAATCGAATGTCGTCGGTCTGGTCGGTCTGGTCGAGAATATGCCTGATGGCAATGCGATCCGCCCCGGCGATGTGGTCAAGTCCATGAAGGGCGACACGGTCGAAATCATCAACACCGATGCCGAGGGGCGTTTGGTTCTGTGCGATGTGCTGTGGTATGCGCAGGAGCGCTTTGCCCCGCGCGGGATGGTCGATCTGGCGACCCTGACCGGGGCGATCATCATTGGGCTGGGGCATGACAACGCCGGGGTCTTTTCCAATGACACGCCGTTCTGCAACAGCTTCCTGAAAGCTGCCGAGGCCGAGGGCGAGGGCGCGTGGCGCATGCCGATGGGCCCCAGCTATGATGAGCAGCTGAAATCCGATGTGGCGGATATGAAGAACGTTGGCGGTCGCCCCGCAGGTTCGATCACCGCCGCGCAGTTCCTCAAGCGCTTCGTCAAGGACGAGACGCCCTGGATCCACCTCGATATCGCGGGGGTGGCCCAGGTGAAAACGCCGACCACACTGGCCCCCAAGGGCGCGACCGGCTGGGGCGTTCTGGCGCTCAACCGGATGATCGACGAGCTGAACAAAGATCTCCAAGAAGACGCGTAACACACTATGGGAGCGGCCTTTTTCTATCATCTGACACGTCATCCTCTTGAGGTGACGCTGGCCACATTGGCAGAGAAATCTCTGGCCAATGGCTGGCGGGTCGAGGTGCGGGGCCGCTCCGAACAGATGCTTAAAATGCTGGATGCGGCGCTTTGGTCACGCGAGGGCTTTCTGCCTCATGGTCTGGCGGGCGGGCCGCATGATGGCGATCAGCCCATCTTGTTGTCGCTGGCGCCGGGCAGCAATGACCCGGCCTGTGTGATGAGCGTCGGCGGCGCCGAGGTCACACCCGAAGAAATCGCAAGGCTCGACCGGGTCTGCATTCTGTTTGACGGCCACGATCCCGAGGCGGTCCAGCAGGCGCGGGGGCAGTGGAAGTCCCTGACCAATGCAGGGGCTGCCGCGCAATATTGGTCCGAAGAAAGCGGTCGCTGGGAAAAGAAAGCCGAGAGCAACGCCGGCTGATCTCCCACTCAGCGAGTCAAGACCAGCTTGTTGCGCTGAATTTCGATCTTGTCGTAGCGGCGCAGGTAATCCATGCCCAGAAGCGAGCCGAACAATTCCCCGTCGGTCACATAGGCGCGCACGTTCCGGTCTTGAATGCCCCCCAGTTCGATGGTGTCCAGCGTGACAGGGGCAGTGCGCACCGTGCCATTGGCGGTGTCGGCACGTCCTGTGAACACCAGATCGTCCATGTCGATGCCGATGCGTTGCGCGTCTGACCGCGACAGAACAATGCTGGAGGCGCCCGTGTCGACAAGAAACTCGATGGGCGCGTCGTTTACATCCGCCACAACGGAAAAATGCCCGCTGCGGTCTCGGTCGACCTCTAGCACCCCGTCGCCGCTGACGATCTGGGCCGGGGCGAGTTGCGGGCGGATGTCCTGCCATAGGCCCACGGCGGCCAGAGCGCCGATGAAGATCAGCGCCCAAAGCACGGCATGGCGCACCATACGCCCCATCTCATGTCGGTGAGAGACGATGTAATAAAACCCGACCACCCCCAACAGGAGGGACAGATAGAGAATGCGTGCCGTGTCAAAACTTTCCATGCGAACAAGATAGGTACGCGGCGCCGATTTGTCAGTGGGACAAATGCACCGTGTCGCCCTTTTGGATCACTTTCGGGTCAGCGAGAGAGATGGGCGCGTCACAGCCCCGTGCCAAGGGAAAAGGTCGCCTTGATGCCATCGACCACGAATTGCACCGACAGGGCGGCCAGCAGCATGCCCATCAACCGTGTGACCACATTGATCCCGGTTGCGCCCAGCAGGCGCTCCATCGGCGTGCTCATGACGAAAAAGAACAGCACGACCAGCAGCACCGCCAGAAGGACGCCGAGCATCAGGAAAATCCCGGTGATGTCGTTGCTCTGGTCGATCAGCAGGATCATCGAGGTGATCGCCCCCGGACCGGCCAGCAAAGGCGTGGCTAGCGGAAAGACGGAGGGGTCTTCAACCGGTTGGTGTTCAGGGTGCTGGGCATGTTCTTCGCGCCGTTTCGTGCGCTTTTCGAACAGCATTTCCAGCGCGGTCAGAAACAGCAACAGCCCCCCGGCGATGCGAAAGGCCGGCATGGAAATGCCAACGAAATTAAGGACATGATCGCCAAAGAGACCAAAGAGGGTCAAGATGACAAAGGCGATGGTCACTGCGCGCAGTCCGACGGCGCGACGGTGCGCCGCGCCAGCGCCCTGTGTCAGGGCGACAAACAGTGGCGCCAGTCCGATCGGGTCGATGATGACGAACAACGTCATGAAGGCCGTGATCAGCACCTGCCAGTCCATCGCTTTACCCCTTTGCTGCTTCCAGCTTTTCCAGCGCCGTCATCCAAAGGCCTTCAGCGCGTTCCATGGCTTCGGAGACCTCGGCATATTTCTTTTGCCAGACGACTGCCGCCTCTTTGTCCTCATAGAGCGTCGGATCGGCGAGTTTGACCTGAAGTTTTTCGCTCATCTCGGTCAGTTTCTCGACCCTTTGTTCACATTTGCGGAGCTCGGTGCGCAGTGCAAGGATTTCGTCACGGCTGGCCTGTTTCGGCTTCGGTGCCGGTTTCGGCTTTGCCTCTTTCGGTTTGTCGTCACCGGTCAGCAGCAGGCGGCGATAGGCGTCCAGATCTTCCTCATAGGGGGCAACCCGCCCGTCTTTGACCAGCCACAGCCGGTCGGCCACGAGGCTGAGCAGATGCATGTCGTGGCTGACCAGAACGACGGCGCCGGTATAGGCCGTCAGCGCCTCGACCAGCGCTTCGCGGCTTTCGATGTCGAGGTGGTTGGTCGGTTCGTCGAGGATCAAGAGGTGCGGCGCGTCGAGCGTTGCCAGCAGCAGCGACAGCCGTGCTTTTTGCCCGCCCGACAGGCGTCCGACCTCGGTTTCAGCCTGATCCGCGCCCAGACCGAACCCTGCCAGCCGGGCCCGCAGCTTGCTGGGTGGGGTGTCGGGGAATTCGCGCTGAATATGTTGCAGGGGCGTCTCGTCCAGATGCAGTTCATCGACCTGGTGCTGGGCGAAAAAGCCGACCCGCAGCTTGGAATGGCGGGTGATGTCGCCGGCCATTGATGGCAGCCGGTCCGACAGCAGTTTCGACAGAGTGGATTTGCCCTCGCCGTTGCGCCCGAGCAGGGCGATCCGGTCGTCCTGATCGATGCGCAGGTTCAGCTTGTGAAGGATCGCCTTGCCGTCATAGCCCACGGCACCGTCTTCGATGCGCAGGATCGGCGGCGACAGTTCTTCCGGCTCTGGAAAGGTGAACACCATCCGCGCTGCATCCTCAGGCGCAGTGATCTTTTCCATCTTTTCCAGCATCTTGACGCGGGATTGTGCCTGTTTGGCCTTGGACGCCTTGGCCTTAAAGCGATCCACGAAGCTTTGCAGGTGGGCACGGGCGGCGTCCTGCTTCTTGGCAGCGGCGGCCTGAACGGCGCGTTGGGCTGCGCGGGTTTTGGCAAAGTCATCATAGCCGCCCGCGTAGAGCGTCAGCTTTTTGCTTTCCAGATGCAGGATTGAACCCACCGCGCGGTTCAAAAGCGCCCGGTCGTGGGAAATCAGCAGCACTGTGTGCGGGTAACGGCCCAGATAGTTTTCCAGCCACAGCGCCCCTTCAAGGTCGAGGTAGTTGGTCGGTTCGTCGAGCAACAGAAAATCCGGCTGCGAAAACAGCACGCCCGCGAGCGCCACGCGCATCCGCCAGCCGCCGGAGAAGGCAGAGCAGGGCATCTGGATTTCGGCATCTGTGAAGCCCAGACCCTTGAGGATCGAGGCAGCGCGGCCTTCGGCGCTCCAGGCGTCGATGTCGGCCAGCCGGGTCTGGATTTCGGCGATGCGATGCGGATCTGTTGCGGTTTCCGATTCCGCCATCAGGCCGGCGCGTTCTTTGTCGGCGGCCAGCACCGTGTCGATCAGGGACACCTCATTGCCTGGCACCTCTTGCGCCACGCCGCCGATCCGGGCGCGCGAGGGCAGTTCAATGCTGCCGCCCTCCAGCGTCAGTTCGCCCTTGATGATGCGAAACAATGTGGTCTTGCCCGCACCGTTTCGGCCCACGATCCCGACCTTGTGGCCGGTGGGGATGGTAACTGAGGCGTTCTCGATCAGAGTGCGGCCTTCGACGGAATAGGTGATATCGTGGATTTTCAACATGGCACTGCATTGCCTGAGCGCGCGCGGGAGGTCAATCACCGCTTTTCAATTGTCTGGCCTCATGCTATCCGGCGCGCAATCGCGGTGCGGGCGTGGTCCGGGCCGTTTCCACATTACTTTAGGAAAATGAGGTTTCTCATGGCGCTCGAACGCACCTTCTCGATCATCAAACCCGATGCCACCAAACGCAACCTGACCGGCAAAATTGTCGCGAAATTCGAAGAAGCCGGCCTGCGCGTCGTTGCTTCCAAGCGTATCCAGCTGACGCTGGCTCAGGCGCAGACCTTCTACGGTGTTCACAAAGAGCGTCCGTTCTTTGGCGAACTGTGCGAATTCATGATCTCCGAACCGATCGTCGTGCAGGTTCTGGAAGGCGAAAACGCCATCGCGAAAAACCGCGAAGTCATGGGCGCCACCAACCCGGCAGACGCCGCTGAAGGCACCATCCGCAAAGAGTTCGCGCTTTCCATCGGTGAAAACTCCGTGCATGGCTCCGACGCTCCGGAAACCGCCGCAGAAGAAATCGCATTCTTCTTCTCCGGTCTCGAACTGGTCGGCTAAGCCGGATCATTCGGCAGAATGTACGAAAGGCCGCCCAAACGGGCGGCCTTTTTGCGTTTGCTGAAGGGCGGCGATCAGCTGCGATTGTATTCCGGCGTGCGTGCGATGATCCAGACGGCATGCACGATGCCCGGGATATAGCCAAGCAGGGTCAGCAGGATGTTCAGCCAGAAATGCTTGCCAAGGCCGACCTGCAAGAAGACGCCAAGCGGCGGCAGAATGATCGCGGCGATGATGCGAATGAGATCCATCTCTTTCTCCTTTGCCTTTGGTAAGACAACCTGAAAGAAGACGATTTGGTTCCATTCGGCGGTTGGAAACTGGATTGCGTGGCAAAGCGTTTCAATCCGGTGCCGATCTGATCCAGCCATTTTTCGATCCCCAGCGGCACATGGCTGTTGTCGGCCTGCGCAGCGGCGACCAGCGTGTCGAAACGGGCGC
Organism: uncultured Celeribacter sp.; assembly: GCF_963675965.1. Lineage (NCBI taxonomy): Bacteria > Pseudomonadati > Pseudomonadota > Alphaproteobacteria > Rhodobacterales > Roseobacteraceae > Celeribacter > uncultured Celeribacter sp. The sequence goes on along the minus strand of NZ_OY780935.1, from coordinate 559,245 downwards.
GCAGGTCGATCTTTTCCTGCCCCTGACAGTCGTTCCATGGCCGCCCCTGCAGTCCCATGACCATGGCGTAATAGCCGATGAAATGCGGGCGGCTGCCATGGGCAAGAAGGCGCGCATAGGCGGCATCTGCGCCCATGGCGTGCAACTCTTGCGCCGAATGGATGCCTGCGCGGGCAAAGGCTGCGTCCGAGGCCGGCCCGAGATTGCGGATCGATGAGACAGGATCGGACATGGATGGCCCCGTCGAGCGATCAGGCGGGTTTGACCACCCCGTCGAGCGCCGAGAGAGTGCCCAAAAGCGGCGCAAGGTCCTCAATACGCAGCATGTTGGGGCCGTCGGAGGGGGCGTTGTCGGGGTCTTCGTGGGTCTCGATGAACAGGCAGGCCACGCCAACCGCGACAGCCGCGCGCGCCAGTACCGGGACCATGGTCCGGTCCCCGCCGGTGGATGTGCCCTGACCGCCGGGTTGCTGCACCGAATGGGTGGCGTCAAAGCAGATCGGATAGCCGGTCTCTGCCATGCGTGGCAGTCCCCGGAAGTCGCTGACCAGCGTGTTGTAGCCAAAGGATGTACCGCGGTCACAGAGCATGATCTTGTCATTGCCGGTCGAGGCGATCTTGGCGGCCACGTTGTCCATGTCCCACGGCGCGAGGAACTGTCCTTTTTTGACATTGATCGCAAGGCCGGTTTCTCCCGCAGCCAGCAATAGATCGGTCTGGCGGCACAGGAAGGCCGGGATCTGCAGGACGTCGACAGCCTCAGCGGCCATGGCGCAGTGATGGGTTTCATGCACGTCGGTCACCACCGGGCAGCCGAACTCTTCGCGGATTTTGGACAAGATGGTCAGGCCCTTTTCCGCGCCCAGCCCACGTTTGCCTGACAGAGAGCTGCGATTGGCCTTGTCATAGGAGCCTTTGAAGATGAACTGCGTGCCGGTGGGGGCGCAGGCCTCGGCGATCTTTTCGGCCAGCATGCGTGCATGGTCGAGGCTTTCCAGCTGGCAGGGGCCCGCGATCAGACCAAAGGCGCGGTCGTTCGACAGGGTCACATTCGGGCCGATGGAGACGGATTTGGCAGCGGTCATAGCACATCCTCAGGCTGTCATGGTGTTGGCAGTCATAGATCATGAAGCGGGCAGGGCGCGCAAGCGCCGAAGCGAACAGGTGCGAAATGTGGCGACAGGTTGCACGTCTTCTGCCGGGCTGGGGGCGATGACGCAGCCATGTCGGCTTGGGCAGAGATATGTCCACATTGCATGGCGGGTTTCGCGGTTTGGAACTGGTATGAGGGCGCTAACAGGATCATATTGATGGCATAGAAGATGCCCGAAGCGCTTTGAATGAATGTGTAAGCGTTAGACGGGCAAGTTGGAAATTCTGGCGAAAGGAGCGGAAGCTATGGCCACTTTGTCCCAAAACATTGGAGTGACCGGCGGTATTGCAATTCGGCTCGATGCCTATCTTGCTAAGTTGGCACATCGTCGCGCGCAACGTGCGGAAGCCAAACGCGTTTACAACGAACTGTCGACCTATACAGATGCGGAACTGGCGGATCTGGGCGTGTCGCGCCTGTCGATCCGTGACATCGCAGCCGAAGCGGGTCGTATGATCTGAGGCGCACCCAAAGATTTCTCCTGCGTTGCGTTCTCTCCTCCCCGCAACGCGAAAAAACCCGCGAGCCTCCTCCCGCTCGCGGGTTTTATTATGGTCTTTTCCCTATAGTCGTGACGCCATGTGCCGTAGTCTGACGGTATCCGCCAGCGCAATTAGCACCTTTGTGGCGGTCGTTGTCGAGGCGCCCAGTTGCAGGGACCCTGCCATGTCGCTCTCCGCTTCGGGATTGCGGAGCACTGTGAAACCGGCTGCGCGATAGGCGGTGTGCCCGGTGCCCGCGATCCGCCGCCGATGGTGTCGCTCAGGGTGAGCAGTGCACAGGGGATCCCGGACGAAAGCGCCGCAACCGCCAAGCCCAAAATCTCCGTGAGGGTATCGGTTTGCAGCGCTTCGAATGGGGGACATCGTGTCAGCGGTCGGTCAGCCGTTCAAGTCCGTCGGTCCAGACTGCGGCGATATTGGCGCGTGACACCGAGTAGAGCAGTTTTTCCAGCCGCAGATCGCCGGTGTTCTCCGGCCAGAGCCGCACGGTGCCCTGTGGGGCATTCGGGTCAATGGCCAGAGCGTCGAATTTCATCCCGGGTTCAAAGCTGCCGACGTTCAGCCCCAGTGCTTGGGCTCCACCACGGGTGGCAAGATAGAAGGCGGTGCGAAAATCGATGCGTGCGTTACCCGTGCCGCGCGCGGCCGGGGCAAGACCTGCGTCGACGCCACTTTCGCGCAGCCGTGCGGCGGCGATGCTCATCCGTGCGGTTTCCCAAATCGACCCAGCAGGGCCGCCGGAGATGTCCGACCCCAGCCCGACGTTCAGCCCCTTTTCCAAAGCGCGCCGCAGGGGAAAGACAGCCCCGGCAAAATAGGCGTTCGACAGAGGGCAATGGGCAACGCCGGCATTGCGCTCGATCATCAGATCCATGTCGCTGTCCGACAGGTGGGTGCCATGGGCAAAGACGGAATGCGGGCGCATCAGGCCAAACTGGTCAAAGGCTTCTGCGTCCGAGCAGCCGCAGCGGTTCTGAACATAGCCATGTTGCCAGTCGCTTTCTGACACATGGCTTTGCACGCGGGTGCCGGTCTCCGCCGCCAGCGCACCCAGACCGTACAGGCAGGCGTCGGTGCAGGAGGGGATGAAGCGCGGGGTGATCACCGGGTGGACCAGCCCGTCATTGCCGGGCAGGGCATTGATATGGTCGATCACAGCCCGTGTTCCGGCAATCGCCGCCTCTGCCGAGCTGTCGCGGTAATCCTGCGGACATTGCGTGGGATCGTCCATCGCCACCTTGCCGATCAGCGCACGCTGGCCGCGCGCCAGACAGATTTCCGCAAGGCGTTGGGTCGCTGGGACATGGACGGTGGCGAAATGCAGCGCGGTGGTTGTGCCGAGCGCCAGCATGTCCTCAATCAGTGCCGTGTAGACGGTCTCGGCATAGTCGAGATCGCTGAAGCGGGCTTCAAGCGGAAAGGTGTAGGTCTGCAGCCAGTCTTCCAGCGGCACATCCAGCGCCGTGCCCAATTGGGCGTATTGCGGCGCGTGCACATGCAGATCGACCAGACCGGGGATCAAAATCCAGTGGTCGGGCAAAGTCAGGGTTTCTGCCGGATCGAGATCTGCCCCCCCGTTGGGATCGACCGACAGGATCGTGCCATCCCCGGCCAGTGTCATCACCGCCCGGTCGAAGCTTTCGATCTCGCCGCGGCGCGGGGCATGATAGCCGGAAAAGACGATTTTCCGGCGTTTCAGGTCTTTCATGCGGCGGCCTCGTCGAGCGGCAGTGCCGGGCCGAGCGTGGTGCCGTAGACGCAGCCTTTTTCCTTGAGCCAGCGGCGATAAGCAATGGAGGAGGCATCGGCGCGGGTGGGGGTTTCGGTGCGCGGTTCAAGCGGCAGCAACAGTGGGCGCTGGTTTTCGAGGATGATCCGGTCCTGCAGGAAAATGACCTGTTGAAACCCGATCAGATCGGCATCGCTGCTGTCGTCATCCAGCAGGAACATGACGGGGTGGGCGCGGCACAGTCCCGGTTCCATCGGTTGCACGAACAGGCAGATGACGTCCCAGCGGGTGTCGGAAACAGGGCAGGTCTTGTAGAGCAGCACGGTGAAAGGCGTGGTCACGCGATAGATGTAATCCGTGCGGATCGCGCCCAGGGCGGATTTCGCCGCTTGCGGCTGGGTGAACACGCAATCGGTGGCCCAGACTTCATCCACATCGCGGCGGATTTCGCATTTGTATTTTTCGACTTCCGGATGTTCTTCGGACCCCAGAATATCGGTGTGGACAAAGGGAAAATGCGCCATATCCAGAAAGTTTTCGATCACTCGCGGGGCAGAGGAGCGCACCTTGACCGCACCGCAGGGCACATAGCGGCGATCGGTTTCGTCGGCTTCGGAAATGTCGGGCACATCGGTGTTGGGATTGCCCAAGGTCGTCCACAAGTAGCCATAGCGCTGGCGCACCGGCAGGGCGCGACCTTCGGAACGGGCACTGGGGCTGTCGCCGCCGGTGATGGCGAGATCACGCCCCAGCAGCCGGGTGGTCATTCCATAGGCTGGGATTTCGGCCAGATTTTGAATGCAATACCATTGATCCGATGTGGCTTGATCGAGCGGGGTCAGGTCAGTCATGGTAGCGTCCTCAGGCATAGATCCGATCCATCGTTTTAGCATGATCGGCGAGCGCTGCATCCACATCCAGCCGGGTGAAGGCACCTTTTTCCACAATTGGTACGCCATTGATGAAAGAATAGTCGACATCAAAGGGTCCGCACATGAGCAGAGCGGCCAAAGGATCGCGTTGGGTGCCCGCCAGCCCGAGGCGCGTGCGCTTGACGGCGATGATGTCGGCGGATTTCCCGGGCGCGATCTGACCGATGTCATTGCGGCCCAGAAGTTTTGCCCCGCCACGGGTCGCCATCCACAGCGCTTCGCGCGCGGAAAGTGCGGTGGGGGTGCCGCCAAAACCGCCACGCCCGCCCGGTGCTTCGGAGAGGTAGCGATCGGGCGCAACACGCTGCAGATACTGCGCCATGCGGGCTTCGGCAAACATGTTGGACGTGTCGTTGGAGGCCGATCCATCGACGCCCAGACCCACGGTCACACCGGCGTCCAGCATCTCGCGTGTGCGCATGATCCCCAGTCTGCAGCGCATGTGCGCAGAGGGGCAGAACGTTGCCCCGGTGCCGCTGTCGGCAAACGTATGGATTTCGTCGTTGTTGAGGAAGATGGCATGGGCAAACCAGACGTCAGGCCCCAGCCAGTCACAGCTTTCGGCATAGGCGACCGAGCGCATGCCGTAGGTTTCGAGACAGTATTCTTCCTCTGACAGTACCTCGGCGATATGCGAATGCAGTCGCACGCCGTCATGGCTGCGCGCCAGCGCGGCGGCGTCCTTCATCAGCCCCTGTGTCACGGAAAAGGCCGAACAGGGGGCCAGAACGATCCGTGTCATCGCGTGATTGGACATGTCGTGATAGCTGTGGATCAACCGCTCTGCGTCCTTGAGGATGTCCTCTTCCTCTTCGACACAGCTGTCGGGGGGCAGGCCGCCTTTGCTTTCGCCACGGCTCATCGCGCCTCGGGCGGCGTGAAAACGTAGGCCCATCTCCTGGGCCACGCGGATGGGCGTGTCCAATGTGCAATCATTGGGCATGATATACTGATGATCCGACGAGGTGGTGCAGCCCGACAGGATCAGCTCCGCCATTGCCATGCGCGACGCCGTTTCCATGGCGCGGTCATCGATATTGGCCCAGATCGGATAGAGCGTTTTCAGCCAGACGAATAGCTCGTCATCCTGAACCATGACACGGGTGAGGTTCTGGTAGAAATGGTGGTGGGTGTTCACCATCCCCGGCATCACCACATGATCGGACATGTCCAGCACGCGATCCACCGGGGTTTGCGGGCATTCTGCCATCGGACCGCAGGACAGGATCACATTGTCACGGATCATCACATAGCCGTCCTGAATTTCGCGCCCGGCCTGACCGCCCTCATCATTGAAGGTGGCCAGCCAGGAGATATGTTTGAAAAGAACGGTGCTCATCGTTGGTCCCGGAAGTAAGGTTGCGTGATGCCTTCGGGCGCGGCCATGAGGCGGCGCATGCGCTGCCATGTGATGACGGGAACGATCATCAGCGCCATAGTGCCGAGATAGGGCAGCATCGACAGGAAGGAGGCGGCAATCGGCCAGTTGCGGGCCTGTCCGACAAAGCCCAAAGCGGTCACAAAGCCAAAGAGCAGCCCGGCCAGCACGGCATTGACAGGGCGAAAGCCTGCAAAGATCACGAGAGCCACGGCGATCCAGCCGCGGCCTGCGACCACGCCTTCGGACCAGCTGGGTACAAAGCTCAGGGTTAGATAGGCCCCGGCACCCGCCGCCAGAGACGCCCCCAAAGAGGTGTACCAGAAACGCATCTTCATGACCGGGATGCCGGCAGCATCGGCGGCGGCGGGATTTTCCCCGACGGCACGCATGTTCAGCCCGTGACGCGTGTGGAACATCAGCACATGCAGCGCCAGCGGCAGGGCAAGAAAGATGATGTAGACCAAAATGTTATGGCTGAAAAAGGCGCGCCCGAAAAAGGGCAGATCCGACAGCAGGGGGATGTTGATGTCGGCGAAAGTGGCCGGGACCGGTGAGCCGGAGAAGGGCTTGCCAAGAGTCGCGGCCATGCCGGTGCCGATATAGGTCAGCGCCAGCCCGCAAAGCACCTGATTGGCCCGCACGATCACGGTCGCCGCGGCAAAGACCATGCCTGCCGCGAGCCCCACGAAAAGCGCCACGGTCAACCCCAGCCAGGGGGAGCCGGTGCTGACCACCGTGGCCACCGCCGTCATGGCGCCAAGCGCGATCAGACCTTCGACGCCGAGGTTCACGACGCCGACACGTTCGGCCAGCACTTCGCCCAGGGCCGCCAGCGCCAGAACGCCGCCGGCCAGAAAGGCGGTTTGAATGAGACCTGCCAGAATATCCATGTCAGTTCTCTCCCTTGTGCTCTGTTCGAAGGATCTTGTAGTGGGCGGCCTCATCGCCAATGGCGGCATAGAGCAGGATCAGCCCGGTGACGGCGAGCACTGTGTGTGTGGTCAGCCCCTGCGATTGCAGAATGATGCCGCCATTCAGCACGATGGCCATGAAAAAGGCTGTTGCCAGCACGCCCAGCGGCGCGGCGCGGGCCAGAACGGCGACCATGATGCCAAGGTAGCCATAGTTGTTTGATATCCCGCCCTGAAGGCGTCCGACGGTGCCCGCGACCTCCATCATACCGCCCAGACCTGCAATGGCGCCGGACAGAAGCATGACGCCGATCATTTGGGTTTTGACCGGCATCCCGGCATAGCGGGCCGCTCCAGGGTTGGCCCCGGCGATGCGCACCTCATAACCCCAGCGGGTGTAGGTGAAGAACAGCGCAAGCCCGATCGCCAGCCCGATCGCGACCGGCAGGCCCCAATGCACGATGCCCCACACAGGCGGCACAGAGACAGGCAGGCGCGACGTGGTGGCCAAGGCCATGCCCGAGGGATCGAGCCAAGGACCCGTTGCGACCCAATAGACCAGTAGCATGGCGACGAAGTTCATCAGAAGCGTGGTGATCAGCTCCGACACATCGGCATAGGCGCGCGCCAAGGTGGGGACCAAGATCCAGAGCGCCCCGCCAATCATGCCGGCCACCACCATCAAAGGCAGCACCATCCAGCCGGGGCCGGGGACGAAGAGGGCGACGCCCGTGGCACAGAAGGCGCCAAAGTTGAATTGCCCTTCAGCACCGATATTCCACGCGCCGATGCGCAGCGCCACGGCGACGGCCAGACCGCAATAGATCAGCGGGGCAAACAGCAGGGCAAGGTCTTCAAGCCCGAAAGAGGATCCAAAGGTGGAGGACAGCACTTTGCCGCCAAGTTCCAGCGGGTTACGCCCGGACATCCAGAGCAGAATGGCCGTTGTTAAAAGCGCCAGAAGCACCGACAGGATGCGGATCACGAAGGCGACCCGCCCCGGGGCGATTGGCATGCGTTGGAAACGAAGGCTGGTCATGCTGCGGCCTCCTGACGTTTGCCGCCCATCATCAGGCCGATGACTTCGACATCCGCACCTTCGGCGGGGGTGATGCCCATGATTTCGCCATGGAACATGACGGCGATACGATCGGAAAAGCTCATCAGTTCTTCGAGTTCCTCTGAGATAAGTATCACAGCCACGCCCTGATCGCGCAGATCGACGAAATAGCGCATCATCGTGTTGATCGCGCCGACATCCAGCCCGCGTGACGGGTAGGCGGCGATCAGGATCTTGTCGGCGATACGCATTTCGCGGCGCGCGACCAGACGTTGCTGGTTGCCACCCGACAGGTTGCGGGCGGGCATGGCAAAATCCGGGACAAAGACTTCGGCGGCCTTGGCGATTTCGCGGGCCAGATTTGTTGCCCCGCGCGGGGAGAACCAGCCCTTGCGGTTCAGTGGCGGCTGCCCGTATTCGCGCAGCACCGCGTTGTCGGTGATCGACAATGTCGGGGCCATACCGGCATGGAGCCGGTCTTCGGGGATATGGCCGATGCCCTTGCGCGCCATGGCGCGGGCGCCGCTCTGGGTGACATCTTCGCCATCCAGCAGGATCTGCCCCTCGGTCGGGGTGGCTAAACCGGCAATCACATGGGTCAGCTCGCGCTGCCCGTTCCCGGCCACACCGGCAATCCCGAGAATTTCGCCGGGCCGCAGGTCGAGCGAGATGTTTTTCAGCACGCTGCCTTGCGATGTGGTGAGGCTGACATCCTTTAGCTGCAGGCATGGGGGGACTGTGGCGTCGGCTGTACGCCGCTCTCCGGCATCGGTCAGCACGATTTCACGTCCGACCATCATCTGTGCCAGAGATTTTTCGGTACAGTTTTCGGTCCATTCGGTCGCCACTTTGCGCCCGCTGCGCAGGACCGAGACCCGATTGGCGATTTCCATCACCTCGTCGAGTTTGTGCGAAATGAAGATCACCGCATTGCCGCGGGCGGTAAAGGCCTTGAGCGCGGCAAACAGGTCGCGCGCCTCAGAGGGCGTCAGCACCGCAGTGGGTTCGTCGAGAATGAGCAGTTTGGCATTGCGTGCCAGCACCCGCAGAATCTCCACCCGCTGCTGTTCGCCGGTGGACAGATCGCCGACCACGGCGCCGGGCTTGACCGACAGTCCAAGCTCTTTGGACAATTCGGCGGTGCGCGCCTCGAGCGCTTTGCGGGAAATCCGTTTGGGGGTGTCGCGCCAGCCCAGATGGATGTTTTCTGCAACGGTGAAGGCGCGCACCAGTTTGAAGTGCTGGTGCACCATGCCGATGCCCGCCTCGATCGCGTCGGGTGGGGAGGCAAAATCGCGGGCTTCGCCATCGACGATCACTTCGCCCGCATCCATCCGATAGATGCCGGTGACGATGTTCATCAGGGTGGATTTGCCCGCGCCGTTCTCGCCCAGAAGCGCGTGGATTTCGCCAGGGTAGACCTCAAGGTCCACGTCTTCATTGGCGATGACCCCGGGAAAATATTTGCTCACACCTTTGAGCGCGAGAATCGGAGGCGTCCCGGGCGTGAGCCCGAGACGCTGTTGGATTGTACCGGGACGACCCGTCATGATCAGGCGTCCAGACCGGAGACGCCTTCGATGGACCAGTTCCAGTGATAGAGCTCTTGCTCCGTCATGGTCTGGCCTTTCGCCACTTTGACGTTGCCCTTGCTGTCCTTGATCTCGCCCACGAAGGGGTTGAAGGAACCGTCGAGGATCGAGGCTTTGACCGCATCGGCTTTCGCCGCGACATCGGCGGGCACGGTTTCGCCCCAAGGATCGACGTCCACACCACCACCGAAGGGCAGCAGCTCATAGGTCGGGGTCCATTCACCCGCCAGACGGCGGCGAACTTGTTCGACATACCAGTCTTTGAAGTCGACCACGACGGAGGAAATATAGGCCTTCGGTCCATAGCGGCGCAGGTCGGTGTTCCACATCACGGCCTTGGCGCCGCGTTCTTCAGCAACCTGCAGGTAGCCTGCTTCATCCATGATCCCAAAGAGCACGTCGCAGCCGTTGTCGATCAGCGCGGTCCCGGCCTGCGTGGCGGCCTGCGGATCGAACCAGCTGTTGATCACGATGGTTTGAAGCGTGGCTTGGGGGTTCACCGTGCGGGCGCCCATCAGGAAGGCGTTGGTGCCGGAATAAACCGAGGGCACGGGGAAAGAAGCCACATAACCCAGCTTGCCGCTTTTAGACATCGCACCAGCGGCGATCCCGGCAACGTAGGAGGGATACCAATGCGCCACGTAATAGGTCCCGAGATTGTCCATCGGGTTGCGGCCGTCGCATTCGTAGAAGGCCACATCGGGCGCACGTTTGGCCACGTCATAAAGGAAGTCGCCATAGTTCGAGGTCGCGAAAACCATGCAGGCGTCATCGGCGACGAACTGGCGATAGATCCGTGTCGCATCTGCGGAATAGGGGATGCTTTCGACATAGGAGGTGCGCAGTTTCGGGAAGGCCGCCTCCACCGCTTTCATGCCCTGGTCATGTGCCCAGGTCCAACCTTCATCCGAGGTCGGGCCGGTATGGCCAAAGGCGATATGGGCGTCTTCTTCGGCCACTGGCGCCAGCGGGGCGACCGCATAGGCAGGCTGGATCAGACCGGTTTTCGGCAGCAGAAGGCCGGCGCTGGCCATGGCGCCCATATTCAGGAAGCCGCGACGGGACAGGGATTTTGTGGAGATCATCGGGAGGAACCTCATGTTGGTTGGCGTGGGCAGCACCCTTTGCGTGCGTGGGCGCAGTCTTTGTTTGTTGGCGGGCCGAATGTGCGGGTTTGGCGTGTACGCGTTTGTCACATCGGTCCCCGCTTTTGTCGCAGCCGGGCTGTCGACAGGGTTTTGATGTCAGCAGGATTCCAAAAGCCATGGCGGCTGACTAGAGCGTATTTGAGCACTGAACTGTTGCGATAAAAACAACACTTGACGTTACGGAGATTCGCTCTTCTTACTGCGCTTGCTGCGGTGCAATATGCTCCGGTGCCCCTTTGTCAAAAGGGCATAGAATTAAACTTTCGGATGGCTTGCATGAAAATCGAGACGGTTACTTTCACATTTGAGGGCGATCTGCCCGTTGTGAGTTTCGCCGATTTTGCGCAACACCGCGCGACCCGTTTGTCGGTCGAACTGGTTCCGCAGGATCAAACCGAACGGTCGGCGCGGATGCAGGTCACGGGGCAAGTCGATTTGGTCGATGCTTTCGAGATGGCCATGAGCCTCGGCCCGGAAGACTGCATTGTGCACGACGTGAGCCGCGCAGATGTGACAACAGATGAAGGAGAACAACCATGACGCAACAAGGGTGGGTTCCCATCGCTTTGTCGCAAATGATCGAACCCGGCACGTCGGCCGGGACATTGGTCGATGGCGCCGAGATCGTGGTCTGGCGCGACAGCTCTGCCGTGGCACATGCCTGGGAGGATCGCTGTCCCCATCGTGGCATGAAGATGAGCTTCGGCTTTGTACGCGGCGACCATATTGCCTGCCTCTATCATGGCTGGGAATATGACGAGAGCGGCACCTGCCGCTATATTCCGGCGCACCCCGACCTGGAGGTGCCCAAATCCATCTGCATTTCGCGCTACGCTGTGGCCGACACGGGCGATATGATCTGGGCGCATGTCCCGCTTGGGTCGACGCCGGAAGCTGCGCCGGAAATGACCGCGATGGCGGGGCTGCGATCGGTCTATTTCAAGGCGCCTCTTGCCGAGGTGTTGGGCCATCTGAAGGAAGCTAAGATCGACGGGGCAATCGCCCAATATGATATAGAGGGCATCCCGGCCGTGATCGGGTTGCAATCCATCTCGCCCAGTCAATCCGCCCTGCATGTGACCCTGCCCGAAGGCACCTCTTCTGAGCTGCGCCTGTCGGTTTTGGATTGGTGTGAGTCGCTGCGCCTGAAGATCGAGACAGCGGAGGTTGCAGCATGATTTTGCACAATTACGATCTGTTCGAGGATTGCTATCGTGTGCGCCTTCTAGCAGCTTGCACTGGACAAACGCTGGATGTCGTCAACGTCGATGCCTTCCCCGGTGGCGAAGAAAAATCAGCATCTTATCTGAAGCTCAACCCGCTGGGGCGCTTGCCGATCCTTGAGGACGGCGCGCTGGTGTTGCGCGATCTGGCGGCGATCCTCCTTTATGTTGCAGGGCAGGACGAGCAGAAACGTTTTCTGCCAGCGGATCCGGTGGCCTTTGCCCGGATTATGGATTGGCTCGGCTTTTCCTGTCACGATCTGGATGTGGCCGCGCAGGCCCGCGCAACCGCCTTGCTGGATGCGCCCGGCGATGTCTATGCGCTGCGCGATCAGGTTGTCGCGCTGTTTCGCATCATGGATGACCACATGACCCGTCAGGGCATTCTGGGGCAGGGGTATTTCGTGGGCAATGCGCCGACGCTGGCCGATCTTGCGCTGTTCCCGGCCTTTGCGCTGAGCCGGGATTTCAATCTGGACCACGATGAGTTCCCGGCCTTGCGTCTCTGGGCGCGGCGCATGCGCAGGCTTGAGGGCTTTATCACCATGCCGGGCATTCCCGACTATCACTGAACCCGCCCCGCGGGTGTCTGAAAGGAGGGTCCATGGATCTTCATCGTCTTGGTCTTGTGTCGTCGCGGGTGCATCACTTTGCACTGGTCGCGAGGCTGGGGTCTATTCGTCAGGCAGCATTGACGCTCAATGTGGCGCCGTCGTCGATTTCACGGGCGATCAAGCAGCTTGAAGACGATCTGGGCACGCCGCTTTTTGAACGCACCAAGCAGCGGCTCAAGCTGACCTCTGCCGGGGAACTGCTGGACTATCACATTCGGCAGTCCTCCGTCGAAATGAACCGCGCGCTGACGGAAATCGGCGATTTGCAAGGGCTGCGGCGCGGTACTGTGACGGTGGCCGTGATCGAGAGCGCGGCACGGGGCATTCTGCCCGATGTGCTGGCAGGATATTGGGTGCGCCACCCGGAAATCAGTGTCGATGTGCGGGTGGTCGGCTCTCAGGAGGCCGTGGATATGGTGCATCAGGGCGAGGCCGATCTGGCGCTGGCTTTTGATACCCGCGTGCCGCGCAACGCCCGGCGACTGGCGTCGGTTTCTCTGCCCTTGGGGGTGCTGGTGCAGCCGGGCAGTCCGCTGACCAAGCGCGAGGGCAAGCTCAAAAGCTACGATCTGGCGGGCGAGCGCGTGATTCTGTCCGACAGCTCACTGACCCTTGGCAGTTCGGTCGAGCAGATGTTTTCGGGCTCTTTTGTCGAGTTTTCACGTCGGGCACGTACCAATTCCATTGGCTTGATGATCGATCTGGCGACCCGCGGGCTGGGAACCATTTTGCAAACCAAGATGGGGGTGCAGGCGGAGATTGCGCGCGGTCAGCTGGTGTTCATTCCGCTGGCCGATCCGGGCCTGGGGTTGCGCCGCCTTTTGCTGGTGTCGCGGCCCAAAGGCGAGATTTCGGAAGCGGCATCGGCGCTGGCGGCGTCTTTGACCTCGGTGATTGACGCTATGCGGAATTGATGTTGCTTTAGATCGAACATCTCGTTCTAAAATCACTGTCTTTTCGGAACATGTATTTCCTGTCAGGGTGGCCCTGAGAGAAGATTTGATCCGGAGAGACAGAATGAAACAAAGCGCCGTAGATGCGGTGATACGAGGGTTGAAAAAGGCGGGTGTCAGCACAGTGTGCTACCTGCCGGACAGCCTGTTCAAGGAGCTTTATCCAGCGCTTGATGCCGATCCGGATATCCGCACGATTCAAGTCACCAACGAAGGCGAAGGCGCTGCCATCTGTGGCGGGGTTTTCCTGTCTGGCCAACGGGCTGCGCTGATCATGGAAAACTCCGGTCTGCGTGCCTCTGTCGAACCTCTGGCCCGCATGGGGCTGGGCGCCGGGATCCCGGTGGTGATGCTGATGAGCTACCGTGGTGACATGGGGGAAAACAACTGGTGGGCGGTGCCGCATGGCATCACCATGGAGCCGGTGCTGCAGGCGCTGCGTATCCCCTATGCAGTCGAGCGCGAAGAAGAACGCATCGAGCAAGCCATCGTTGACGCCTATGAACTGGCCTATTCGTCCTATTACCATACGGCAGTGGCCCTGTCGGGGAGCATCGTGCGATGAAACGTTATGATTGTATGACCAAACTGGCTGCCCGCCTGTCTGATGAACTGGTGATCCTGTCGCTCGGGGCCTCTGTCGATGAATGGTATAATGCCGCCCCACATATGCGTGAGGCCTCCCTGTTTCAGCAGCAACTGGGCTGCGTGACCCCGCAGGCCTTTGGTCTGGCAACGGGTCTGCCCAACCGTCAGATCGTGTCGCTCGATACCGATGGCGGGCTGCTGTTCAACCTCGGGATTTTGGCAACGCTCGGTAATGAGAAGCCCAAGAACCTCTTTGTTGTGGTCTGGGATAACGAGCAATATCAATCCATTGGCGGCCCGAAAACCCACACGGCCTCCGGCACTGTGGATCTTGCGGCGATCGCGCAGGGGGCAGGTGTGAAACACGCCTACACAGCGCGCACGCTCGAAGACTTTGACGCCCATTGTGAGGCGGGACTTGCGTCGGACGAACCCTATGTGGTCGTGGCGAAAGTCTCCGGCACGGTGCAGCCGGAAATCAAACGCAAACATTCCGATGGGCGTGAGGATAAATACATTTTCGTGCGTCATGTTGAGAAGACAGAGGGCATCACCATCATGGGCCCCTCGGAACACAACTGATCTGCGCTCGGGCGGATCCGGAAAGGCAAGAGATGCAAACCAGTTTCGATTATATCGTCGTTGGCTCCGGCTCTGGCGGGGCGGCGGTGGCCCGGCGTCTTCATGATGCGGGTGCAGAGGTTGCCGTGATCGAAGCGGGTGCATCGACCCTCGGTGTCCCCGAGATTGAAGACCCTTCCAAATGGTTCGGTCTTCAATCCGGGACATGGGATTGGGGGCATCACTATGCCCCGACAGAGCGGGTTCTGGGTCGCGACATTCCGATCCCGCGCGGCAAAGGTCTGGGCGGCTCTTCTGCCACCAATGCGATGATGTGGTATCGCGGTGTTCCAGCCGATTACGCGCGCTGGGATGATGTCGCGCCTGGCTGGAGCTGGGACGACTGCCTGCCTGCATTAAAGCCTGCGAAAGCTGGGAAGAGGGCGGAACCGATCTGCGCGGCGGGCAGGGCCCCTTGCAGATCACCCGCCCGGATCCCGATCACCCGCTGACCCGCGCCATGCTGGCAGGTGGGGCTGATATGGGGCTGCCGGTGGTGGACGACCCGAACGGACCGGAACCCTATGGCGTTGGGCTGGCGAATTTCAACATCGATCGCGACGGCAAGCGCAACACCTCTGCCGTGGCCTATCTGGCGCCGATCATGGGATCGCACCGTCTGACGGTGCTGACCGAAACACTGGCGCTGAAACTGTTGTTTGAGGGCGATCTTGCGACCGGCGTCGAGGTCTCGGGACCTGCGGGCATGGCGCGGCTTGAGGCGCGCAGCGGTGTCGTTTTGGCGGCCGGTGCGCTGGAAACCCCGCGTCTTTTGATGCTGTCGGGCATCGGTCCTGAGGCAGAGCTGGCCCGCCTTGGGCTGGCCACGCGCGTCAAGGCCGAAGCGGTCGGGCAGAACCTGCAGGATCATCCCCTGTTGCGGGCTTTAAACTTCCGCGCGCCAGAGCCGCTTGGCCCAATGAAGGGCAATGGTGGCGGCACGCTGACCATCTGGAAATCGCAAGAGGCGCTTGAACAGGCCGATCTGCTGGCCTTCCCGGTGCAGGGGCGGTCTGCGGTGCCTGCGCTTTGGGACCACTACGATCTGGACGGCGACGATATCTTTGCCGTCGGCTTGGGCGTGATGCGGTCGTATTCCAAGGGCTATCTGCGTCTGACGAGTTCCGACATTCGTGCCCCGCTGGAAATACAGCCGAACCTTTTGTCCGATCCGCGCGATCTTGAGGCACTGGTGGCCGGTGTGAAATTCCTCACCGACATGGTGGCGACCGAAGGGTTCAAACCCTTCTTTGTCGGCTATCTGGCGCCGATGCGTGACGAGGATCGCGAAACCTTCGTGCGCCGCGCCTGTTCGACCTTCTTTCACTGTTGCGGCACCGTACGGATGGGTGCTGCTGATGACGCCCCAGTCTCCCCCCGTTTGGGCGTCAAAGGTGTCCGCGGCCTATGGGTCGCGGACGCTTCCATCATTCCCGAAATCCCGGCCTGCCACACCCATGCGCCGATCACCATGCTTGCCGAGCGGGCCGCCACATTCATTCTGGAGGACGCATGAGCGATCTGATCCTGACGGCCGAGGCCATTGTCACCATGAACGCGGGGCGTGAGACCCTGACCGAAGGGGCGATTTTGGTGCAGGGCGACACCATCGCGGCCATCGGCCCAAAGGCCGATCTGATCGCTGCCCATCCCGATGTGACGGTCAGGGATCTGGGGCGCGCTGTACTAATGCCGGGGCTGATAAACGCTCATGCCCACTCCGGTTTTTTGCGTGGCACGGCGGAACATTTACCGGTCTGGGACTGGCTGACCCAGCATATCAACCCGATGCACCGTGTCCTGACCCCGGAAGAAGCCGAGGCTGCCAGCTATCTGGCCTATGCTGAAAGCCTGCTGGGGGGCACTACGACGATTGTCGACATGTGGCGTTTCATGGATGGATCTGCCCGGGCGGCCGATGTTCTGGGCAACCGTCTGGTGGCGGTGCCCTATGTGGGTGAGCACCCCGATTACGACTATTTCGACACGCTCGACATGAACGAAGGGCTGATTGACCGCTGGCACGGCAAGGCGCAGGGCCGGGTCAATGTCTGGGTGGGGCTTGAACATCTGTTTTATGCCGATGAAGCGGGTCAGCAACGCGCCATCGACATGGCGAAACGCTACAACACAGGGTTCCATACGCATTGTTCCGAGGCGGAAATCGAACTGGCGGAATTCGACAAACGCTATGGCAAGATGCCGATGGAGGTCTATCGCGATCTGGGGTTCTTTGAGACGCCCTGGGCCATGTTCGCCCATGCTGTCTGGTTCTCGCAGAAAGAGATCGACCTGATCTCGAATTACAATGTTTCCGTCGCCCACAATCCGGTGTCGAACATGAAACTGGCCTCTGGGATTGCGCCGATCAAGGAAATGCTGGCCGCTGGTGTGCCGGTGGGGATCGGTACTGATGGCGAGAAGGAAAACAACAACTTCGACATGTTCGAAGAGATGAAACTGGCCTCTCTGAAAGGCAAGCTGCGCGATCTCGATGCGGCGGCGATGGACAGCTGGAGCGTGTTGGAAATGGGCACCTCTTTGGGCGCCAAGGCCGTAGGGCTGGGTGATGTCACCGGGTCGCTCGAGGTCGGCAAAAAGGCCGACATCATCGCGGTTAACGGCACTAGCCCGCGCATGACCCCGTTCCATCCCGATGGACGCTGGTTCAACCTGCAGCACAATCTTGTGCATGGAGCACGGGGCAGCGATGTCACGATGACCATGGTCAACGGGCAGATCTGTGTCGAAGACGGCAAGCTGGTGACGGGGGATCTAACCGAGATCATCGAACGGCTGACCCGCCTTGCCCCGGCGCATTTCGCACGCCGCCAGAGCTGGCTCGATGCCAATGGTGGCGGCACGGCACAATGGACAGATTGACAGAGGCGGATATGAGCGGAACACAGGATCCCGTGGCGCTGAACGACTGGTACGCGGTTGCGGCGCTGACCGATCTGGAGCACATGGAAGAGACCAAGCTTCTGGGGCATTCCATCACGGTGGGGCCGGGGGCAAAGGTGACGGCGGCGGGCCGCGCGCTGCCGGTTCGCGAAAAATTCGGTGTGCTCTGGACCACGCTTGGCACGCCGAACAAGGAAATCTTCGACATCGCCGAAAGCGAAGAGCCGGATCGCCGCGTGGTGCCCTGTGGCTGGGTCAAGATGCGCGCCTCTGGCCTGCGCGTCGTGGAAAACTTTCTCGATATGGCACACTTCCCCTTTGTACACACGGATATTCTGGGGTCTGAGCCGCATACCGAAGTTCCCGGCTATAAATCCGAAATTCGCCATGAGGTCGATGAAGTCTGGGCGACCAACTGCACGTTCTTCCAGCCGCAGATGACCACGACCCGGCCCGAAGGCGAGTTTGCGCGTTTGACCTATCGCGTGCCGACGCCCTTCGTCGTGATGCTCTACCGCGCTGTGCCGGATTGCCCAGGCAAACAGGATGCGATCGCCTTGTTCATCCATCCGATTGAGGAAGATCTCGTGCGGGCCATTCCGATGATGTATCTGACCGATCAAAGCGCTACACATACGCAACTTTTGCGGTTTGAACAGGTGATCTTCCTGCAGGACCGGATTATCGTCGAAAATCAGCGTCCGCTGCTGTTACCGCTCGAGGCCCGCGCCGAAATCCCGACCCGTGCCGACAGTTCGTCGGTCGCTTACCGGCGGTGGCTGAAACAAAAAGGGCTGACCTTTGGCACCACCACACCGGATGGCGCGCCGGAGGGGCAGGCGGCATGAAAATTGCCCGCCCGGACAGTCTTGATGATGCCCTTGCCATGATCGCCGATGGCGGCGTTGCCGTGGCCGGGGGCTCCGGGTTTCAGCTCGATTATTCTCAGGGGGTGCGTGCGCCCGCCTGCTATGTGCCCATCGGGGCCTTTTTGCCCAAGGGAATTGACGGCCTGAGGATTGGTGCCGGGACACCTTTGGAAGACATCCGCCACGCCGGGCTGCCGCTGTTGTCTGAAGCCTGTGCCGATGTGGCGGCTCCGAACATCCGGCGGCTGGCCACTTTGGGCGGCAATCTGGCCTGGGGTAAGGGCTGTCTTATTCCCGCGCTCATTGCACTGGACGCGCAGGTGGAGACCACCATCGGGACCATGCCGGTACTGGATTATCTGGCCGCGCCGCAGGGTGTGGTTCTGTCGATCACCCTGTGCCCGCTGGACCACAGCGCCTGGCGCAAGGTTGGATTGCGGGCGGCCTTCAGTGCGTCGATCATTTCTTCGGCGGCCAGCATGCATCTGGTGGACGGCAAGATTGCTCAGGTGCGTCTGGCCGTGGGCGGTGGGGGCACGCCGCCGCAACGCCTGCGTTCGGTGGAAGACTGGCTGCTGGGGCAACGCCCCTATGATGTTTCCCCTGAGGAACTTGAGAGCCGGCTGCAAGCGACGATCTCCGCGCCGGATTGCGCCTTTCGCACATCGCGCTATCGCAAACGCGTTGCTGCGCGCGCACTTCGCGTCGGTATGCTGGGAATGCACGCCCGGAAAAGCGTTTCCCCCTTGGCGCGGCCCGATGCCTCTGAACCGCCTGTGCTGTCAGACGTGTCTGGGTCGCAAGGCGGCAATCGTTGGCATGTCCGGCCCGATATGCCCGCAAAAGTGCGGGGCGAATTGAGCTATCTGACCGACAAACGCGCGCCTGATATGCTGATTGGCCGGATTCTGCGCGCTGGGCGGGCACATGCGCGGATCCTCTCGATTGACACCAGCGCCGCTGAGGCGCTTGAGGGCGTCGTGGCTGTGGTCACGCATCGTGACATCGCCGGTCTGAACGGGTTTGGCATCGTGTTTCAGGATCAACCCGCGCTCTGTGCGGACAAGGTGCGCTATACCGGCGATGCCGTGGCGGCGGTTGCGGCGGTGGATGAGGCGACGGCCACGCAGGCGCTCGCGCTGATCAAGGTCGAATATGAGGATCTGCCGGTCGTGGAGCAGGTCGAAGCGGCACTGGCCGATGGGGCCACCCCGGTGCATGCGGCGGGCAATCTCGTGACCGAAGTGATCCATGACAAGGGCGATCTGGCTGCGGGCTGGGCTAAGGCTGTTCATATCGTCGAAGAAACATATTTTACGCCGCGCCAGATGCACGGGTTCATGGAAACCGAAGGGGGCTGGGCTGCGCCGGATGGCCAAGGCCTGCTGATCTGCGCGGGCGGGCAGCACGGGGCGCGTGACCGCATGCAGCTGGCGCGCATTCTCGATCTGCCCGAAGACGCTCTGAAAATCGTGACTTCGCCAACCGGCGGGGCTTTTGGCGGCAAGGATGAGCTGACTGTTCAGCCCGCGCTGGCGCTTCTGGCGCAAAAGGCCGGGGCGCCTGTGCGGCTGCATCTGTCGCGTGCCGAAAGCGTGCAGGCCGGCACCAAACGCAATCCGATGTGGTTGCGGATGAAGACTGGCTGCGATGCGCAGGGCTTGATTGTCGCGCAAGAGGTCGAAGTGCTGGCCGACAGCGGAGCCTATGCATCGCTGTCGCCGGGCGTTCTGGAAACCGCCATGGAACATGTGGTCGGCCCCTATGAGGTTCCCAACTTTCATGCCCATGGGTGTCTGGCCTATACCAACAACGGGGCAGGCGGGGCCTTTCGCGGTTTTGGCGCCAATCAGATGACCTTTGCCATCGAATGCCAGATGGACCGACTGGCCGCGGCAACTGGTCTGGACCCGATTGCGATCCGCCGTCGCAATATGCGTCTGCCGGGCAGCCCTGGCGTGCTGGGACAGCGGGTGGCCCCGTCCGAGCGGCTGTTCGAAATGCTTGATGCGGCCGCCGGTTCGCCGCTTTGGCAGCCCTTTGATCTGGGACCCGAAGAGGTGGCCGGGGTCGGCATGGGGATCAACTATCAGGGCAACGGTCTGGGCACGGTGCCCGAGGACGAGGCGGAGTTTGCGCTGCGCCTGCGGGACGGGCGGATCGAGGCGCTATGCGGTCTTGATGAAATCGGACAGGGGATGATCGCCTCTGTGCATGCTGCTGTGGCGACGCGTCTTGGCTGCGGGCGTGAGGACGTGCGCGCCATTTTTGGCGACACGCGCGCAGCGCCTGACAGCGGATCGACCACGGCCTCGCGCGGCGGCTATGTGGTCTGGCGCGGGATCGAAGAAACGGCCCCCGGCTTTGCGGCGGCACTTCTGGCGCGCGGGGCGCAGATTCTGGGCCGTTCTGCTGAGACGCTTCGGATCGTGCCGGGCGGGCTGGCTGTCGCGGGGGCCAATATGCCAGAGCCGATCATTCGATTTGCGGATCTGGGAGATGTGGCGCCGGTGCAGGCGCACTATCTGTTCCCGAAGACCGAATACACCAAAGGCAACGCCCGGTTTATCTTTGCTTTCGGGGCAACCCTGGCGCGGGTCGCCGTGAACCGGGTGACCGGCATGGTGCGATTGCTCGATATGGAACTGCACACGGCGGCGGGGCCGGTCATCGATATGGCCTCTTATCTGGGGCAAATGGAAGGCGGGCTGGTGCAGGGCGTGGGCTTTACCCTGACAGAAGACATGCCGATGAAGGCCGGGCATCCGGTCGCGTGCAACTTTGACACCTATATGATGCCGACGGTGCGCGATGTGCCGGAGCGAATGCGCGTCACCGCCCATGAAGGGCTGGATCCCGGCGACCCTTTCGGACCGCGCGGTGCGGGCGAACTTGGCATCGGGGCTGTGAGCCCCGCGATTGCCAATGCCGTGGCGGATGCACTTGGGCGCTGGCCCGTGGTCATGCCTTTCGCACCGGAACATATCCTCGATCTGATGGAGGGCGCGGCATGATCCGTTTCACCTTGAATGGCACGCCCGCCGAGATCGGTGCGGATGAGATCCTGTTGACGACACTGCGCGAGCGGCTTGGCGCCACGGGCACCAAACGCGGCTGCGAAATCGGCCGCTGCGGTGCCTGTACCGTGCTGCGTGATGGCGCGCCGATCAGTGCCTGCCTGCTGATGGGCTGGCAGATCGAAGGCGCTGAGATCACCACGATCGAAGGGCTGAAGAACACACCCGTGGGCAAGCGGCTGATCCACGCGATGGAAATCGAAAACGGCTTTCAATGCGGCTATTGTGCGCCGGGGGTGATGATGACCCTTGCCGGGTTGCTGTCCGCGCAGCATCACCCCGATGACGACGCGATTGCCGAAGCGCTGGAGGGCAATATCTGCCGCTGCACCGGCTATCATTCGATTCTGCGCGGCGCGAAACGCGCGCGGGACATGCAAAAGGACGACCAGAGATGACGATCACAGTTTCCCCCCATGCGCCCAAAACCGAAGGGGCGCAGAAATTTCTGGCCCGCAAGGTTCAGCCGGTCTGGATTGGCGGTGACTGGCAGGTGTTGCCCGCAACCTTTGAGAGCCGCGATCCGGCCACCGGCGCGGTGCTGACCCATCTGTCGCGCGCCGCTCAGCCTGAGGCGGATGCCGCCGTGACGGCGGCCACAGAGGCGCTGAAGTCTCCGGCCTGGGCCGGGATGTTGCCAGCTGCACGTCAGGCGCTGCTGTGGAAGATCTCCGATCTGATCGAAGCCCATGCCGATGAACTGGCCGAGTTGGAAAGCCTCGATCAGGGCAAAACCTATGCTACGGCACGCTTTGGCGAAATGAACGGCGCGATTGCGCAGTTTCGCTATTATGCAGGCTATGCGACGAAACTGGGCGGGCAGACGATCACCCCCTCGATCGGCTATGCACCCGAAGGCAAACAGGTCATGGCCTACACCCGGCGCGAACCGGTGGGGGTGGTGGCCGCCATCGTGCCGTGGAATTCGCCGCTGTTAATGGTGGCGATGAAGCTGGCACCGGCACTTTGCGCGGGCTGCACGGTGGTTTTGAAACCGGCTGAGGAAACCTCGCTCACCGCCGTGCGCCTGTGCGAACTGATCGAAGAGGCCGGTGTGCCGGCGGGAGTGGTGAACCTCGTGACCGGCTTTGGCCATGATCTGGGCGAGGCGCTCGGCACCCATTCTAAGGTCGCCAAGGTTGCCTTCACCGGTTCTACGGAAATCGGGCGCCATCTGTTGTCTTCGGCGCAGGTCAATCTCAAGAAACTGACACTTGAGCTGGGCGGGAAATCGCCCGCGATCGTGATGGATGACGCGGATCTGGATTTGGCGGTTCCGGGCGTGGCGCGTGGCATCTTTTCCAATTCGGGGCAGGTCTGCGTGGCCAGCTCGCGGGTCTATGTGCAGCGCGGGATCTATGACGCCTTTGCCGAAAATTTTGCCAAGGCCGCAGGCGGCTTTCAACTGGGGCATGGGCTGGACCCGCAGTCTGATCTTGGGCCGCTGGTCAATCCCGAACATGCGGCGCGGGTGGCCTCTTATGTGGCGGGCGGGCTGGCCGATGGTGCCGAGAAACTGGCCGGTGGTGACATTGATCCGGATCATCCGGCTTTTTTCACGCCGACCGTTCTGGCCAATGTGCGCCCGGATATGGCGGTGATGCGCGAAGAGATCTTTGGACCGGTGACGGCACTGACACCCTTTGACGATCCGGAAGAGGTGATCGATCTGGCCAATGACACCGACTATGGGCTGGCCGCCTCGGTCTGGACCGAAAGCCTGTCGCGAGCACATCGCCTGTCTGCCGCGGTCCGCGCCGGCACGGTGTGGGTGAACTGCCACAGCTATTTCTCGCCGGAACTGCCCAAGGGCGGTATGAAAACCTCGGGTTGGGGCGTGGAAAACGGCGCGCAGGGTCTCGACAATTATCTGGAAAACAAGACCGTTTGCATGGTGGTTTGATCCCCTGAAACCATCACGCGGCAGGAAGGCGACCGTATTTCACGGTCGCTTTTTTGCTGCGATGGGGGCGGCAGCATTCCCGCTCAGTCTTTGAGTTTGCGGGTGAAGGTTTTGAGCAGATCGAAGAAATGCAGCACCTGAGGTTTGCGGTTGTCGAGCCGGGCATGCACGGTCAGAGATGTGCCGGGGTTCCGGCCTTCGTAGTGCCGGAAGGTCACGCCGGTGTGGCGTGAATCCGAGACGCTTTCGGGAACCATGGCCAGACCGACCCCCACCGCGACAAGCGAAATGGCGGTCTGATAGTCCTGCGCAAAGATCTGCTCTCTGGGGGCAAAGCCCTCTTCGGCGCAGACCTTGAGGATGAAATCCGCGAAAGAGGGTCGGGGCCTGCGTGGATAGAGGATGAAGGTTTGATCGGAAAGATCGCCCAGATTCACCTTAGCGGTGGTGCGTGCGCAATCGGTGCCGCTGGGACAGGCAAGGATCAGCGGTTCGTGATGCAACTCATAGGAACGGAATTCTTCGCCCGCCAGACGAGGTCGCGCCACGGCAATATCGATATCACGCTGGATCAGGGCGCGTTCCAGTTCGGCATTGTTCATCGAGGACAGCGACAGATCCACATTGGGGTAATGTGTCCGGTAGGATTTGATCAGCGTCGGCAGGGGGCCATGGGTGGCAGAGCCGACAAAGGCGATGCGAAGACGCCCTGCGCCGCCTTGACCAATGAGTGTAGCTTCGCGATAGGCACTGTCGAGATCGGCAAGGATGTCGCGGGCACGTTCCAGCAGTACCGATCCGGCTTCGGTGAGGCGCACCTGGTTGCGGCTGCGGTCGAACAGCTTGACGCCAAGCTGGTCTTCAAGCGCGGCGATCTGGCGCGACAGCGGTGGTTGCGCCATGCCCAGACGCGCCGCGGCGCGGCCGAAGTGGAGTTCTTCGGCCACGGCGATAAAATATTTCAGACGTCTGAATTCCAAGAGAGGCCTCGCAGGCCGCCTCAGCCCATTTTCGCGAGTGCTTCGACGAAATGCGGGCGGAAGGTGGCCGGGTTTTCACTCATGGGAAAATGCCCGATCCCTTCCATAACGGCAAGGGTGGCGCCAGGGATCTGATCCGCAGTGCGCTTGGCATCCTCGGGCGTGCAGGTCATGTCATAGGTGCCGACCATGATGTGCACCGGCTTTTCAGAGGTGTCGATACCGCCGAGCTTGCCGACAAGGCTGTCGTCCTTGGTGTAGAAATTCAGGTCGCCGCGGAATACGCCCGGGCCCGATTGCATGAACATCCATTGGGTGTTCCAGCGTTCGGCCTTGGGACCTTGCGGGGCGATATTGGCCGACACGAGCGCCGCGCCCATTTCGCCGCCATGGGCATCGGGACGGTGGAACCAGTCGATGTCATACCACGCCGGCTGGAAATCCGAGGCCTCAATGGCGATGAACCCTTTGAACGGCTCGGGATTGTTGAGTGCCAGTTGCAGCGCGATGCGTCCGCCCATGGAACAGCCCGCGTAGATCGGGTTTTCAAGCGCCAGTGCCTCGACCAGTTTGAGCACCGTTTCGACATAGACATCGGTGGTCAGCAGGTATTCTTCTTCCTCGAAACCTTCCGGGGGCAGGGATTTCCCGTGCCACGGCAGGTCGGGTGCGATGAAGCGATACTTGGCGGTCAGCTCTGCATCATTCATGATGTGACGCCATTGACGGCTGTCAGCGCCTGCGGTGTGAAAACAGATCACCGGCTGGCCTTGCCCGGCTTCCTCGACAAAGACGCGGTAGCTGCGGCCCTGCACCTCGATGGTGACATAGCGGCCGATGATCGGTTCGTAATTGGGTTGTGCGCTCATGCCTGACCCTCCTCGCGGCGACCGAGCGCCATGAATTCCTTGAAGAAACGCAGGTTTTTCACCAGCACCAGAATGTCGCCTTCGATCCGGCCGCGTCCCGTTTTCACAAAGCCGAAAATGTCATGAAACGACGGCTCGGGGATCGGGGCCCAGAATTTGTCCAGAGCTTCACCGTCGACCCGGATCGCAAAGCGCCAGGGGGTTTGACGGCTCGGCCCCTCGGTGACGCGTTCGAGCGCGCCCCGGTGAAAGGCCAGATAATATTCGTTTCCGTCCACTTCGATCAGAACGGTTTCGGAAAACAGGGCGCCGAGCCGTTTCAGATGCGGCTTTTCGGCCATTTTCCGACCCATGTCCTCAAAGCGGACACGCAGGTTGCTTGTCATGGTCTGTCCTTCAGTCTTTGCGGGCGTATTTCTCGATCAGGTCCAGATCCGGCGTGACGCCAAGACCCGGGCCCTCGGGCAAATGCACCTCGAAATTCTCATACTTCAGCCCGTTGCGGCACAGATCCTCAATCAGGATTTTCGGACCGAAATGTTCGGTGCCCCATTGCAGTGCGGGCAATGTGGCAAAGGCATGCAGGTGGGCTGCGGCGCCCACGGAGCTTTCCAGCAGGCAGCCTCCGTAAAGTTCTACACCGGCGGCCTGTGCCACGGCGGCCACCTGTTTGAGTTGGTGAAGCCCGCCATGTTTGCACAATTTCAGCGACAGGACCGACCCCGCTGCGCGCTGGCAGCCGTCGAAGGCTTCTTCCAGCGTGAAGACGCCTTCATCCATCATGATCGGGATCGGGGACCGCGCTGCGATGCGCGCCATGCCCGCCATTTGACCGGCGGGCAAAGGCTGTTCGATCAGGCTGACGCCCAGATCGGCCAGACGGGGGATGTAGCGGATGAAATCGGCTTCCGACCAGCCCTGATTGACATCGGCGATGATTTCGGTGCCTTCGGGCAAGGCCTTTTGCAGCGCGGCCAGACGATCCAGATCGGTTTTCGGATCGGCGAATCCCAGCTTGATTTTAAAGCGGTTGAACCAGCCCTTTTCGATCATGCCCTTTGCTTCTTCGACCTCCTGGACTGCATCGCCCGAGGCCAGCGCCCAGATCGCGGAAAACGACGTGCGACGAGCGCCGCCGAGCAACACATGCACGGGCAGTCCAAGGGTTTTACCGGTGGCATCTAAAAGTGCCGTGTCGACTGCGGATTTGGCCGCGTAGTTGCGTTTGCAGGCCTTGGCCATTTCACCTGCGGCCAGTTCCGGCAGGCAGGCGGGTTTGCCGGTCAGCGCGGGGGCCAGATAGGTGTCGATATTGGCCTTCATCGCCTCGACGCTTTCTTCGGCCCAGCGAGGACCGCCCAACGTTGCCGCTTCGCCAAAACCTTCGACACCGTTTTCGAGCGTGACGCGTACGAAGACATACCCCTGATGATTAATCGAGGTGTTCGACAGCTTGTGTTTGCGTCGTGTGGGCGCCTCGATGATCCAGGAGGTCACCTGACGGATGCGGGTGGCCTCCATCAGATCCCCCTGGTCGGGGCCGGTCACAGTGCGGGAGGCGAGGGGCGTGTTCATGGCAAATCCGATGTCGGTTTCGTGGACGGTTAAAGGTCGGGAAGCGGCAGGGCGCGGCCCGCCAGTCCCGAACAAGAAAGGGCCTGTGAAATGGCCCTTTCCCGTTGTCGTCGTGTGTCAGGCCGATCACTCGGCCGCGACGGTTTCGACCACCGCATCATTGCGAATGACGAAGTCGAAGGTCATGACCAGATCGGTATCCGCACCTTCGGGAGCGGGTTTCATGTCGCCGATCAGATCTTCTTTCACGCCAAAGACACTGTCGTTGTCGAGATACTCGGTGGTGCTGTCGTAGATCTGCGAAATCAGGGTCTTGTAGCCCTCTTTCATGATCATGAAGTGGACGTGACCGGGGCGCCACGGGTGGTGACCCATGTACTTCAAAAGCTCGCCAGCTGCGCCATCATAGGGGATCGGGTAGGGCACCGGGCGGATGGCGACGAAGTCATAGCTGCCGTCTTCGCCGGTCACAAAGCGGCCACGCAGGTTGTAGTCCGGCTGATCCGGGTCCTGTTGTTCATAGAGCCCATTGGGTGCATCTTCCCAGACATCCATGGTCACGCCCGGCACGGGGTTGCCATCGGTGTCGCGGATCGTCCCGGTGACGCGAACGGTTTCCTGACCTTCGAAATCTTTTTGGATGATCGAGGCACCTTTCGGAAGAACCGGTGGATTTTCACGATAGAACGGACCGAGAATGGTCGAAATGGTCTCGTTGTGGGTCGGTTTCTTATCGAGCATATCGGCCAGAACCTCGACGCCGATGATGTCTGAAATCAGAATGAATTCGTTGCGTGCGTCGCTGGAAATTTCGCCTGCGCGCCGCATCCATTCCATAGCTTCGAGCCATTCGTCGTAGGTCAGATTAACCTCTTTCATGAACTCGTGCACGTGCTTCAGTGCGGCTTTCATGATTTCCATGTTGCGGGCCGGAATATCGGCATCCATGGAGTTGATAACGGCGTCGGTAATATTCTCGATTGTGATGTTGCGCATAATGGTTCCTCCCAGAAATGGCGATTGCTGCTGGAAGATGCGCCAATATCTGAGGCGAATACAATAATCCGAAGAGCATTTTTTGATACCTTGCAGGTATGGCGTATGTCTTTCGAAAACCCTGAGTGAAAGCGGTGAACGGCTCGGGGATTGCGTGTACCGCCAGAGCAGAGCCTGTGCGCAGGGCAGAGGAGCGTCCTCATCGCATTGGGCCGCTGCAAGGCTCTGAGATCAGGATAATTCATCGATAAGCCGAGACCGGTGGGGACAGGCTGTCTGAAGCAATCCGCATTATACGGTCAGAGAGCATGTGCATGTCAGAAACGAAAAAAGACCTCGAAGGGTCTTTCTGCCAAATCCTGTCTTAGCTGGGATTTTGGCTCTGGCGGATGGGGCGCGCAATGTCGCCCAAATATCTTTGATAATAAACGGTTTTCCTTTCCGGTTTGCCGCCCCGGACGAAGCCCTCGCCATGCTGTACCGGGCTCTTTCAACCATGCCCTTGCCGGTGCAATGGCCGAAGGGCTGCGCGGAGCCGGGCATCAGGTGACGGTTTCTGATCTGGCCGCAGAGGGGTTTCACGCCGATATTGGCCGCTATGCCTGCAGACCCATAGCAACATCGTTAAAACCGCTGGGCCCGCAGAATTTCGGGCAAGGAAATGATCAAGAGAACGGCTGCGGCGATCAGGAACAGCCAGTGGCTGACATAGCCATAGAGCAGGGCGCCGGAAACGCCCCCCAGCGCAAAACATGTCAGGGTCAGGCTGTGCAGTCGCAATTTGACGGTGGCGTCGTGACGTTTGTGGGGCGGGCCAACCAACGCAGCCAGTTCCACCCCGATGTCTGTTGCCATGCCCGACACATGTGTCGTGCGCACCTGTGCCCGTGAAATCAGCGTGGTTACGGCATTCTGAAACCCCATGACAAAGCTCAGGACGATGACCAGCAACACCTCAGCCAATGCCTCGGGATGCAGAAGGTAGGCCAGCCCGAGAAGCAGGAGCAGACCGGCCTCTGCCGTGATCGCCAGCGCATAGACGGACCGCAGGTGAATGCGTTCGCCGATCTGAATGGCAAAGGCCGCAATGCTTGCACCGCAGATGAACGCTCCCACAAGCCCTGCAAAGGAGAGCGCAAAAATGTACTCGCGTTTGGCCAGAAGCTCGGCAAACATCGAAATATTGCCGGTCATATTTGCGGTGAACGATCCCGCCAGCAGAAAACCCACGGCATTCAGCGCCCCCGCAATCGAGGACATAAGTCCAGCCAGAATAAGATCGATGCTCTTGGTGCGTTCTTCGCCCACGCGGATCAACATGCGGTGCCTCTTTTGTCGATGACAGACTGACCATAAGGACAGGACGCCGGCGGGGCAATCGGTTGGGGAGACTGAGGCCCTGAAGCGAACATGAGCTTACGGTTGATGAAAATGACCCGGAGTTGATGGATTTACGAGATATTCTGCCACGGGGACAGGTTTTCGTTGGTCGAGCAATTTGGGGCAATATTTTTTTGAAAAGTTTGTTTTGGGTGTATGTGCTCGAACCAGTGCTTTTGGGGAAAATGATTACGTTGTCGCCATGAGCGTTTCACACGTTTTGAGGAGGCAAAGTGCAAGGGGTCAAGCGGCATTCCACGATGTCTGCCAAAACTGTGTCCAGACAATTGATGGTTTGCGCGGGCTTGCGGGCCGTGCGGGAAGACTGGGTACGGGTTACGTGGGCAAGTCTAGGGCCGAACCTGCCTTGGCGCCATGGAAGCGTGCAGAACACAGCCCAATTGAGGAAGGTGCCTATCCGAATGGGACAGGCACCTGTGCCGATGTGGGCGGGCGCGGCGTTGGGGCAGTTGCTAAAACGGTGGCAGATCAAAACAGCCAGAAAGCCACGTTCCATGTTGCAATCCATTTCCGTCAACGCCCCGGAGTTTTTTGTCCTCGGTGCGGCGCAGTCCGGCCTGGCACGGTTGCGGGGTTGGCTTGACGCACATCCGGACGTATTCCTGCCTGAGGTGGCCGAGCCGGGGTTCTTTGCTTTTTCCGGGGGTGGTGGTCTGCAGCCGCGCAGCGGTCCGCTGGCGGATCGGGCCGAGGCGCTGACGGACCTTAGCAGCTATGAGGACCTCTATCGAGGCGCCGAAAGTGAGCTGCGGGGCGATATGTCGTCAGTCTATCTGTTCGATCCGCATGCCGCGATCCGGATTGCCGCGCTGCGGCCTGATGCGCGTTTGGTGGTGGTATTGCGTGACCCGGTGCGGCGGGCCTATGCGCATTACTGTCACAACCGCGCGGCGGGGGTCGAAGAACTGGACCGGTTCGAGGATGCGCTTGGCAAAGAGATCGAGCGCAGCAAGAAAGGCTGGGGCTGGCAGTACCGCTATCTCGCAATCGGACGTTACCGTGAACAGGTGCAGCGCTATCTTGAGATCTTTCCGCAAAGCCAAATCGTGTTCTTGAGTGCGGAGGCTTTGGAGCGCCTGCCGGGGCTGTGCTGGCAACGGGTCTGTTTGCATCTGGGCTTGCGTTACACCGCCCTGAGCACTGCACAGCGCGCGGTGCCGGATGGGGCCAGTATGACCGGGGAACTGGGGCTGTCGTCTGCGACACGCAGCGTTCTGGCCCGGGCCTATATTGATGAGCGTCCCGCGCTGGAGGCGATGACGGGCCTGTCACTGTCATCATGGGGGGCGCCCTGAACGTTTAGGACATTGCCCGGATCACTCCGGATAGGACACCC
The DNA here is from genome assembly GCF_963675965.1 of uncultured Celeribacter sp. NCBI lineage: Bacteria > Pseudomonadati > Pseudomonadota > Alphaproteobacteria > Rhodobacterales > Roseobacteraceae > Celeribacter > uncultured Celeribacter sp. The sequence goes on along the minus strand of NZ_OY780935.1, from coordinate 528,927 downwards.
GGTCGACCAGTTGAGATTCACGGTATCTCGCCACAAACCCGGTCCCTTAAAAGGCCAGGTGCTCCCAAATTGGGGCGGACGTGAATCTCAAACGCACCTCAGGAAAGGTGACGGCCAGCTCTGCGGGGCTGGCCGTGTCATATTGGGCGGACATCGACCAGCTGCGGGTGTCGCTGGACTGATCTACGGCGACGATTTCGCGCAACTCCAGACGGTCGAGGGGCAGATCGGCATAGGTGCCAGGGGCCAGACGCAGCGTGGCCTCGACCACGACGTCCCGGCAATGCGACACATGCTGTTCCGGGAAGGAACCGGGCAAAACCGCCCGGGTGTCTTCCGTGATGTCATCTGTATAGAGCGTTCCGATGAGGATTCCGGCGGGACACCATCGAGCACCCACACCGGCCATCCCCACTCGCCCTGCGGCAGGGCGATGGCCAGCCGGTCGCCAAACTTGTGGATGCCGGTCTTTTCAGAACAGACCGCACGCAAATGTGCCGCAGGAAGATCCTGCAGCAATGCTTCGCAGCCACGCCGCCTCATGGGTCATGTGGGTCTGGCCGCAGGCGTTATGGACGGGAGTGTCGTGGAAGACGACGCGGTGGTCGCAATCGCCGTCCGTGGCATGGGGCGCATAGAGATAAGTCAGGGGCGAGAGCGCGAACCGGTCCTCTCGGAGAGCGCGTCCAGCGCTGCAATCGGATCCATGTCGTGAGAAGCCGGATCGACACCATCGGCCAGAGCCTGCATCAGGGCGAGTACCTTTTGCCCGGCGGCGCGCAGCAAGATCGGCACCGGTGTCACCGCGCAGGCAGTGCCCAGATTGGCGGCCAGGGTAAAAAAGCTCATCAGCACATGCGGCGCGCGCAGCGGCCAGATCACATGTCCGGCGTCTGCGGCCTTGAGCACCTGCTCCATGCGCATCAGCGGCCCGGGGATCAGATCGGGACGGATCGCCTGCACCTAGGCTGCGGCGCCGATGGGTAGGGCCCGTTTGGTGTCCTTTGTAAAGTAGCTTTCAAAGCTTTTGCCCACGGTTTGTGCCTGCAGGCGCCGCAGGGTTGTGGCCTCGCCGTGACGGTCGAGCGGAAGCAGGCAATGTTCCTCGACGACGGTGCCGACATGGGGATGGTCGAGGACAATCTGGTCGTATTTGGCGGCTCATGCGTCGACGGGGGTGCTTTCAAACCGCTGCGCGGTCTTTTGTCCCTGCTTAATGTCACATGTGGGCCTGAAAGGCTTTTGCCGTCGCAACCTTCTGATCGTAGCCGCGTGGATCAGACCATGTCATGTCGCGTAAATGAAACTCCGTCTGCACATCATCCTCCCTTGAGGGACTGCAGAATATCGAACATTACTTACACAGGTAAAATATATTTTTATATATAGATCTTACAAACCACAACGCATGCGAATTCGTTATTTTGCAGGCGCGGTCGAACGGCTATGACTGTGAGACCAAAGGATGCGGCTTTGACCGTGTCTACAGACCCGGGGCGAAGAATAACAAAAGGGCGGGCGGCGATATGGACACCGACGCACATCATGACGAAAGCAAATACCGCGCGCCAGCGCTGCCCAAGGGGCTGGATATTCTGGAGCTTCTGGCCTCAGAGGCGGAGGGGCGCACGCAGGCGGAGACTGCCAAGACGCTGGGGCGGACCACATCGGAGATTTTCCGGATGCTGATGGTCTTGCGCGACCGCAGCTATGTCGAGCCGTCAGAGGATGATGACCGGTATTATCTGACCACGCGGATGTTCGAACTGGCGCATCGGCACCCGCCGGTGAGACGGCTGACATCTTTGGCTGGGGATTGTCGCGCCGCGCTGATCGACATGTGCGCGGATCTTTCGGGGCGTCTTGGGCAGGGAGCGCAGGGGTGAGCCTGTCCAAGCTTCCGACCCATGTGCCGATTTTCCTCCTGCGCCATGGCCAGACCGAATGGAACCGTGAGGGGCGCCTGCAGGGGCATCGCGATTCTGCGCTGACTGAGACCGGGATTGCCCAGGCCGAGGCGCAGCGAAACATCCTAGCCCCGATCCTGCGCCACTTGCCCGATATCGCGATCCATGCAAGCCCGCTGGGCCGGGCCTGGCACACCGCGCAGATCGCCGCAGACGGCCATCCCGTTACAGCCAAAGAGGCGCTCAAAGAAGTATCCGCAGGCAGCTGGGAAGGACGGTTGCGCGCGGATGTGGTGGCCGAGCAGGGCTTTGGTTCGGCCGAGGAAAAGGACATGTTCCGCCTGTTTCTGAACGCGCCGGGCGGCGAGGGCGAAGCCGCACTGCGGCAACGCTGCACCGCCTATCTCGCGGGGCTGACGGCTCCGACGGTGGTGGTCGCGCATGGGGTGGTTTCGGCTCTGTTGCGCGGGCTTCTGTGCGATCTGACGCTGGAGGAAATCGCCAGTCTGCCACATCGTCAGGGCGTGGTTACCGCCGTATGTGCGGGGCAAGTCGAGAGCCTTTGCGATCCGCAGACGGCACTGGGCTACCTGTCTCACTGGGCGCAATCGCCCCCGGTTTCCCTGTAAAATCCTGCACATGTAAAACATGAGAAAAGCCCCGCAATGTCTTGAGGGGCTTTGATTTCATTGATTTTCAACCCTATTGTCAGGCCTTGGATACGGCGTCCAGAATACGCGCCCAGCTGCGCACGCCCTTGTGGAAATTCTTCAGGCCGTATTTTTCGTTGGGCGAATGGATGCGGTCATCATCATCGGCGTAGCCGACCAGCATCGAATCCAATCCGAGGATCGAGGTGAAAAAGCCTGCGATCGGGATCGAGCCCCCCATGCCGGCAAAGACCGCTTCGCGCTCCCATTCGTCTGACAGCGCCAGACGCGCCGCTTCGAATTCCGGGCGCGCGGTGTTCATCACGGCTGCGGGCGAGCCATCCAGATCCTGATTCCAGGTGACTTTCGCATCCTTGGGCAGGCGTGCTTCGACATGGGCGCGCAGATTTTCGCGGATCGCATCGGGGTCCTGATCGCCCACCAGCCGGCAGGTGATCTTGCAATGCGCCTCCGCGGGAATCACGGTTTTGGTGCCTGGTCCCTGATATCCGCCCCAAAGCCCGTTGATTTCCAGCGTGGGGCGGGCCCATTGCTGTTCAAGGGTGGTGTAATCGGTTTCACCATGGGGCACGCTCATACCGACGGAACTCAGGTATTCTGCCTCGTCAAAGCCGCAGCCCTGCCATTGCTTGAGGATCTCTTCGGGGACTTCATGTACGCCGTCGTAGAAATCCTTGACGGTCACGCGGCCTTCGCCGTCATGGAAGCTGGCGATGATCTTGGAGATCTCGCGCAGCGGGTTCAGCGCCGGGCCCCCGTAATGGCCAGAATGCAGATCCATGGTCGGACCCGTGAGGGTGAATTCATCCTTCAGCATGCCACGCAATTGTGAACAGATTGACGGCACACCCGGAGCCACCATGGAGGTGTCGCAGATCAGCGCCAGATCGGCGGCGAGCTTGTCGGCATTCTCCTTCATGAAGGGGATCAGGGAGGGGGAGCCGCTTTCTTCTTCGCCTTCGAAGAAAAAGGTGATGGTGCAGGGCAGTTCGCCATGTTCCGCGATCCAGGCCCGGCAGGCCTCGACAAAGGTCATCAGCTGGCCCTTGTCATCAGAGGCGCCGCGTCCGCGGATCACCTTGCCGGTGGGGCGTTCTTCGATGAAGGGTGCGAAGGGATCGTGGTCCCAAAGATCAATCGGATCAACGGGTTGTACGTCGTAGTGCCCGTAGAATAACAGATGCGGCGCGTTTGAGTTCTGCTTCGGTCCGATCTTGCCCATCACCATTGGATGGCCCGGTGTCGGGCAGACTTCGGCGTCTGCACCAAGGGATTTCAGATCTTCGGCCAGCCATTGGGCTGCTTTCAGGCAGTCATCCTTATAGGCGGGGTCGGTGGAGATCGACGGAATGCGCAGAAACGCCATGAGGCGGTCCAGGGCGGCGTTCATGTCGGCATCGATGCGGGAAAGCACCGGATCGAGACGTGTGTTCATTATCGGAAACCTTTGGTCGTGCTCGGGATATTTTGCCGCAGCTTACGCCTCTGAGAAACAGTGTCCAGAGGGGCGCGCGGGCTTGACATAGATCATTTCCCGGAAGAAGTCATAGACCATACACAGGACCGCATAGGCAAAAGCAGAGGCAGCATCTGATCCGGCATTATCTTGCGAAATGTGAATATGAGTCGCAATTTTGATTTAATGCCGTTAAAAGAGGCAGACCTGAGACGCGCGAAAGGACTGAAAGTGGACTACACGGCGAAGCTTGACGAGGCACTCCAACGTTTGCACGACGAGGGGCGCTATCGCACCTTCATCGATATCGAGCGTAAGCGCGGGCAATTTCCTCATGCGACGCGGACCAAGCCTGACGGGACCGAGCAGGCCGTCACTGTCTGGTGTGGCAACGACTATCTCGGCATGGGGCAGAATCCGGTTGTTCTGTCGGCGATGAAAGAGGCGATTGATGCGACGGGTGCCGGCTCTGGTGGCACACGCAACATCTCGGGCACCACGGTCTATCACAAACGTCTTGAGGCCGAGTTGGCCGATCTGCATGGCAAAGAGGCGGCATTGGTCTTTTCCTCGGCCTACATCGCCAATGACGCGACGCTGTCTACGCTTCCGATCCTGTTTCCCGGTCTGATCATCTATTCGGATGAGCTGAACCACGCCTCCATGATCGAAGGCATCCGCCGCAACGGTGGCGCCAAGCGGATTTTCCGCCACAACGATCTGGACCACCTGCGCGAACTTCTGGCAGCCGACGATCCCGAAACGCCGAAACTGATCGCCTTTGAATCCGTCTATTCGATGGATGGCGACTTTGGTCCGATCAAGGAAATCTGCGATCTCGCCGACGAATTTAACGCTCTGACCTATCTCGATGAGGTGCATGCGGTTGGTATGTACGGTCCGCGTGGTGGTGGTGTGGCCGAACGCGACGGTCTGATGGATCGGATCGACATTTTCAACGGCACACTTGGCAAGGCCTTCGGCGTCTTCGGCGGCTATATAGCGGCCTCAGCCAAAATGTGTGACGCTGTGCGCTCCTATGCGCCGGGTTTCATCTTCACCACCTCCATTCCGCCGGCGGTTGCCGCAGGTGCGGCGGCTTCGATCGCCTTCCTCAAAGGTGAGAGCGGTGTCGAACTGCGTGAGGTTCACCAGACCCAGGCCAAGATCCTCAAGACCCGGCTGAAAGGTCTGGGGCTGCCGATCACCGACAACGGGTCCCATATCGTGCCGCTCATCGTGGGCGATCCGAAGCACACCAAGATGATGTCCGACATGCTGTTGGATGACTATGGCATCTATGTGCAGCCGGTGAATTTTCCGACCGTGCCGCGCGGGACTGAGCGTTTGCGCTTTACCCCGTCGCCGGTGCATGGTCCCAAGGAAATGGATGCGCTGATCCGTGGTCTCGACGCGCTTTGGAGCCACTGTGCGCTGAATCGTGCCGAATTGGCGGGGTGATGCCCATATCGGCTGTGCGTGCTTCTTCTGCCTGTGTTAACAAGAGTTCAACCCTTTGTGACGAATCGTAGAAGCGGGCGCACTTCGGGCCAGGGATTGGGACAAGTTGAGGCAGACGCATGATCAGGCGGTGGACGCAACCACCTGTCGAGGAGCAAGAGCAACCTCGCGGTTTTGATGACTACGAGCTGAAGCTCGGGGATGTCATGCGTGGCGAACGTGCGACGTTCGGCAAATCGCTGCTTGATGTTCAACGAGAGTTAAAGATCAAGGCGACTTATATTGCCGCGATTGAAAACTCCGATCCGTCGGTGTTCGAAACCCAGGGCTTTATCGCTGGCTATGTGCGCTCCTACGCGCGCTATCTGCACCTTGATCCGGACTGGGCGTTTTCGCGTTTCTGTCAGGAAAGCGGCTTTTCCGTTGCCCACGGCATGTCGCCGCAGGCTTCGACCAAGCGCGCAGCCACGGCCAGCCCGGCGGCGAAGTTGGATAAGCGCGATCCTTTCGCCGATCCGAATGCGACCTTTGTCCCCCGTAAACAGGGGATGTGGAGCGGCATTGAGCCCGGTGCGCTTGGATCGACGGCTGTGCTTCTGGCGCTGCTCGGCGCCATCGGATATGGCGGCTGGTCGGTTCTGCAGGAAATCCAGAAAGTCAAAATGGCGCCGGTGGAACAGGCCCCCGGGCTGGTGTCCGAAGTGACGCCCCTTGGTGCCGACGTGGGGGCAGAGAACTCCCGGATGGCCTCTTTGGACGAAGGCATGGATCTGGTTCCGCCCTCTGCAGAGGCGCTGGATCGTCTGTATCGTCCGCAGGCGCTTGAGGTGCCGGTTCTGGTGCCGCGTGATGGTCCCATTGCTACGCTCGATCCGCGCTCTGTTGGAGCGCTGGCAGATGAAAGCCGGGCGGAAGACCGTCTGGCGGCCCTGTCCAGCGATTTGGAAATGGCGGCGCTGGACCCTGCGTCTGCAACGGACAGTATTCGGGTCATGGAAGAGGGCGCGCCGGAACTGGCGATTGTTGCTGTGCGCCCGTCCTGGGTGCGTGTGCAGGCCGCCGATGGCGCGGTTCTCTTTGAAAAGATCCTGAACGCAGGCGAACGTTATGTCGTGCCCGCCATGGAAGAGGCCCCGATCCTGCGCACCGGGAATGCTGGCGGCGTGTATTTCGCGGTCAACGGCCAGGCCTTTGGCCCGGTTGGTGCGACGGGGTCTGTCGTCAAGAACATTGCTCTGTCGGACGCGGCGATCGAAGAAAGCTTTGAGACCGTCGATCTGGCGGCCAATGATACCGTCGCGGAAATGTTCCAGGTGGCCGAAAACGCCGAATAAGCGCGATTGAACCCGCATGCTGGGGCAGGGTGGCTTGCCCCTCGCCGGGCATCGGCCTATCTAGGGGCTGACTGAAACGCCGATCTTTCAAGAGGCCCCCATGTCCCACAATCCCATTCGTCCCTGGCGCGACATCGACCGCCGTCAAAGCCGCAAAATCTGGGTGGGGGATGTGCCCGTGGGGGGGGGAGCACCGATTTCGGTGCAGACCATGACCAACACGCTGACCACCGACATCAAGGGCACGCTGGATCAGGTCATCCGTGCGGCCGACGCCGGAGCCGATATTGTCCGGGTCTCTGCGCCGGATCGTGATTCTGCACTGGCGTTGAAAGAAATCTGCGCCGAAAGCCCGGTGCCCATCGTGGCCGACATTCATTTTCACTACAAACGCGCGATCGAAGCTGCCGAATCCGGCGCCGCATGCCTGCGGATCAATCCGGGCAATATCGGCGATGAGAAGCGCGTGCGCGAAGTGATCAAAGCCGCCCGCGATCACAATTGTTCGATCCGGATCGGCGTCAACGCGGGCTCGCTGGAAAAGCATCTGCTGGAAAAATACGGCGAACCCTGTCCCGACGCGATGGTCGAAAGCGGCATGGATCACATCAAAATCCTCGAAGACAACGACTTTCATAATTTCAAGATCTCGGTAAAGGCCTCTGACGTCTTCATGGCCTCTGCCGCCTATCAGCAGCTGGCCGACGCCACCGACGCACCGATCCATCTGGGCATCACAGAGGCAGGTGGCCTGATGTCTGGCACGATCAAATCCGCCATCGGGCTGGGGCAGCTTTTGTGGATGGGGATCGGCGACACGCTGCGGGTCTCGCTCTCGGCTGATCCGGTCGAAGAGGTCAAGGTCGGCTATGAGATCCTGAAATCTCTGGGCCTGCGTCACCGCGGTGTGAACATCATTTCCTGCCCCTCCTGTGCGCGTCAGGGCTTTGATGTGATCAAAACCGTTGAGGCGCTGGAAAAACGTCTGGAGCACATCAAGACGCCGATGAGCCTGTCGATCATTGGCTGCGTGGTGAACGGGCCGGGCGAGGCGCTGATGACTGATGTCGGCTGGACCGGCGGCGGTGCTGGCCATGGCATGGTCTATCTTGGCGGAAAACAGAGCCACAAACACGACAACGGATCGATGATCGATCACATCGTGGAGCAGGTCGAACGCAAGGCCGAAGAACTCGACGCAACGCGCGGGTCAGAGGCCGCCGAATAACCGCCGATGCCCCCTGAGCAGCTTTCCTTTGCTGGTCAAATACTCATAAAGAAACCCCGCCGATATCGGCGGGGTTTGCCATTTTGGGAAAGCGGGGTGGAGCCAGCTCAGCCCGCGTCGCGGATCTCGGCCACGATTTCGACCATCGCGTCAAAGGGCACATAGCCGCGCAGCATCTGGTCGCCCATGATGAAAGAGGGCGTGCCGGATATCTGCAGGACCTGTGCCAGCTGATGGTTCTGGGCGAGAATGGCGGTGACGGCGTCGCTGTCCATTTCCGCCACGACCGCGTCAGCATCGATTTCCAGACCGTTGGCCAGGCGCCGCAGGCTGCCTTCGGAAATGTCGCCCCGCGCCTGCATCAGCGCGTCATGCAGCTTGTCATAGGCCTCATCCCCGGCAACCAGCTTGGTGGCCACGGCAAAGCGTGATGCCAGAACAGAGGCATCGCCCAAAATCGGGAACTCTTTGACGATTAGTTTGATATCACCGTCTTTTTCCAGAAGTGCATTCACATCCGGATAGGCCTTTTTGCAATAGCCGCAGCGGTAATCCATGAATTCGACCATGACGATGTCGCCCTCGGGATTGCCGAAGACCGCATCATGTTCGGATTGGAAAATCGCGGCGCTGTTGTCGGCGATAAGATCGGCGTCATTGGCCACCTGCGCCTCTTGCTGGCGCTGTTGGTAGACGTCCACCGCTTCCATCAGGACTTCGGGGTTTTCCATGAGATAGGCGCGGATTTCGGCCCCAAAGGCGGCGCGTTCGTCGTCTGACATGTCGTTGATGTCAAAGGCAGCGGCGCTCAGGCTGGTGGCGGCGGTCAAAAGGGCCGCGGCGCTCAGGCGCATGCAGGCTTTGGCAAAAGGCATTTCAAGTCTCCGTCTCGGGCAATTTCAAAAGTCTTTATCACATCTTAAGGGCGGTTCCACCCAACAGTTGCGTGACCCTTCACCGGCGTTTTGCCGCATCTTCGGCTGCTCCGATCACGTCCTGCGCCCGATTCCATCCCGGGCTGCCATGACCCAGCGCGGCGGCCGCGCGTTGGGCCAGCGGCAATGCGGCCTTGAAATCGCCGCGCAGCACATGGGATTCGGCGGCATTCAGATTGGCCATGCCGGTGTTGCCCGATTGCGCATAGGCCGAAGCCAGCTGCCGCAGAAGCACGGGATCGTAGCTGTCGCGGCTGCGCGCGGCTTCCAGCGCTTTGATCGCGGCTGGCAAATTGGCACGCGATTGCGTGGCGAGCAGCGCCTTGCCCAGACCGGCCTGTATCTGCGGCTCTGAGGACGCCATGCTGGCCGCGCGGCGGTAGGCATGAACAGCGGCATCGAACTGGCGGCTTTCCAGCAGGATTTGTCCCTGCAATTCGGCGTAGAAAGGATCTTTGGGCCGGGCGGCAACCAGACGGTTGATGGTCTGAATGGCCTCTTGTGGCTTGGGCACGCGGTGCAGGGCAACAGCGCGCCGCATCAGCGCGATGTCGGAGGTGTCCGAGGCTTTCACCCGGCGCAGCGTGTAGGCGGGCGGGCGCAGAAAGGCCTCCAGTTTGCCGCGCGCGCGGGCGTACCAGTAATTGGCCTGCGGATCGGGATTGCGGGTCAGTTTCGAGGCGGCGGCATAACCGCGCAGCGCCCGCAGCCGGTCTTGAGACAGTGGATGCGTGCGCGCATAGGGGTCCTGACGGGAACTGGACAGGACCTCTTGTCCGCGAAACATTTCGAGCACATCGAGCATGGCCGAGGGCGGAATGCCCGCCTGCGCCATATAGCGAATACCGGCCTGATCGGCGGAGGTCTCTTCGGCGCGGGTATGGCCAAAGAGCACCCTTTGCGCCGATCCGGCGATGCCCATTCCGACCCCAATCGCGGCCTCTCCATCACCCGTTGCGGCCACCACGGCGCCCGAGAGCAGAACCCCCAACGCGGCAATATTGGAGGCGGTCTTGAGATTGGCCTGACGGCTGATGATATGCCCGCCGGTGATATGGGCAACCTCATGAGCGATCACGGCCTGCACCTCCGCGGCGCTGTCGAGACGCAGGATCAGCCCGGAATGAATGAACACATGCTGGGCATCCGCGACAAAAGCGTTGGGCTGATCGTCATGGACAATCACGATCTTCATGCGGCTGGCGTTCAGCCCGGCGGCGTCGAATATCGGCCTGGCCAGCCGGTTGAGCGCATATTCAATGTCCGGATCGCGCAGAATGCCGCGCGCCCAGCCCGTCATCGGTAGGCAGATGATCAGCAGGCTCAGAACGATCTGGCGCACAATCTGCCTCATTGCATTTTCCTCCTCCGGCTGGCATTTCAGCCCCAAACAAGCACAGGATTTGTCTCATGAAAACCTCTCGCCGTTCTGCTGTCGATCCCTTTATCGTGATGGATGTCATGGAGGCGGCGCGCGCAGCGGAAGAGGCGGGACGTCACATCATCCATATGGAAGTGGGGCAGCCGTCCACCGGCGCTCCGGAACGGGCGCGCCTGCGGCTTGAACAGGCCATGAAAGACGACGCACTGGGATATACCGTGGCGCTTGGCCTGCCGGAATTGCGCAAAGGCATCGCCGCGCTCTATCAGACCTGGTACGGGGTCGATTTGGACTGGCGTCGTGTGGTGATCACTCCTGGCTCTTCGGGCGCGTTCATTCTGGCCTTTACCGCGCTTTTCGATGCCGGGGCCAAGGTCGGGCTGGGGGAGCCGGGCTATCCGTCTTATCGCCAGATTCTGTCTGGCCTCGACATCGAACCGGTGGGCATCCCGACGCAGATGGAAAACCGGTTGCAGCCCGTGGCCGCCGAAATCCCGGACGGACTCGACGGGTTGATCGTGGCGAGTCCCGGGAACCCCTCGGGCACGATGCTGGATCACTCGGCCATGGCCGATCTGATTTCCGCCTGTCAGGCCAAGGGTGTCGCCTTTATCTCGGATGAGATTTATCACGGCATTCAGTATGAGGGACGGGCGGTCACCGCGCTTGAGGTCTCTGATGACGTCTATGTCATCAATTCCTTTTCCAAGTTCTTTTCGATGACCGGCTGGCGTGTCGGTTGGATGGTGGTGCCCGAGGATCATGTGCGCGTGATCGAACGGATTGCCCAGAACTTTTTCATCTGCCCGCCCCACGCCGCGCAGGTGGCCGCACTCGGGGCGCTGGAGGCCCGCGAGGACTGTGACGCACTGGTTTCCGTCTATGCCGAAAACCGGCGTCTGATGCTGGAAGAGCTGCCCAAGATCGGTTTTGACAAGATCGCCCCGCCGGATGGTGCCTTTTATATCTATGCCGATGTGTCGGATCTGACCGATGACAGCCGGGCCTTTTGTGCCGAGATTCTCGAAAAGGCTGGTGTGGCTGTCACGCCGGGGTTGGATTTCGATCCGCGCCGGGGGGCGCAGACGCTGCGGTTTTCCTATGCGCGCGGCACCGAGGACATCCGGGAAGGGTTGCAGCGTCTGGCCGTGTTTATGGCAGAGCGCTGAGCAACGCCCGGCGCAGGTCCGCAACCTCGCTGGTCTGTGACTGTTCAACCCTCAGGCGGGCGGTTAGAGTTTCGCCTGTCGGGACTGTTTCCTGAAGTTTTTCCGTTTTCCATGGTTCAAGAAGGTGCGTGATGCAATTGATCAAAGCCTGTCTTTTTCTCCTGATGTCTGCGTTGCCGCTGGCGGCGCAATCTGACATGACCGCACTGGCGCGGGCGGACAGTGGGGCCTCTGCGCTGGTCGACCAGGGTGACAGTGTGGAGATGATGCTCCGGCTCAGCCAGCCGGTGCCGTTTCGCATCTTCACCCTGGACAATCCGCGCCGCATGGTGGTCGATTTTTCCGAAGTCGACTGGGCTGGCTTTGACACGCAGGATTTTGACACGGCGGAGGGCATTTCCGGGGTCCGTGTCGGTGGCTTCGTGCCCGGCTGGTCCCGTATGGTGATGGATCTGGCCGAACCTTTCGGTCTGGTACATGCGCAGATGGCGCGCGATGAAAACGGCGCGGTGCTGACGCTGAACCTTGATCCGATTGCTTCGGATGAGTTTGCACTGGGGGCCGGAACGCCGCCGGATGCGCAACTGGTGCGCCCGCAACGGCAGGGTGAGACGGGCGAGAACACACCCTTGCCTCTGCAGCGGATCGGGCAGGGGTCGTTGCGCGTTGTTCTGGATCCCGGGCATGGTGGCATTGATCCGGGCGCCGAACGTGACGGCATCAAGGAAGCCGACCTGATGCTGACATTCGCACGCGAGGTGCAGGATGCGCTGACCCGTGCGGGTGGCTTCGAGGTGGTGCTGACGCGCACCGAAGACGTTTTTGTGCCGCTGGAAACCCGGCTGACCTTGGCGCGTCAGGCGCAGGCGGATGTGTTCATCTCGTTGCACGCCGATGCCATTGCCGAAGGGCGGGCCGAGGGAGCGACCGTCTACACTTTGGCCGAGCGCGCCTCTGATGCGGCGTCACAGCGGCTGGCCGAACGCCATGATCGCGCGGATCTGCTGGCTGGGGTGGATCTGTCAGATCAGGATGATGTGATTGCGACCGTTCTGATGGATATGGCGCGCACCGAGAACACGCCGCGCACCGATCGTCTGGCGGATGCGCTGGTGGCGCAAATGTCCGAGAGTGTCGGCATGCACAAACGCCCGCGTCTGGAGGCCGGTTTTTCTGTGCTCAAGGCGCCCGATATTCCTTCGGTGCTTCTGGAACTGGGCTTTCTGTCCTCCACAAAGGATCTCGGCCATCTGACCGATCCGGTATGGCGGGCGCGCGCGGCCTGGGCCATTCGCGATGCCTTGCAGATCTGGAAAGAAGACGAGCGCGCTCGCGTGGGGCAGTTGCGCAAGTGATCCGGCGCGGATAGCGCGGAAAGCGGGCAGGGGTTGCAGGCGCACACCTGCGCCGTCTCGGGAGATCAGCCTTTCAGTCGCGCCAGCCAGATCGTGCGGGTTTGACAATCGGGGTCTTCGACCACATGGCGCAGCACCTCAAACCCATTGTCCTGCAAAAGCTTGCGGTATTCTTCGGGCGCGAGAGAGGCGTGATAGACGGTCGCCTCATCGACATGGCCGATGGCCTCGCCATCGCCGGTGCCTGAGGTGAACATCAGCACACCGCGCGGACGCAGATGCTTCGCGAACACCGGGAACATGGCGCGCTGATCATCCTTGGCAAGATGAAAGAAACTGTCCCATCCCAGAACCGCGTCAAAGGTTTCGCCCAGATCCAGACCACGCATGTCGGCGTGAATTGCGCGTGCCTTTGGCAGGTTTTTCTCAAACAGCGCAATCATCGCCGCCGCGCCGTCCACACCTGTCACATCACACCGCCGGTCGAACAGATATTGCGCCACCGGCCGCCCCGAGCCACAGCCAAGATCCAGCACCTTGCGGCCCGGCGCATGGGCCAGCAGGCGGTCGAGCCAGCTGCGCTCAAACAGGGTCTTGTCCCGCAGCCGGTCAAAGGCGGGGGCAAGGCGTTCATAGGTCGGGAGAATGTCATCTGGTGTCATGGCTCGGACATAGGCGCGGTGCGTGCGAACGGCAAGCGCGCAATCACGCAAAAGATCACGGGCGGCACCTTTCTGCTCACAATTGCGCGGGGGATGTTTTGACCCGGGCAACGGGTCTGTATAAGGAAAGGCAACGGTGGCGCCTGAGACGAGTCAGAGCGCACAGAAGTTGTGGAAAGGCTAACAGGCGTGCTTCGGTTCATCCTCTCTTTTTTCGGAACGATTTTCTCGTGGATCACCACGGGTCTGTTCCTGTTGGCTTTGGTTCTTGGTGGCATTTTCTGGATGTATGGCCGCGACTTACCCAATCACGAAGCGCTGGCGCAATACACGCCACCGACGATTTCGCGGATCTATTCCGGCGAAGGCAAGATCATCGACGAATTCGCCCGTGAACGGCGTCTGTACACCCCACCCGAAGAAATCCCGGATCTGGTCAAGGATGCCTTTATCTCCGCCGAGGACAAGAATTTCTATCGGCACCATGGCTATGACCTGCGCGGGATGGCCTCTGCGGCGCTTCAGGCGGCACGCGGCGGGCCGCTGCGTGGCGCATCCACGATCACCCAGCAGGTGATGAAGAACTTCCTGCTGTCGTCAGATCGCTCGGCCGAGCGCAAGATCAAAGAGTTGATCCTCGCCACCCGTCTGGAACAGACGCTGACAAAGGATCAGATCCTCGGGCTGTACCTCAATGAGATCGATCTGGGGGTGCGCTCCTTTGGTGTGACCGCTGCGGCGCAATCCTATTTCAACAAATCGCTCTCGGAACTGGCCCCGGAAGAGGCGGCGTTTCTGGCGATCCACCCGAAAGCGCCATATTCCTACAACCCTGCCAAGAACTATGACGGGGCGATGGAGCGGCGCAACTACGTGCTGCGGGAAATGTATGAAAACGGCTATCTGAGCCAGAATGAATATGAAACCGCGCGGGCAACGCCGATCCGGACTGTGCAGACGGGGGACTATCCGTCCTATCGCGAAACCCTGCCGCCGCGCGACTATTTCACCGATGAAATCCGTCGCCAGCTGTCCAAGAACTTTGGCGAAGAGGAATTCTTTGAAGGCGGCCTGTCGATTCGGGCCACTATTGACCCTGAGATGCAGACCAATGCCGCCCATGCGCTGCAACGCCGTCTGGAGGAGTTGGACCGCGGGCGCGGCCTCTGGAAGGGCACAGACAAATCCATCGATCCGGCCACGCTCGACGATGGCACTTGGCGCACAGCGCTGGCCGAGGTGCAGGTGGCGCGTGACATCACGCTGGATGGGCGCTGGTATGTCGGTGCGGTCGATCAGGTCAGCGACGCTGAGATGGGCGTGCGTGTCGAGGGCGTCGAAGAGAACGACGGTCTGGTCAGCGTGCCGCGCGAAGACATCAAATGGATCCGCGGGTCTTTCCGCGACAATTTCAGCCGCGGCGATGTGGTGCATATCCGCCGGATGACCACGGGCGACAATGGCGAAGGCGATCTGATCCGCTGGAGCCTGCGTCAGGTGCCCGAGGTCGAAGGCGCCTTTATGGCGATGGACGTGGACACGGGTCGGGTGATCGCAATGCAGGGGGGCTTCAGCTACCAGCATTCGGTGTTCAACCGCGCCACGCAGGCCACGCGTCAGCCGGGGTCGTCTTTCAAACCCTTCGTCTATGCGGCGGCACTCGACAGCGGGTTCACACCCGCCACGATTATCGTTGACGCGCCGATCGAAGTGCGCACCCCACAGGGCGTCTGGCGGCCCAAGAACGCGTCCAACCGGTACTATGGGCCTACGCCGCTGCGCACCGGGATTGAGCAGTCGCGCAACCTGATGACCATCCGTCTGGCTCAAGAGGTCGGCATGGACACGGTGGCGCGTTACGCCGAACGTTTTGGGGTCTATGACCACATGGGGCAATATCTGGCCTCTGCTCTGGGCGCCGAAGAAACCACCGTGTTCAAGATGGTCGCGGCCTATGCGATGTTCGCCAATGGCGGTGAACGGGTGGAACCCACGCTGGTCGACCGTGTGCAGGACCGGATGGGCAAGACCATCTATCGTCATGATCAGCGCGTCTGCGAAGATTGCGACACGTCCGAGATTGCCGATGGCGTTGCGCCGCGCATCGTGTCGAACCGCGAACGGATGATCAATGCGATCACCGCCTATCAACTGACCTCAATGATGCAGGGGGTTGTGCAGCGCGGGACAGCGGCGGGGCGGGTCAATCTGCCAGTGCCGGTGGCGGGTAAAACCGGGACGACGAACGACGGCAAGGACGCCTGGTTCATTGGCTTCACTTCAAACATCGTGGCGGGCTGCTACATCGGCTATGACACGCCGCGCGCCATGCGCGGAGCGTCGGGCGGAGGCTATTGCGGACCGGTGTTCAACGCCTTCATGCAGGACGCGGT
The DNA here is from genome assembly GCF_963675965.1 of uncultured Celeribacter sp. Taxonomy (NCBI): domain Bacteria; kingdom Pseudomonadati; phylum Pseudomonadota; class Alphaproteobacteria; order Rhodobacterales; family Roseobacteraceae; genus Celeribacter; species uncultured Celeribacter sp. Next base: position 512,975 of record NZ_OY780935.1, on the reverse strand, counting down.
GAAGAAATACGGGGGTGGCAAGTTCAAGGTGCCGCCTGGTGGCCATTTCATCAAGATCGACCGCTACACCGGTGCGCGTCTGCCTGACGGGGCCTCTGGCCCGAATGTCGTGGCCGAGTATTTCCGCGACGGCGAAGAGCCGATCTTCGGCCTGACCTATGACGGTGGCTTTGCCATGGGGTCAAACCTGCCGCTGGTTCAGGACGCCGAAGCGGCGCAATCGTCGGGGCAGCGAGAGGTGCAAACCACCGGCGGGCGCACCATTACGGTGCCAGAGAAAGCGGATATCAATTCGCTGTCTTCCGGCGGTTTGTACTGATCCATCGCCGCCAGTTTCCTGCCTTTACCCCGTCGCCCTCTTGTTTCCCGGCGCCGGGGCGCGTATCTGTCCGGGAAACCGAAAAGACCCCGAAGGTGACCTGTCGTGCGCGCTGAAATCGAGAATACCGTGACCAAGATCCAGAAATCCGTTGAGCTGTTGAAACAGCGCATGGATTGGGAAACTGCGCCGCACCGTCTGGAAGAGTTCAACGCGATGATCGAGGATCCGACCCTTTGGGATGATCCCGAGCGGGCACAAAAGCTGATGCGCGACCGTCAGGCGCTGATGGATGCCTTTGAGACCGCCAAAAGCATCGAACAGGACATGAAAGACAACATCGAGCTGATCGAGCTTGGCGAGATGGAAGAGGATCAGGAAGTCATAGACGACGCCGAAGCAACGCTCAAGGTGCTTGCGGAAAAGGCTGCCGAGAAGGAGCTGGAAGCGCTTCTGGATGGGGAAGCCGATGGCAATGACACTTTCCTGGAAATCAACTCCGGGGCCGGGGGTACGGAAAGCTGCGACTGGGCGTCGATGCTGGCGCGGATGTATGTTCGCTGGGCCGAAAAGAAAGGCTATAAGGTCGAATTGCAATCGGAAACACCGGGCGAAGAGGCAGGCATCAAATCCGCAGCCTATAAGATTTCCGGTCACAATGCCTATGGCTGGCTGAAATCCGAATCCGGTGTGCACCGTTTGGTGCGGATTTCGCCCTATGACTCGGCGGCCAAGCGGCATACCTCTTTCTGTTCGGTCTGGGTCTATCCGGTGGTGGACGACAATATCGAGATCGAGGTGAATCCGGCCGATATCCGGATCGACACCTATCGGTCCTCGGGGGCGGGCGGTCAGCACGTGAACACCACCGACTCGGCGGTGCGGATCACCCACCATCCGACTGGCATCGTTGTGACTTCTTCGGAAAAGTCGCAGCACCAGAACCGTGATATCGCTATGAAAGCGCTGAAGTCGCGCCTCTACCAGTTGGAGCTCGACAAACGTAATGCTGCGATCAACGAGGCGCATGAAAACAAGGGCGATGCCGGATGGGGCAATCAGATCCGGTCCTATGTTCTTCAGCCCTATCAGATGGTGAAAGACCTGCGCACGAATTTTGAGACCTCGGACACCAAGGGCGTGTTGGATGGCGATCTGGACGGGTTCATGGCCGCGACGCTGGCGCTGAATGTGGCGGGCAAAAGCCGTGCCGATGCGCAGGGTGGCGAATGATCGGACCACGCCTTTGCTCGACGCAGGCGGAGATTGCATGATTTGACGAAAGGCTCCGTATCGGGGCCTTTTTCATGTCTTCTGTGGATGCGATGCGAGCGGCTGCGTCAGGGCTTGCCCGGATTATGCCGCAAGTTGTACGGCCAGAGTATTCTGGTTTTTGGTGTGGCGTTGCGCCAGTTTGCGGCCGATCCACCCTGTGATAAAAATGGGCGGGCGGGGTGCATCGCGTCAGCCTTTGGTTCGTGGAGACAAGGCATTCTGCCTGAGAAGACAGGTCATTAGCCGCATGCGCACGGAAAGGCTGCTGCGTTCTTTATGATCCTTCGATATACCTGTGGGCACAAATTCTGAAGTCACTGAAAACGAACAGTTTGTGTTAAAGTTTTAGGAGCACACATTCATCTTGGGTGTTTGTCCTTCGGGGAATCTGGCGCGTGTTTGTGTGACGTGGTGAAATACGCAGAGCGGCGCGCACCTCTGTGACAAACTCACAGACCCGGCTTTTTAGATTGATTACAAAAACGCTCAACAAAGCGGACAACCGCAAAAGGGAACGCACATATGACTTTTTTGGGGACGTTCTCCCGTCAGCACGGGAGGAACGTATAAATGGAACTGGACGCGGCTGTGACAGAGTTCACGCCCTGGCTGTCGTTGATCGGCGGCCTTTTTATCGGGGCCTCCGCAGTGCTGCTGATGGCGCTGCAAGGCCGGATCATGGGCGCCACCGGCATTCTGGCGGGGTTTCTCAAACCCGATAACCTGCCGGACTGGAGCTGGCGGGCCTTGTTGCTTCTGGGCATGGTGTCCGGACCTGCGCTCTATGCGGTTTTTGCCGGGCAGATGCCTGCGGTTCAGGTGCCGATGTCCCGTCTGGCGTTGATCGTTGGTGGGGTGATTGTCGGCATCGGTGTCACGCTGGGATCGGGGTGCACCTCGGGCCATGGTGTCTGCGGGATGGCGCGGCTCAGCCCGCGTTCGATCGCGGCCACCCTGTCTTTCATGCTGGCCACGGCGGTGACGGTCTATGTCATGCGCCATATGATCGGAGGGGCGTAAGATGCGGCATCTTCTGACATATCTGACCGGCCTTCTGTTCGGCTTGGGGATTTCCATGTCGGGCATGGCCAATCCGGCCAAAGTCCTGAACTTTTTCGATTTTGCCGGCACTTGGGATCCGTCGCTGATCTTTGTGATGGGCGGGGCCGTGGTGGTGGCTTTTGTCGGCTATCGTGTGCTCTTTGCCCGCTATCAGGCACCGGCGTTTGAAAGCCGCTTTGTTCTGCCAGGAAACCGCAAGATTGATGTCAAGCTGATTGGCGGGTCGCTGATCTTTGGTGTCGGCTGGGGCATTGCGGGTTTTTGTCCGGGAGGGGCCTTGCCGGCTCTGGGCACAGGCAAGGCCGATGTCTGGATCTTCAGCGTCGCGCTGGTCGTCGGCATTCTGGGCACCAAGGCGGTTTTGAACCGGATGGGTGGCCGTACCCTGTGATGGCAACCAGGGATATAACTGTCGCTGTCATGGCCTTGTCATGGCGGCGCGCGAAAGACACGCTGGGCGTCTGTGATGCGTCGGCGAACTGAGAGGAGACCGAACATGCCTTCCAATTACCCCGTCGATCTGACGGTTCAACCGGAGGTGAAAGCCTTTTTCGATCCGGCGACATGGACCATTTCCTATGTCGTGAAAGATCCGGCTTCGACCTCCTGCGCGGTTGTCGACAGCGTGATGGATATTGACTATGCCGCCGGTCGGATCACCTATGAGTCTGCGGACCAGATCATCCAGTATATCCGGGATGAGGGGTTGACGCTGGAATGGCTGATCGAGACCCATGTGCATGCCGACCACCTGTCGGCTGCGCCCTATATCCAGGACAAGCTGGGCGGCAAGATCGGGATTGGTGAAAACATCACCATCGTTCAGGACACCTTTGGTAAAGTGTTCAACGAGGGGACCGAATTCCAGCGCGACGGGTCGCAATTCGACCGTCTGTTTAAGGATGGTGACACCTATCACGTCGGCGAGATGACCTGTTTCACCATGCATACGCCGGGTCACACGCCTGCCTGCATGGTGCATACGATGGGCAATGCGACCTTTGTGGGCGACACGCTGTTCATGCCTGACGGCGGATCGGCGCGGGCCGATTTTCCGGGGGGCGATGCGGCGACGCTTTATGACTCGATCCAGAAGGTTCTGTCGCTGCCGGACGACATGCGGCTGTTCATGTGCCATGACTACGGCCCCAACGGGCGCGACATCGCCTGGGAGACCTCCGTCGGTGATGAAAAGATCCACAACATCCATGTCGGTGGCGGCAAGACCAAGGAGGACTTCGTCAAGTTCCGCGAAGACCGCGATGCCACTCTGGACATGCCACGGCTGATTATTCCCTCGTTGCAGGTCAACATGCGCGCAGGTGAGTTGCCCCCGGCGGACAAGGATGGCAAGACGTTCCTGAAAGTTCCGGTGAACGGCCTGTAACAGACGCTGATGCGGCGGGCCGTGCATCTTCCCTTGCTTGACCTGCCGCTAAGGGCAGGGCGGCCACGCACATCAGGAGACGACAATGGATTTCAACAAGGTCAATGAACAGCTCACGGTCAGCAGCCAGATCACGCCTGAAGAGGTCTCGGTTCTGGCCGACAAAGGCTACACCACTTTGGTGTGCAACCGTCCCGATATGGAAATCGACGACGATCAGTCTTCGGACGCCATGGCCGTTGCCGCCGACGCGGCAGGACTGAGCTTTCACTACCTGCCAGTCATCCCTGGGCAATTCACCCCGGAGCTGATTTTGGAAATGGCGCAGGTCATGGAAGAGAGTGCCGGGCCGGTTTACGCCTATTGCCGGTCTGGCACACGCTCGACCACGCTCTGGGCGCTGTCGCAAGCGGGCCAGAAGGCCCCGGAAGAGATTTTGAAAGAGGCGGCAGGCGCAGGCTACGACCTGAGCGGCATCGCCGGATATCTGGCAGGCTGAGCCGCCCCACGCATTCGCGCGCTGCGTCTTCGGCCTGTCGTGGGCCCCGAAACACCGGGGCAGGTCCCGTCACCGCGGGGAAGGAAGGAGACGCAGCATGATGCGCGATCAAAAAGACGGCCTGACAAGGGTCGCAGAGGGCCGGGGCGAAGCGCATCCGACCACACGGGCAACACCGGCGAAGGACATGCCCAATGTCCATTAATCCCCGCAAATTGAGCCGTTACCTGCCCATTCTGGACTGGGGACGCAGCTATTCCGCCGCGACCTTTGCCAATGATGGCATTGCTGCGCTGATCGTGACGATTATGCTGATCCCGCAGTCGCTAGCCTATGCGCTGCTGGCGGGGTTACCTGCGGAAATGGGGCTTTACGCCTCGATCCTGCCGCTGGTGGCCTATGCAGTTTTCGGGACCTCGCGCGCGCTCGCCGTGGGCCCGGTCGCGGTGGTGTCGCTGATGACCGCCGCCGCTGTCGGCAATATGGCCCTGCAGGGCACCGCCGAATATGCAGCCGCCGCGATCACATTGGCATTTTTGTCCGGTCTGATCCTTCTGGCCATGGGGATCTTCCGTCTGGGGTTCTTTGCCAATTTCCTCAGCCACCCTGTCATTGCCGGGTTTATCACCGCGTCGGGCATCCTGATTGCCGCCTCTCAGGCCAAGCATCTTTTGGGGGTGTCGGCCGGGGGATCTACCTTGCCGGAACGGCTGATGTCGATTTGGGAGCATCTGGGCGAGACCAATTTCATCACGCTGGTCATCGGTGTGGCCGCGACCGCTTTTCTGTTCTGGGTGCGCAAAGGGCTGAAACCGCTTTTGATCTCCAAAGGGGTCTCGCCGCGTCTGGCGGATGTGGCGGCCAAGGCCGGTCCCGTGGCCGCCGTCGTCGTGACCACTTTGCTGACCTTTGCCCTTGGTCTGCACAGCCATGGCGTCAAGATCGTCGGCGATGTGCCGCGCGGATTGCCGCCGCTGACCTTGCCGCATTTTTCACCTGACATCTGGGGGCAACTGTTCGGCTCGGCGCTGCTGATTTCGATCATCGGCTTCGTTGAATCTGTCTCTGTCGCCCAGACGCTTGCCGCCAAGAAACGCCAACGCATCGTGCCGGATCAGGAATTGATCGGGCTGGGGGCCTCGAACATCGCGGCGGCGGTGTCTGGCGGCTATCCGGTCACCGGTGGTTTTGCGCGCTCGGTGGTGAATTTCGACGCCGGGGCGGAAACGCCTGCAGCCGGAGCCTTTACCGCCATCGGCATCGGGCTTGCCGCGCTGTTCCTGACGCCGCTTTTGTATTTCCTGCCGACGGCGACGCTGGCGGCGACGATCATTGTCGCGGTGCTGAGCCTTGTCGATTTCTCGATCCTGAAAACCACATGGGCCTACAGCAAGGCGGATTTTACGGCCGTTCTGGCAACCATTCTGCTGACGCTGGGATTCGGTGTGGAAACCGGTGTGTCCTCCGGGGTGATCCTGTCGATTGCCTTGCATCTCTATAAGACCTCGCGGCCGCATATCGCCGAGGTCGGTCTGGTGCCGGGGACGGAGCATTTCCGCAACATCAACCGCCATGAAGTGCTGACCTCGCCCGAGCTGGTGTCGATCCGTGTCGATGAAAGCCTGTATTTCGCCAATGCCCGCTTTCTGGAAGACTATATTCTGGATCGCATCGCTGATGATCAGGCGATCCGCCACATCGTGCTGATGTGCCCGGCGGTGAATGAGGTGGATACGTCCGCTCTGGAAACGCTTGAGGAGCTGAACCGCCGTCTGGCCGACAGCGACATCAAGCTGCATCTCTCCGAGGTCAAAGGGCCGGTGATGGACCGTCTGCAGAAATCGCACTTTCTGCATGACCTGACCGGTGAGGTGTTCCTGAGCCAGTTCGCTGCGGTCAGGGCGCTGGCCGATGTGACGCAGGACGAAGCACCCTCCGCGACGGCGCCTGCGGCAGAGTGAAGAGCGCAAGCCGCCCCCCTGTATCGGGAGGGCGGCATTGTGTAGAGGTTAGGCCTGCAGAGGTCAGGCATTAACCGTGCGGCTGAGATGTTTTTGGGATTGGGCGTATTGTCCCAGCCAAACCGACCCCAGGATCAGCGCCATACCGATGATCTGTGGCCCCGACAGGGTTTCATGGGTGATCAGCAAGCCCAGAACCACCGCCGTCATCGGGCTTAGAAAGCCCAGTGGGGCAACGCGCGCCGGTCCGATCGTGGCAATGCCGCGAAAGAACAGGAAATAGGCCAGCGCGCCGCCGATCAGCCCCAGAAACAGAAAGCCGATGATATTTGCGCCGCTCAGCGGTGGCAGGGGCGGCTCCATCAGGATCGCCATCGGCCAGAGCAAAAGCCCGCCTGCCAGAAGCTGCCAGCAGGTAAAGACCAGCGGCGGCACGGGATAGGCCCATTTGCGGCTCATGACAGTGCCTGTGGCCATGGACAGCGCGCCCAACAGGGCCGCTGCGACGCCGATGGGGTCAAGCTGGCTGTCGGGTGACAGCACCAGACAGGCCACGCCAACCAGCCCCAGAAGGCCGGCCACGATCGCCAGAGTGCGGATCGGGCTGTGCAGGGCAAGGCGTGCAAGAAGCAGGATGATCAGCGGCTGTGTTGCCCCGAGTGTGGCTGCGACACCGCCGGGCAGGCGATAGGCCGCCACGAACAGACAAATGAAAAACAGGGTGAAGTTCAGACCGCCGAGCACCAGAAGCTTTGGCAGGAAGCGCCACGGCGGCAGTTTTCGCAACACCAAGAGCAGGAGCAGGCCCGCAGGCATGGCTCGCAGAAGTGCGACGGTGATCGGTATCCCTTCGGGCAAGAACTCGGTGGTGACCAGATAGGTTGCGCCCCAGATCGCCGGGGCCAGTGCGGTCAGCATGATGTCTGCCGTCCGGGGTGGTGTCGTGTCTGACATGAAATCTGAGCCTGTGCTGTGTGGGGGGATGGTTATCTTGACGTCAAGATATATTTTGAAATCTTGACGTCAAGATAAAATTCGTCAACATAGGTGCCATGTCTCAGGATACTGCTTCAGATCAGGGTCTTTCCGTTGACGAGATCCTCACGCAATGGGCGCGTGAGCGTCCGGATCTCGACACCGCGCCGATGGCGCTGCTCGGGCGGCTGGCGCGGGTGGTGCGTCTTGTTCGCCAGGATCTGGAGGCGACCTTTGACCGTCACGGGTTGAATGCCGCAAGCTTTGACCTTCTGGCCACCCTGCGCCGGGCCGGGCCGCCCTATGCGCTCACCGCGGGGCAGTTGATGGCGCGGATGATGATCACCTCGGGGACCGTCACCAACCGCATCAACCGTCTGGAAACGCAGGGCCTTGTCGAACGCCGGACGGATAAGGATGATGCCCGTCGCGCCATTGTCGCGCTTAGTGCGGAGGGCTTTTCGCGCATCGACAAGGCGCTCGACGATCATGTGGCGACGCAAAAGCGTCTCAGTGGTCTTTTGAGTGACGCTGAATTCGCGCAGATGGACGACCTGCTGGCAAGCTGGCTGACTCGGCTGGAAGACACGCAGTAGGTCGTTAGTAGATCAGCCGGACCAGTCCCAGCGTCAGGACCGGAAAGGCCACCAGAAGCGCCACGCGGATCAGATCGGTGATCACGAAGGGTAGGGTGCCTTTGAAGGTCTCGGCAATCGGGGTTTTCGGATCGAGCGCATTGATGATGAACAGGTTCATCCCGACGGGCGGCGTGATTAGGCCGACTTCCACGACGATCAGGACGATAATCCCGAACCACAGGCCGAACTCACCCGGCGGTAGGCCGAAATCGAGACCTTCCATGATCGGATAGAGGATCGGAATGGTCAGGAAGATCATCGACAGGCTGTCCATGACGCAGCCGAAGGCAAGATAAAGCAATAGCACGCCCGTCAGGATGATCCAGGGGCTGAGCCCCCAATCCGCGACCAGAGACGCGGTTTGCATCGGCACGCCCGAGTTGGCAAGGAAGTTGTTGAACACCGTTGCCCCGATCAGGATCATAAAGATCATGCCGGTCGAAGAGGCGGTCTCCAGCATGGCGTCCGCCGTCGCCCGCCAGCTCAGCCCGCCACTGAACAGCGCGACAAGCCCCGTGCCCGCGGCGCCGACAGCGGCGGCTTCGGTCGGGGTGAAAATCCCCAGATAGATGCCGCCGACCACGGCGATGAAAATGACGAGCACCGGCCAGACCCTGGCAAGGGCGGCAAAACGTTCCGACATGGGCGCGCGGTCGCGTTGGCCACAGCTGTCGGGAAACAGGCGGACATAGACCGAAATGCAGACCATATAGCCGATGGCGGCCAGAAAGCCGGGGACGAAGGCCGCGACGAACAGCTTGGCGATGTTTTCTTCGGCCAGCATGGCATAGACCACGAGGATCACCGAGGGCGGGATCAGAATGCCCAGTGTGCCGCCAGCCGCGAGCGCACTTGTGGCTAGCCGTCCGCTGTATCCGCTGCGTTTGAGTTCGGGCAGGGCGACCTTGCCCATCGTGGCGGCGGTGGCCAGCGAGGATCCGCAGATGGCCCCGAAACCGGCGCAGGCCCCGACCGCGGCCATGGCGACCCCGCCGCGACGATGCCCCAGCCAGGTTTCCGCTGCCCGGAACAACCCTGCGGACATGCCGCCGAGCGTGGCGAAATGGCCCATCAGCAAAAACAGCGGAATGATAGAGAAGGAATAGGACGAGAATTCGCCATAAACGAGGTGTTTGAGCTGGCTCAGCATCAGCACCGAATTGCCATTGAGCACATAGGCGCCGCCAAAGCCCACGGCAAACATGGCCAAACCGATCGGCACGCGCAGAAAGATCAGGATCAGCAGAACAGGAAAGGACCAAAGCCCGATTTCAAAGCGGCTCATCTCAGATGTCCTTTCCGGTAAAGCTGCGCAGTGCTCTGAGTACGCAGAACAGGGCGACGATAACGGCTATGGCCGTGGCGACCATCGCGGCGCGATACCCCCAGACAACAGGAATTTGCAGGATGAAAGAGCTTTCGCCATAGGCGCCTTTTTCCAGCATGCCTTCCCACAGGCGCCATGCGATGAGGCTCATGATCGCCAGCATCATCAGCTCGCCTGCCAGATCCAGCACCCGGTTCAGGCTGTTGCCGAAGCGCGGTTTGAACAGATCGACGCGGGCATGGGCGCGGCTGAACTGGGTGTAGGGCAGCGCAGCGAAAACGGCAAAGCCGATGCCAAATTCCACCATCTCGATATCGCCGGGCAGAGGACCGAGACCCAGCCCATTGAGAGCCCGCCCGAAAACCGAGACGCAGGTCAGCGCCGTGACAATCAGCAGGCTCAGCCCGCCGGCATAGGCACAAAGCCGCGCCAATGTGCCTGTCCAGTCAGAGAGTTTGCGGTACATCTGACACCCTCGGTTGCCCCTGTGGAAAACTCACTGCGAGGGTTTAAAGGGCACGGAGGTGAGGTCAATCCTTAATGACGGATCTCGCAAAAGGATCTTTTCGGCCAGCGGGCGGTGTTCCGGTCAATGCGGCGAGACATCTTCGAGCTTTGGCACATGCAAAAGCTGCAGCGGGGACGCGTCCGGCGCGTCGATGGCGCCCAGCACCGCGCGCGCCAGATCGGCCCCGGCGGCCGCGACATCTTCGTGCAGCACAATGAAATCACGACGAAACCGGCGCAAAAGCGGGCTGGCCTCTTTGGAAAATGCATCGAAGTCCTGTCCCAGAATGCGGCCACGACGTTCGATCACATCGACGGCAGCCACGCTGCCCAGCACCGAGGCGCAGAAGACGCCGTCAATCTGCGGGGTTTGATCCAGCGTCTGCTGTAGTGCGGATTCGATCTGTGTGACGGAGCTTTCCGACGTGGCCCCGTTCAGGACCACCGGGGTGAGGCCCAACTGCGTTGATGTTGTCTCGATGGCGTCGCGAATTTCCTGACCGTAGAATTGTGAAGGCGGCGGCGCGATGATCAGGATCGTTTTGCGGCCACGTTTCGCGAGTGTCTGCATGCCGATTTCGGCAAAGCGGCGGTTGTCGAAATCGACCCAGGCGTGATCATCGGACCAGATCGTGCGCCCATGGGTGACGAAGGGAAAGCGACGCTCCATCAGATAGGCCACACGTGGATCGTCGGCTTCGGTGCGATTGAGTATGATGGCATCCGCGGCCCGGGATTGCACAACTTGCTGTACCGCACGCAGAGTATCCTCCTTGGGGCCGGAGGGGGCGATGTTAAGGAAATAGCCGCTGTCATGCATCTTGGCTGCGACGGCGGCGACCAGTTGCGAACTGTGGCTCGTGATATCCGCTTCTGTTGCCAGCATCATCGCAACGACATGCGTGCGCCCCGTGCGCAGCCGGACACCGGCACGGTTTGGCTGGTATCCGATCTGTTCGGCACATGCGCGCACGCGCTCTTTGGTTTGGGTCGAAATATCGGGCGCATCATGCAGGGCGCGACTGACGGTCGCGATGGCAAGACCAGTCATTTTTGAAATGGTCTTGAGTGTGGGTCGTTCTGTCATGCCCGTTGTGTCCTTGGTCTTGTCGATATCGGTGCAGCTGTGCGCCACGGCATCCGAAGCAGAGGAGTTATTTGAAATTTCCCCCACATCTTAAGGAGGAAAACGACCAGGTCGAGATCGACGCAGCGTTGATTTTGACTTCTTAGTAAAAATGACGGGGTTTGTACTGTGCTTGATTGAATCTAAGGCATATAAAACGATCCTATAACGTTTCAGGACTTCAGGGAGAGGCCCGTTTCCCTGAGGTTCGGCAGAAAGGCAAAGACCTATGACGGTGTTGGACAACTGGCAATTGCGCGATGAAACTGGCGCGTGGTCTTTGGATGTGCGTTGCCCGTTCGATGCGGTCTCGGCACTGGTCGCGGCAGGCCATTGCCCAGAGCCCTATGACGGGGCCAATGAAGCCGCGGTGCGCTGGGTTGCGGAGCGGGGCTGGACGCTGTCCTGCGAGATCGCCGATCCAGGGGGTGCGACAGAGTTGGTTCTGACCGGACTCGACGGGATGGTCGACGTTCTGGTGAACGGGTGCCATGTGCTGCGAGCAGACAACGCCTTTCGCATCTGGACCGTTGATATGCGCGACGCATTGCAGCCGGGCAGAAATCGGATTGAGCTTTGCTTTCGCTCTGTCGTCAAGGCGGCCGGGGAACGACAGGCGGCCCAGCCGGTGTATATCCCTTATCACAAAGGCAATTGTCAGATCCCCAACATCAATATGTTGCGCAAGCAGCAATGCGATTTTGGCTGGGACTGGAATATTGCGCTGACGCCCTTCGGGGTGAGCGGCCAGGTGCAACTGCGTGATCCGGACGCCGTGCGTTTCGAGCACATCGGGCTGCGTCAGGAGCATCACGACATAGAAACTGAAAGTGTGTCGTTACATGTGCGGGCCGAACTGGCCAATGTTGCCGATGGTGCGGCGGTGACCTTGCATTTAGCCGACCGGCAGCGCGACGCCACGGTGCGTGACGGGGTTGCAGAGGCGACGTTTTTCATCGAGGTGCCGCAATTCTGGTGGCCCGCCGGGCAGGGCGCGCAGCCACTTTACGATCTAGAACTGAGTTGTGGCACGGCGATCGCACATCGGCGGATCGGCTTGCGCCGGATCGAACATATCTGTCGTCCCGACGATCACGGTGCCGGGTTCAAATTTCGTGTGAACGGGCGCGATGTTTTTGCCAAGGGGGCAAATTGGATACCGGCAGATGCGCTGCATGGGCGCATCGACCGGGCAGCGGTGCGCGATCTGCTGCAATCGGCGGTGGATGCCCATATGAACATGATCCGGGTCTGGGGCGGGGGCCGCTATGAACCGGATTGGTTCTATGACCTCTGCGACGAGCTGGGATTGATGGTCTGGCAGGATTTCATGTTCGCCTGCAATCTCTACCCGGCCGACCTGGCGTTTCTCGACAACGTCGCGCAGGAGGCGCGCGAACAGGTCAGTCGTTTGCACCATCATGCCTGCCTCGCGCTGTGGTGTGGCGATAATGAGATTCTGGGCATGCTGCGCGAATTTCCGGAAGCGCGCGCCAATCGCGACCGCTATCTGGTGATGTATGACCGGCTGAACCAGACATTGGAACGGGCCTTACGCGCGGTCGATCCAAGTGCCAACTGGTGGCCGTCGTCGCCGTCGCTTGGCCCGTTGAATTATGGCGATGCCTGGCATGAAGACAGTTCGGGCGACATGCATGTCTGGACGGTCTGGCATGAAAACAAACCTTTCTCGGATTATCGCGAGATGACACCGCGCTTTGTGTCGGAGTTTGGGTTTCAGTCTTATCCGTCGATGGAGGTGATCCGGCGCCATATCGCGCCTGAGGACCGCAATATGTCGTCGCCGGTGATGGACGCTCATCAGAAGGATCCGGGGGGCAACGAACGGATCGTTGCCACGATGATGCGGGAATTTCGCCTGCCGGGTCGTTTTGAGGATCTGGTATACCTGTCGCAGGTCCAGCAGGGGCTGGCGATCAAGACCGCAGTATCGGCCTGGCGCGCGCTCAAGGGGCAGTGTTGGGGGGCGCTCTATTGGCAGCTCAACGACACCTGGCCCTGTGCCAGTTGGTCAAGCCTGAATCATGGTGGCAGCTGGAAGCTGTTGCATCACATGGCGCAGAAATTCTATGCACCTGTTTTCGTGACCGTCGTGCCAGATGGATTTGGAGATAAATTTATGATTATCAATGATCTGCCGGACTATGTGGATGTTTCAGTCCAGGTCGCGGCGGTGAATATGCAAGGGCAGATGCGGCCTCTGGCGGATGTACAGGTGTCCGCCTGGCCGTCCCGGGCGTTGGATCTGTTTGAGCTTCCACATGGAACGCTCGAAAAAGACGAAATATTTGTCTACACGTGGCAGGCAGATCAGGACGGAGAGAAGGCTGGGTCCCCCGTGCCCGCGGGCTGCGCTGGCGGCGACTTTTTTGCGCCGAAGCCCTGGAAGGAATACGATCTTTTAGATCCTGAAATATCATTCAATATCATTGAGAAGGATGGTGTTTTTGAAGTAGTTTTGGAGGCATCTGCGCTGGCGCTTTTCGTGACGCTTGAGGCCGATCAGCCGGGACGCTTCTCCGGTAACGCGGTTACGCTTTTGCCAGGCATCGCCGCCACGCTGACCTTTACCCCACAGACGGCCCGTGGCACACCGACGTTCACAATCAGAAATCTCTTTTCCGCGACCTATGGAGACGCCCAATGAAACGGTCCACCGTCAACGACATCATCCGCGAATCCGATGCTTTCATGCGGTCTTTCGGGTTCATCATGCCGCCCTTTGGGTATCTGACACCGGAGGCATTGAAAGACGAAGTTGCGACCAGCAGCCCGATCATCCGCGATCACATGCTGGGTTGGGACATCACGGATTACGGTCAGGGGGATTTTGAAAATCTCGGCCTGTTTCTGTTCACCGTGCGCAATGGCAGTGCGGCCAATGTGGCGCGTGGCATGGGGCCGCTCTATGCCGAAAAGATGTTGATTTCGGAAGAAAACCAGGTTTCTCCAATGCATCACCACATCAAGAAGACCGAAGATATCATCAACCGGGGTGGCGGGACGCTGGTGCTGGAACTTTATACCCGCACTGAGGATGGCGGTCTGGATGAGCGGGCGCCTGTCGAGGTTCTGACGGACGGACGCAAGCGAGTGCTCAAGGCCGGTGAACATCTGGCCCTTGCGCCCGGCGAAAGCGTGACTCTTGAGCCCTGGCACTGGCATGCCTTCTGGGGAGAGGGTGGCAAGGTGCTGATCGGCGAGGTCAGCAATGTGAATGACGATCGTACTGACAATATTTTCCGCGATCCCATCGGTCGGTTCTCCGAAATCGAAGAGGACGAAGCGCCGCTGCATCTTTTGGTCAGCGACTATGATCGCTGGCTGTGACGCGCCGTGATGATCAGAGTAAGTCTTTGATGATATAAGTCATTGGCGGCTTTGCCGAGACCCTGTAGACTGGTGAGACGCAGCCTGACGGGAGGGGTCGCCAAATGACGAAATGGGCGTCGCGTCTGATGATTTACGACTTTGAGGAGGGGCAAGCGTTTCCCGTCCTCGAAACGGATATGGTCATCGCAGCTCCGAACTGGACGCCGGATGGCAGCGCGCTGATCGTCAATGGCGGGGGGAACCTGTTCTGGGTGGATCTTGAGGCGCCGGAGCTTTTGGAAATCGACACCGGGCTGTGTATCCAGTTGAACAATGACCATGGGATCACGCCGGATGGGGAAACGCTGCTGTTTTCCGACCATACCTTTGGCGAGGGCGCGGTGATCTGGCGTCAGTCCCTGAGCGCGGAAGAGGCCGATCCGGAGCGGGTTACGGCGCACAGCCCGTCGTGGTTTCATGGCATTTCGCCGGACGGGCAGGTGGTTTGCTACACGGCGGTGCGTGAAGGTCTGTTCGGCATCTACACCTGCGATCTCGATGGCGGCAATGAAACCTGTGTCATCGAGGGCGCGCATCATTATGACGGCCCGGATTTTTCCGCCGATGGCGAGATGATCTGGTTCAATTCCGACCGCACCGGCGCGTCAGAGCTGTGGCGGGTGCGGCGCGATGGGTCGGGGCTGGAACGCATGACGCAGGACGCCATGGTGAATTGGTTCCCGCATCCAAGCCCGACGGGAGACCGGGTGATCTACATGGCCTATCAGGAAGGCGTGGTCGGGCATCCGCCGAACATGCATGTGTCCTTGCGCCTGTGGCAGGGCAAGGACCAGCTGCCGAAAACCCTGATGAGCTTTACCGGCGGGCAGGGCACAATCAATGCTCCTTCATGGTCGCCGGATGGTGTAGCCTTTGCCTATGTCGAATATGCCGCATAAGATCCCGCGCACGCTGATCGTCGGGCTGTTCCTGATCGGGGGCGGTCTGGGTCAGGCCGGGCTCTGGGCGGGTGATCTGCCTTTGCCCGCAACCGATCAGGACTTTCTGCGTGTCGACCTGGCAGAAACGCGTCTTGGGCAGCTCTTGTTCTATGACCCGATCCTGTCCGGCAATGACAATATTTCCTGTTCCACCTGTCATCATCCGCGTTTTGGCACCTCGGATGGGCTGAGCCTTGGCATGGGGGAAGGTGGGCAGGGTCTGGGACCCGAGCGGCGTGCCACGGCGGACAATCCGCCCGAAGACCGCGTGCCGCGCAACGCGCCGGCGCTTTATAATCTTGGGGCGGTCGAATACCGCTCGATGTTCCATGACGGGCGTGTCGAACGGATCGACGGCGTTTTGCGGGTGCCGATCGAGGACGACTTTTTTTCGCAGGTGTCGGGCATTCTGGCGACGCAGGCCGCCTTCCCCGTGCTTTCCCCGGATGAAATGGCCGGGCAGGTCAGTGAGAATCCTCTGTCAAAACTGGTGCGCAAGGGGCGGTTTTCCGGCGATGGTGGCGCATGGGAGCTAATCGCGGCGAAAGTTTCGGCGATCCCGGCCTATCGAGCCATGTTTGCCGAGGCCTATCCCGACATTGCGGCGGGGCAGCCGATCCGCTTCTCCGATGTGTCCAACGCGATTGCAGGCTTCATGGCCTTTGAGTTTCGCGCCGATGACAGCGCCTTTGACCGCTATCTGCGCGGCAATGAGGCGGCGTTGAGTGATCTGGCGCGAGAGGGGATGGATCTGTTTTACGGGGCTGCGGGGTGTTCCGACTGTCATTCCGGACTGTTTCAGACCGACCATGGGTTTCATGCCATGGGGCAGCCGCAGTTGGGGCCGGGAAAAACGCTCGATTTCGAGCGCGGTGCGCGTGATGAAGGGCGGTTTCGTGTGACCGGACGGGCCGAAGATCTTTATGCCTTCCGCACGCCGTCTTTGCGCAATGTGACCCTGACGGCGCCCTATGGGCACTCCGGGGCCTATGCCGATCTGCGTGATTTCCTGACGGCTCATCTGACGCCCAATCGGGCGCTTTTATCCTATGATCGCAGTCAGGCGGTCTTGCCCGATCTGCCGGTCGAGGACTGGGAGGTGATGGACAATGAGGCGGATGTCGCCGCGATCCTGTCGGCGATTGAGGTGAAGGATCATGTGCTGGGGGCCGATCAGATCGATGCGCTGATGGCCTTTCTGTCGGCTTTGGAGGATGATCCAAATCGGCTTGGCATTCCCGACCATGTGCCTTCTGGGCTGAGCTTCGAAAAATAGCCTTGGCGCGCCGGCTGCGCGCCGTTGTCTTGGCTCACTCGTGGGTCACTGTCAGCGTTCTGTTCACTGTTTCGACATTCTGCCAGTCGCTGACGGTTCCGTCCGGCCATGTGATGCGCAATCGCGCTGTTGTGGCCGTGCCAAGTCCGAAATGCAGCGCCACGGATTTGCCCGAGCCATGCCCGCCGCCGATCATCACCTCTTGCATCTGACGGCCTACGCGGCTGTCGATCTCGACCTGAGCGCCGACGGCGCGGGTGTTGGGGCCGCTTTGGCGCAGGTCCACGGCGATATAGTTCCCGACCATCTCGGTGCTGTTTTCATAAAGCTCCATCGGGCTTTCGCGATTGACCACCACCAGATCCAGACGCCCGTCGGCATTCAGATCGACCAGCCCGCCACCGCGGGATTTGGCCATGGAGGCGACGCCGGCCGCCACCGAGACCTCGGCAAAGCGGCCGTCCGGGGTTTGCTGTAACAGATTGTTGGGGTCATGGGCGGCCAGACCCGGCATCTGTTCAACATTGCCCTTGGCGATGAACAGATCCGCGCGCCCGTCATTGTCGACATCCCCCCAATCCGCTTGCCAGCCGGTCGAAGGGCGCCCGTCATCGCCCAAATGCGGTCGATGAGCATAGCTGCCGATGTCATAGGGCGCGGCCTCATAGCCCCCGTCCGGACGCCCGAATTGCAGCAGTTGGTCGCCCATGGAGGTCAGCATCACATCCGGGATTTGATCTCCATTGATATCGCGTTCGGCAATGCCCATGCCCCAAAGCGAAACGCGTTCCCAGCCGTCGCTTTCGTCCAGAAACCGATCTTTCGACAAGTCGTAAACCTGCTCATAGCCGCCCCGGACATAATAATGCCGGTCATTGGATAGCCGCAGGGCAAGGTGATCGCGCGCGCCTATGGAGATCAATGCTGAGAGCGGGCAGAAGCCTGGTTCCAGCGTGGTTTTGGTCCAGCCTTTGGCGGCCTCGGTGGGGCGATAGAGGGCGTTGCTGTCGCAGGCCTCAAACGGACCGTCTGGATCGTCACGGTTGACGTAATTGCCGAAAAACAGCGTTGGGCGCGCGGCGTCACTTTCCCATCCTGCGGCAAAGGCGGTGGTCCAACGGTCACTGCCGTCGAACCCCCAAGCGGTATTCGCGGGGCCGAAACGGCAGTCTTTCTCGCCGCGCAGCAACAGGTTTTCACCGACGCGCAACACGGCCAGATCCAGCAGCCCATCATTGTCGATGTCGATCGGATAGGCGCCCGTCACGCCGGTGATCTCGAACAGGGGGGCGCGGTCAAAGCGCAATGGGCCGCCGGGAGCGCTGCGGTTGATCATCAGGCTGGCCGGGCTGTCGCCGCCAGCCACGAAGAGATCCGGTAAAGCGTCATTGTTGCAGTCGAATATGGCCACGCCGCCACCGACGAAATGCTCCCAGCCGCCGGTGTAGCTGTGGTCTGGCAGGGCATCAGAACGGTCCAGAAACCGGACGCCGCTGTCAAGGGCGCTGTCTGGCTGGCTTTCCTGAGCGGCGGCCATCAGCGGCGCTGCGGCGAGGGCGCAGAGCAGGGGGAGACGCGAATAGATCATTCGAGCAGCATTTCGGTAGCAAAGTCGAGCGCCAGCGCCCCCGCGCCGCGCGCCCAGACCAGATCGCCCCAAGCGTGGATCTCGACCGGCGTGGGCTGTCGGCCGGGTTTGGACGTCAGCGCGCGGGTTTCGTTCAGCACCTCTTCGGCATAAAGAAAATCATATCGCAGCCGGTCGCCCGACAGTAAAATCAGCGCCGGGTCGAACAGGGAGACCACATTGGCCAGACCTGCCGCCAGATAGCGCCCGGCGCGCGAAAAGATCGTCTTGGCCAGATCGTTGCCTTCCTTGGCCTGCCGGTAAAGCGTTTCCAGCATGGCGTCCGCAGTCGGTGTTTCCGGTCCCAGATTGAGCGCGGTATGAGCTTCGCGCACCAGCGCATAGTCGGCGACATAGGCCTCAAGGCAGCCGCGTTGACCGCAGCGGCAAAGTGCGCCATCCAGCTGCACTTTGGTGTGGCCAAGTTCCATCCCGTGTCCCATGCCACCGCGGTGCAACTGGTGACCGATCACCAGCCCCATGCCCAGTCCGTGTTCGATTGAGACCACGGCAAAGTTGTCCAGCCCGCGCCCTTCGCCGAACCAAAGCTCTGCAAGGGCCAGAAGATTGGCGTCATTGTCGATGCGCACCGGCAGGCCAAGGCGCTCTGACAGCATGTCGCGTAGAGGGATGTCGGCGGCCTGCATGAAGGGGCACCAGAGGACACGGCCCGCGTCGAAATCGACCATGCCGGGCAGGCCGAGGGCGACCGCGATCGGCGTGTCGGTCGGCATCTCCGCATCGGTCAGTGCGGTGGCGACGATGGTTTCCGCTTCTCTCAGGATCTCTTCTGTGCTGCGTGCGGTTGGTGGCGCGGGTAGGGTGGCGGAGCCCAGAAGATTGCCTGCCAGATCCAGAACCACGGCGGAATTGGAGCGATCCGAGATCTTGATGCCGATAATGGTCCCGGCAGAGGCGTTGATCGTCAGTCCGACGGGCGGGCGTCCGCGTGCGCTGTCGCTGTCGCGGCGCGGCAATTCCATTTCCTGGATCAGCCCCGTGCCAATCAGATCCGAACAGATCTGTGTCACTGTCGCCGGAGAGATGCCGAGCTGTCGTGACAGGTCCACCCGTGCGAGAGTGCCTGCTGCGCGCACGGCCTCGAAAACCTGACGACGAAAGGGTTTGGCAATGGCGTTGGCCCCGGCAAACAGCGGTCCGCAGCCCGCGATTGTATGGGCTAAGTCTTTGGTTTCGAGAGGTTCGACCACAGTCATGTAAATTTCGCTGACCTAATTTATTGCGAGGCGATATATTGCATATGCACGCAGGTGAGGCGCAATTTCGGGGGTTTTGGTTTTCCTATCATCGAAAATGAATGTATTTTCGTCAATATTATTTTGACACAAAAAATAAATATGGCATGATTTTTGCATCCGGCGGTGAGTCGGATCCCGTCGGGCGCTGATCTTGAGGAGGAGAGGTGAGACCGGCGCGGTGACTTGGGAGGATATTCATGCGTAAATCTATGCTGATGGCGGCCACCATTGTGGCTGCCGGTTTTGCAACATCGGCCATGTCCGCGGACCTGACGGTCGGCGTGAGCTGGTCGAACTTTCAGGAAGAGCGGTGGAAGACTGATGAAGGCGCGATCAAGGCCGCGCTTGAGGCCGCCGGTGCCGAATATGTGTCTGCCGATGCGCAATCGTCGTCGGCCAAGCAATTGTCCGATATCGAAAGCCTGATTGCGCAGGGCGTCGACGCTCTGATCGTTCTGGCGCAGGACACTCAAGCGGTGATCCCGGCGGTGGAAATGGCCGCCGACGAAGAGATCCCGGTGATCGCCTATGACCGGCTGATCGAAGACCCGCGCGCCTATTACCTGACCTTTGACAACATTGAGGTCGGGCGTCTGCAGGCCCGCGCCGTTCTCGAAAAAGCGCCAGAAGGCAACTATGTGATGATCAAGGGCAGCCCGACGGATCCGAACGCGGATTTCCTGCGTGGCGGTCAGCAAGAGGTTCTGCAAGAGGCCATTGATGCAGGTCAGATCACCATCGTGGGCGAGGCCTATACAGATGGCTGGCTGCCGGCGAATGCGCAGCGCAACATGGAATCGATCCTGACGGCCAATGACAACAATGTTGACGCTGTGGTGGCCTCCAACGACGGCACCGCCGGTGGTGCCGTGGCCGCGCTGACGGCGCAGGGCATGGCGGGGATCCCCGTGTCGGGTCAAGACGGCGATCATGCCGCGCTGAACCGCATTGCCTTAGGCACTCAGACCGTGTCGGTGTGGAAAGATTCCCGTGAGCTTGGCCGCAACGCCGCTGAGATCGCGGTGGAGCTGGCGGGCGGCACGGCCCCGGCTGACATTGACGGCACGGTGGAGTTCACCACGCCGGGCGGCAATGTGATGAATGCCAAATTCCTGTCGCCGATCCCGATCACCCAGGACAATCTGGATGTCGTGGTGGATGCGGGCTGGATCAGCCAAGAGGCGCTGTGCCAAGGCGTGGAAAGCGGTCCGTCGCCCTGCAACTGATCCTGCAGAGATGATGTTTTCGACATTCTGAACAGATGCCCCGGAGTGGCTCCGGGGCGTCCTTGACGGTCCTGATCTGACTGGTCGGGCTGCTCTGTCGTGAGGTGGTTCGGCACCGCGGCTGTGAGGGCGGGTATAACACCCGAAGGGAAAGACAATGGTGGAACAGGCACAAAATTCAACGGGTGAGGCCACGGGCGCAGGTGCCTCCGGCAAACGCGGTTTGGCGCAGCTCGAACTCGACATGCGGCTGATGGGTATGGTGGGGGCCTTCGTCCTCATCGCTCTGGCTTTCAACTTCTTCACGGACGGGCGGTTCGTGACGCCGCGCAACATCTTCAATCTGACGGTGCAGACGGTCTCGGTGGCGATCATGGCCACCGGGATGGTCTTTGTAATCGTCACCCGCCACATTGATCTTTCCGTGGGCGCGCTGCTGGCGATTGCCTCGGCCATGGGGGCGATGATGCAGGCGCGTTGGCTGCCGCAGGTCATGGGACTTGAATATGGCGATCCGATGATCGCGCCGATTGCGATACTGACCTGTCTCGCCGTGGGCACACTGATCGGCGCCTTCAACGGCTGGCTGATCGGCTATCAGGGCATTCCGGCCTTTATCGTGACGCTGGGCGGCCTGCTGATCTGGCGCTATGTCGGCTGGTATGTCACCGACGGGCAGACGATTGCTCCGCTTGACAGCACCTTCACTGTGCTTGGCGGTGCTGAGGGCACTTTGGGCGCAACCTGGTCCTGGATCATTGGCATGGCGGCTTGCGCGATGGCGATCTATGCCATCTACAATGCCCGCAAGGCCCGCAAGTCGCATGGCTTTCCGACCAAGCCGCTTTGGGCCGAATGGACCATCGGCTGCGCGATTGTGGTTGTGATCATGGGCTATATCGCGACGCTCAACAGCTACAATATTCCCCGCGGCAAGCTGCGCCGCCTCTTTGAGGCACGCGGCGAAGTGCTGCCGGATGGCTACACTGAGGTTTACGGCCTGCCGATTTCGGTGATCGTGCTGATCGTCGTGGCGATTGCCATGACCCTTGTGGCCAAGAAAACCCGTCTGGGCCGCTATATCTTTGCCACCGGCGGCAACCCCGACGCGGCAGAGCTGTCTGGCATCAACACCAAGCTGCTGACGGTCAAGATTTTTGCACTGATGGGCTTTCTGTGCGGGTTGTCGGCGGTGATCGCCTCGGCCCGGCTGCAAAGCCACGCCAATGACATCGGCACGCTCGACGAGCTGCGGGTGATTGCGGCGGCTGTGATTGGCGGCACGGCGCTCTCTGGCGGGATCGGGACGATTTACGGCGCCATCTTGGGAGCGGTGATCATGCAGAGCCTGCAATCGGGCATGGCCATGGTGGGCGTGGATGCGCCGCTGCAAAACATCGTCGTCGGCTCGGTTTTGGTCTTCGCCGTCTGGATCGACATCCAGTACCGCAAACGCCTCGGTATCAAGGTCTAAGGAGCACACTATGGGACAAAATCCGAACACCGGCACCCCTTTGGTGGAGCTTCGCGACATCTCGATTGCCTTTGGCGGCGTGAAGGCGGTGGATCATGTCAGCACCGATCTTTACCCGGGCGAGGTGGTCGGTCTGCTGGGCCACAACGGCGCAGGCAAATCGACGCTGATCAAATGCCTGTCGGGGGCCTATCAGATGGACAGCGGCGAGATCTTTATCAATGGTGAAAAGGCCGAGATCCGGAACACCCGCGATGCCCGCAAGTACAATGTGGAGACGATCTATCAGACGCTTGCGCTGGCGGACAATCTCGATGCGGCGTCGAACCTGTTTCTGGGTCGCGAACTGGTTACGCCTCTGGGCTTTGTCGATGAACCTGCCATGGAAGCGGAAACCCGCGAAATTATGGGGCGGCTCAATCCGAATTTCAAAAAGTTCAAAGAGCCGGTCAGCGCCCTGTCGGGCGGTCAGCGGCAATCCGTGGCCATTGCGCGTGCAGTCTATTTCAACGCCAAAATCCTGATCATGGATGAGCCGACCGCTGCATTGGGACCGCATGAAACCCAGATGGTCGCCGAGTTGATCGAGGAGCTGAAGGCCCAGGGGCTGGGCATTTTCCTGATCGAACATGACATTCACAACGTGATGCGCCTGTGTGATCGGGCGATGGTGATGAAGAACGGACAGAATGTTGGCACCGTGAACGTCAATGAGGTGACGGATGAGGACATCCTCGGCATGATCATCCTCGGGAAGCGTCCGCCGGAGGCCTATTGAGCTGGCCTATTGAGCTGGCCTGTCGAATTGGCCTATTGAGCTGGCCGGTCTGAAAACCGGATGCGGCGCCGCTGAAGGGCCGCGTCAGAAACTGCGCCGGCTCTGCATCGGGCGAGCATAGCAAAGGGATTTCGCATGTATATTGGACTTGATCTGGGCACCTCCGGCCTCAAGGGCCTGCTGATCGACGATCAGCAGGCGGTGATCGCCGAGGCCAATGCGCCGCTGAGCAATGAGCGACCGCAGGATGGCTGGTCAGAACAGGACCCGGCGAGCTGGCTTGACGCCTGCGAGGCCGTGATGGCAGCGCTGGAGGCGAAGGCGGATCTGTCGGAGGTGAAGGGCATTGGCCTGTCCGGTCAGATGCATGGCGCGACCTTGCTGGATGCGGCCGATCAGGTTTTGCGCCCCTGCATTCTGTGGAACGACACGCGTTCGTATGCACAGGCTCGGGCGCTTGATGAAAATCCGAAGTTTCGCGAGATCACCGGCAATATTGTCTTTCCCGGCTTCACGGCGCCCAAGCTGATCTGGGTCAAGGAACATGAGCCGGAGATCTTTGCACGCACGGCCAAAGTGCTGTTGCCCAAGGATTATCTGCGGTTGCATCTGTGTGGCGATCATGTCGGCGACATGTCGGACAGCGCGGGCACGTCGTGGTTTGACACGGGCGCGCGGGATTGGTCGGATGACTTGCTGGCTGCCACTGATCTGGACCGTAGCCATATGCCGCGTCTGGTCGAAGGATCTGAGGTCTCCGGCACTTTGCGCGGCGAACTGGCCGCGCGTTGGGGCATTGGTGCGGGCTGTGTGATCGCAGGCGGCGGCGGGGATAACGCCGCCTCTGCCGTGGGGGTCGGGGTCGTGCGGGCCGGTCAGGCCTTTGTCAGCCTTGGCACCTCAGGCGTGCTGTTTGCCGCAAACGATGGCTATCAACCCGATGCGGCCACAGCGGTGCATACCTTCTGCCACGCGCTGCCGGACACATGGCATCAGATGGGAGTGATCCTGGCGGCCACGGATGCGCTCAACTGGTATGGGCGGTTCGTCGGGCAGGGGGCGGCCGAACTGACGTCGGTTCTGGGCAATCTTCAGGCCCCGGGCAAGACGCAGTTTCTACCCTATCTGGGGGGGGAGCGGACCCCGCTCAACGATGCCGCGATCCGGGGCGCCTTCACGGGTCTCGACCATGTGACAGATCGCACCGCCGGGACTCGCGCCGTGCTTGAGGGCGTGAGCTTTGCCATCCGTGATTGCGCCGAGGCGCTGGCGGCCACCGGCACAACGATCGATCATCTGCTGGCGGTCGGTGGCGGGTCGCGGTCGTCCTACTGGTGCGAGGCAATTGCAACGGTTCTGAACTGCCCGGTGTCGCTGCCGGTCGCCGGTGACTTCGGCGGTGCCTTTGGCGCGGCGCGTCTGGGCATGATGGCCGCCGCCGGGGCGGGGTCCGAGATCGCCACGACACCCAAAACACAGGTCACTTTCGACCCGAACACCAAGCTTTCCGCCGCTTTTGACGATGGGTTCGCCCGGTTCAAAGCTGCTCAAACTGCCATCAAGGGGCTGACATGACACAGTTTTTCAAAGACATCCCGCAGATTGCCTACGAGGGGCCCGAAAGCGACAATGAATTTGCCTTCAAGCACTACAATCCCGACGAAATCGTCGCAGGCAAACGGATGGAAGATCACCTGCGCTTTGCCGTCGCCTATTGGCACAGCTTCGCCTATGAGGGCGGTGATCCCTTTGGCGGGCGCACCTATGATCGGCCATGGTTCGGCGACAGCATGGCAGATGCCAAGCTGAAGGCGGATGTGGCGTTCGAGCTGTTCGGTCTGCTCAACGCCCCGTTTTTCTGTTTTCACGATGCCGATGTGCGGCCCGAAGGCAAAACCTTTGCCGAAAGCAAACGCAACCTTGAGGAAATCGTCGACTATTTCGCGGCCAAGATGGAGCAGAGCCGCACGCGGCTGCTCTGGGGCACCGCCAACCTGTTCACCAACCGCCGTTTCATGGCCGGGGCTGCGACCAACCCCGATCCTGATGTTTTCGCCTATTCCGCTGCGACGATCAAAAGCTGCATGGATGCGACGATGAAGCTCGGGGGCGCGAACTATGTGCTTTGGGGCGGTCGTGAGGGCTATGAAACGCTGCTCAACACCGACCTGGGGCGCGAGGCGCATCAGGCCGCCAAGATGCTGGAAATGGTCGTGGACTACAAACACAAGATGGGCTGGGAGGGCACCATTCTGATCGAACCCAAACCGCAGGAGCCGTCAAAACATCAATACGATTTCGACGTCGCCACCGTGTATGGATTCCTTAAACGCTTTGGGCTGGAAAATGAGGTCAAGGTCAACATTGAGCAGGGTCACGCCATCCTTGCCGGGCATTCCTTTGAACATGAGCTTGCACTGGCCGGGTCTCTAGGGCTTCTGGGCTCGATCGACATGAACCGTAACGACTATCAGTCCGGCTGGGACACGGATCAATTCCCCAACAATGTGCCCGAGGTGGCTTTGGCCTATTACGAGGTGCTCAAGGCGGGCGGGTTCACCACCGGCGGCACGAATTTCGATGCCCGTATCCGTCGCCAGTCGCTCGATCCGGAGGATCTGGTTCTGGCGCATGTGGGGGGTATGGATGTCTGTGCGCGTGGCCTCAAGACGGCGGCGAAGATGCTTGAGGATGGCAAACTCGAAGCGGCCCGGGCGGAACGCTATGGCGATTGGGACAAGCCGGTGAATGCAACCATGCTGGCCGAGGGCGATCTGTCCTCCATTCAGGAGCGGGTTTTGAGCGACGACATCAACCCCGAACCCCGCTCAGGCCGGCAGGAGCGACTGGAAAATCTGGTCAACAGTTATCTGTGATCTGACGATAAGGATCTGACACGATCGGACAAGCGCGTGACGGGCGGGACCTTCCCGCCCGTTTTGCTGTGCGCACTCTCTTGTCATTTGCGCGGCAATAGGGGAGTCTGGCCGAAAGCCCGCAAAAGAGGTCCTGACGATGAAATTCTTCCCCATGTTCCTGCGTATGGCCGACCGTGATGTGGTGATCGTGGGGGGCGGCGAGACAGCGGCGCAAAAGGCACGGCTGATGCTCAAGACCGAAGCCCGGATGATTTTTGCAGCGCCCGATCTGGACGCGGAACTGCAGGCGCTGGTCAAGGACGGACGTGCGCGCCATCACGCGGGCGAGTTGACGGCAGAGCTGTTCACCGGGGCCGCTTTGGTTTTCGTCTGCACCGAAGACGCTACGCGCGACGAAGAGGTCGCTGAACTGGTGCGGGCTGCTGGTGCGTTGATCAATGTGGTGGACCGGCCAGAATTATGCGAGGCGACGACACCGTCTTTGGTGGATCGCGACCCGCTGGTGGTGGCCATCGGATCGGAAGGTGCGGCCCCGGTTCTCGCGCGCCAGATCAAGACCCGGCTTGAGGAAATGCTGGAACCGCGTCTGGGCGATCTTGTCGCTTTGGGCGGGCGGTTGCGCGACAGTGTCGCAGCCGAAGTGCCGCGTGCCAAGCGCCGTGCCTTCTGGCGCTGGGTCTATTCCGATCAGCCGCGTCGGTTGTTTGCGCGCGGGGCAGAACGTGAGGCGGCAGCAACGATCAAGGCCGCGATTGCCGCAGGTGGTGCACCCGAAGAGCCCTCCGAGGGTGCGGTTGCGCTCTTGCCGGTCAGCAGTCCGGACCCGGATCTGATGACCCTGCGCGCGGTACAGCGCCTGCAGGAGGCGGATATGGTGCTCTGTTCTGATCCGTCCTTTCTGCCAATCCTGGAACTGGCGCGTCGCGATGCCGACCGCGTTGTGGTGGGACGCGATCCGGGCACGGAAGACTGGCTTTTGTCCGATCAGCGCAAGGTGGTGATGACGGTTCTGGAACGCGGCGGGCGGGTCGTCTGGCTTGTGGCGCGGCGGGATGCGGAGCGGGCGGCACTGGGGCTGCCAGAGGATATCGAGCGGGTGCCCGCTGTCAGAGTATAGGAGAGACCATGTCACATCTGGAACAGCGGATTGCCGCAGCGCGCGGGGCGCAAAAGGCCGATATCGTCCTGAAAAACGGTCTTATTTTTGATTTGATGACAGGCGAGTTGATCCCGGGCGATGTGGCAATCACGGCGGATCGGATCGTTGGTGTCTTCGAAAGTTATGAGGGCACACGCGAAATCGATGTCACGGGGCAGGTGCTGGTGCCGGGGTTCATCGACACCCATCTGCATATCGAAAGCTCTCTGGTCACACCTTTTGAGTTCGACCGTTGCGTCACGCCGCGCGGGGTGACGACGGCGATTTGCGATCCGCATGAGATTGCCAATGTGATCGGGCTGGCGGGCATCCGCTATTTTCAGGCGGCTTCGGAACATACGCTGATGGATGTGCGGGTGCAGCTCAGCTCCTGTGTGCCTTCGACCGATATGGAAACTGCCGGGGCGGAGCTTCTGGCCGGGGATCTTGAACAGGTCATGGGGCATCCTTCGGGCATTGGGCTGGCGGAGTTCATGAACTACCCCGGCGTGATTCATACCGACCCGGAGGCGATGAAGAAAATCCGCCTGTTTGAGGATCGCCATATCGACGGCCATTGTCCGCAGCTGACGGGCCGCGATCTGAACGCCTATATTGCCGCGGGCATCCGCACCGAACATGAGGCCACCACCGCTGCTGAGGCACGCGAAAAGCTGCGCAAGGGCATGCGCGTGCTGATCCGCGAGGGCTCCGTCTCCAAGGATTTGCACGCCTTGCAACCGCTTCTGACCCATTTGACGGCGCCTTACATGTGCCTGTGCACCGATGACCGCAATCCGCTGGACATCGGCGAGCACGGGCATCTGGACTATATGATCCGCGAATTGATCGCGCTGGGATGTCCGCCTCTGGCAGTCTACCGCGCCGCGTCCCTGTCGGCGGCGGAGGCCTTTGGCCTCAAGGATCGCGGCATGATCGCGCCGGGCAAGCGCGCCGACATCGTGGTTCTGGACAGTCTGGAAAGCTGCCGTGCGCAGCGTGTCTTTGCCAATGGGGTCGAGGTCAATGACGCGGCTTTTGCTGCGCGCGGCCATGTCGCCCCGGTGGGGCGTGGTTCCGTCAAGGCAAAACGCGTCGCGGCAGCGGATTTCCG
Source organism: uncultured Celeribacter sp. (assembly GCF_963675965.1). Lineage (NCBI taxonomy): Bacteria > Pseudomonadati > Pseudomonadota > Alphaproteobacteria > Rhodobacterales > Roseobacteraceae > Celeribacter > uncultured Celeribacter sp. The sequence continues at coordinate 484,794 of NZ_OY780935.1, read as the reverse complement.
CATCATCGGCAATCGCGAAGAGACCGATGTGATCGGCATTCTCGAAGGCAAGATCATCACCGAACATCTGCGCGAAACCATTCCGATTGTCGACGGCGACAAGCGTCCGGATGCAGATCGGGATCTGACCCGGATCACCGTCGTGGAGCGTCACGGCAAGAACGGCAATGTCGCCAGCGGCTTTGTCAAAGGCTTTGGGCTGCAGGCGGGGGCGATTGCCTCGACGGTTTGTCATGATCACCACAATATCGTCAGCGTCGGCATGGATTACGACGATATGGCCGTGGCGGCCAATCGCCTGTCGGACATCGAGGGCGGCTTTGTGGTCGTGCGCGACGGCGTGGTTCTGGCTGAATTGGCCCTGCCGGTTGCTGGGCTGATGAGCCTTGAGCCTTTTGAAGAGGTGCGTGACCGGCTGGTTGAGCTGCGCGCGGCGGCGCGCAGCTTGGGGGTGACACTGGAAGAACCGTTCCTGCAACTGGCCTTTCTGGCCCTGCCGGTCATTCCCGCACTGAAAATCACCGATCGCGGCATGGTGGATGTCACGAAATTCGAGCTCATCCCCTAAGCTCATTTTGAGGCCGCGGGGTGGGGGAAGCCGGTCGATAGGCCACTTCAGGGTGCGACATATTGTCAAACTAAACGTTTTAGTTCACTTTTTGCGCCACCCCCCGTTGACCTGCGGGAAACGGCGCATATTTAGGCGGCAGAATGATTGGCCCAGAAGGGCTTCCCCTCTGGATCTTGTAGAAAGGAACGCCGCCATGACCCGCGCAATTCTGATGATGTCTCTTCTCTCTCTCAGCCTCGCTGCCTGCAGCAGCACCGGTAAATATCCGATCTCGCAATGCGATACCGCGACCCATTATCCGGTGGCTTGCCAGGAAATTGGTGAGGGCGACCAGCCTGCCGAGATTAAAACTCTGGACGTGCCGAGTTTCCCCTCGGCCTGAGCGCCGTGATGCGATGACGACAGGCAAAGGGCGGGAAGTCCCGCCCTTTTTCGTGCAGGGCGCTCAGCAGACTACGGTGTCTGCAGGCCTACGTAGCGTATCCGAAGGGCGTTCGCCGAACATCGCGCGATAGCTTTGCGCGAACCGGCCCCAGTGGAAATAGCCGTATTCCATGCTGACATCAGACACTTTTGTCGTGCGCGGATCCGCGCTGCGGAGGCGGCGGTGGACTTCGCTCATGCGGCGGCCCTTCAGGAGATGATCCAAAGACATGCCGGTTCGCTCCAGGCAGGCTGAGCGCAGAGTGGCTCGGTCGCGGTCGAGATGTTCGGACAGCGCGCTGACGCTGAGCAGGTCAAAGGGCAGGGTTTCGCAGGCGTCCAGAATGTCCGCTATCAGGCCGCGGGGCGTTTTCCGCCTGGGTGTCGCCTGTTGATCCTGAGGCGCCCAGAGTGAAATGCGGTCCATCAAAAGATCCGGGGCCAGATGCAGAACGGCCTCCTGGGCGATGCCCTTGCGGGCGCTTTCCAGCAACATCAGCATCCAGCCCGCAATGTCATGCCCTTCGTTCAGCCGCAGCGAACGGACACCGGTGGCGACACCATGGGGCAGCTTGTCCAGGGGGACTGTCAGCATGATGTAGTCGGACTGAGAGTCGGTGAATATGTGATAGTCCTCATCGGCGACGTTGATCATGCCGGATCCTGCGCCGATGTCCTGTGTGACGCCGGTCATTTTGACCCGTTTCCCCAGTGAAAATCCAACGCAGGCGCAGCCATCAGGTACGCGATAGATGTTCTCCATGCATTGGTTCACGGTTTCGCGATAGAGTGTGAATGCGCCCCAGTCGAGTGCGACGATATGGCCTCTGAAAGCGCCGGGGGAAAGCTGTCGATAGAGCTGATTCCAGCCAGCAAGTCCGCGCTCCTGATCTACGAAACTGTCGAAATGGGTTTCACGCAGGCGAGGGGCGGTGGCGACTTGGGTGCGCATGTAACTGTCCGGAATGTTTGCTTATTTCCTATCTCAGCGTGTAGGGCGCCGGAACTGTCAAGCGAAGTCGTCCGGCCCGAGCGCAGATTTTTCCGCTGCATATTTTATGTGCGAAATTTCACGTGGGAGGCGGATAGCGGGCTGCATTTTGTCACTCCTATGCTGTTCACGAGACCATCACCAGGAGACAGATGATGAAATCCACAACAGCCGCATTCGTGGCTTTCGCCGCGCTGACCGGTCCGGTCTGCGCACAAGAGGCCATCGCCCCCGAAACCCTCACCGTCAAGGAAACCATCGACGAAGGACCGAATCTTTTCGTCCTTGATCAGGCTTGGAAAGGTCCGTCCGCAGTCAACGTTCTGGGGGCCGAAGATTTTGCCATGAAAGGCAACATGGGGCCGGGCACGACCGCGCAGATGGTGCTGTCTGGCGACGGCAAGACACTTTACACCACCTCCGTCTATTTCGAACGCTACACCTATGGCCCGATCACCAACGTGTTCCACACCTGGGACGTCGAGACGCTCAAGGTGAAGAGCGAATTCGAATTCGGCGTCAAAATGGCCCAAGTGGAAAGCCAGCCGGTTTTGCTGGCGCTCTCTGCGGACGAGGCCTATGCGCTGGTGCAGAACGCGACGCCGGCCACCTCCGTATCGGTGATCGACATCGCTGCAGGTGCCGCAATTGCCGAAGTGCCGACGCCGGGCTGCTGGGGGATCTTCCCGTCGACCTCGGGGATGAAGTTCACCATGATTTGCGGTGACGGCACCTTCCAGACCTATGCTTATGGTGCAGACGGCACTTTCAGCGATCCGGCGAAGTCGGAAAAGATCTTTGACGTCGATTCCGATGCGCTGTTCACCAATGGCGTGCGCGTGGGCGAGCAACTGGTTTACGTGTCCTACAACGGCAACCTCTATTTCGTCGACGATAGCGGCGATGTGCCGGTTCTCAGCGAAACCGTGGCCCTGACCGACGGAGTTCTGGGCAACTGGGCACCCTCCGGTTCGGAACTGATTGCCTATAACGCGCCGACGAACACGGCCTTCGTCCTGATGCACTCGGGCGCCTATGACGGGTCGCATAAAAACGGTGCCGAGGAAATCTGGTCGGTCGATCTGGAGAGCAAAACCGTGGTTGGCCGCTCCAACGCGCATCACGAAAACTCAATGATCGTCACCCAGACCGAAGAACCGATGCTCTACACCGCCGACGAAGAGGGGGGCGTGTTCCTCTATAGCGTCGAGATGGGCGATGAGGTGTCTTTGGAGATGTCCGAAGAGTTCAACATCGCTGGCTGGCCGACGGTCATGGAGCTTGATCGCTGATGGAAGACCTGCCGCAACTCACCTCCGCGACACTGACGAGCTTTCTCGTGCTCGTTCTGGCGCGCGCGGCCTGGCACAAGGCACAGGCCTTTTATGAAACGGTGGGCTTCGCGCAGGGCTATGAGGTGGTGCCGCGCCATATGGTGCCCGCGATCATCCGGGGGCTGATGGGGGTGGAAATCCTCACGGTGCTCGCGGTGCTCATGCCATTTTCCCGGCCGTTTGGCGGGCTGATGGCGGCGGGTGTCTTTGCGGGCTACGGGCTGTTGATGGCCGTGGCACTGATGCGCGGACGGACGGAAATCGACTGTGGTTGCGGTGGTGCGCCTCAGATCGTGTCCGGGTTGACGCTGGTGCGCAATGGCGGGCTGACCCTCATGGCTTTGGCCGTGGCGGCGCTGCCGACCGGCGGCGTCGGTGCGGTGGGCGCGCTGATGGCGATCACCGCTGGCGTCACCTTCTATGCCATCTACTCCGTGGCCTCTCTGCTGGCCTCGCATCTTCCCCACATCCGTCAAGCTGGATGAGAGAGGACATATGACGACATGACAATACTCATCTTCTCCAACATCGCCCTCTGGGTTGTCGTGCTGGTTCAGATCGCAATCATCTTTGCGCTCGCCCGCCAGATCGGCATTCTGTTCGAACGGGTATCCCCGGTCGGGGCGATGATTTCCGACAGTGGTCCTGACATCGGCGAATCTGTGCCGGCCATGACGCTGCCGAATCTGAATGGTGCGGAGTTTCCGCTGGGCGGACCTGAAGGCCGGGCGCAGCTCGTGTTCTTCCTGTCCACGACATGTCCGATCTGCAAGGCGCTGCTGCCCGCGATCAAATCGATCCGGGATGATGAAAAGGGCTGGCTCGATGTCGCACTGGCCTCCGACGGGCGCGAAGCGGCGCACCGGCGGCTCATCGAAAAGGAAGAGCTTGCAAGCTTCCCCTATGCGCTGTCCTCAGATCTGGGCATGACCTTCAAGGTCGCGAAACTGCCCTTTGCCGTGCTCATGGGACCGGACGGAAAGGTCCGGGCCAAGGGGCTCGTCAATTCTCGTGAACAGCTCGAAAGCCTGTTCACCGCCTCCGAGACCGGCATCCCTTCCTATCAGGCCGCTGTCGCCCAGCAGATGGGCATCTAACTCTCTTCCGAAAGGACCCGATTATGACAAGACTGATCGACAAACTTCTCAAGACACTCGATAAATCCGTGGAAACCGGTGCGCGCAGCGCGGCCCGCAGCCTCGGTCGTCGTAGCTTCATGGCCAAGGCAGGTGCCTCTGTTCTGGGGGCGGCTGTTGCCACGCCGATCCTGCCCTTTGATCGTCGTGCCAATGCCTCTGAGCTGCCGGAGGATGAGTGTTCCTACTGGCGTCACTGTGCGCTGGACGGCAACCTGTGTTCCACCTCAGGTGGCTCGCTGACACAATGTCCGCCGGGATCGTCTGCCTCGGCTGTGTCCTGGGTCGGCACCTGTTCCAACCCGGATGACGGCAAGGACTATCTGGTCGCCTATAACGACTGTTGCGGCAAGCCGTCGGTGGCCTCGGCAACCTTCTGCTACACCTCGGAAGGCGAACGTCCCGGCTACCGCATGGGGCTCTACAACGACATCAACTGGTGCATGGCAAACACCGACAAGGGCTATCACTGCACGGTCTCCGTGGTCGTGGGCCTTGCGGAGTGATCTGAATTGCGCGTTTTGACGACACTGGCGGGGGCTGTGGCATGTGCCATGGCCCTCCAAACCCTCCCGGTCTCGGCAGAGACCCCGGAGGAATTGTTCGATATTCACTGTTCCGCTTGTCACAACACCGGGGGAAGCGGCAATCCCGGGCTGGCACCGCCGTTGAATCGTCCGGCCTTCTGGCAGGCTCTGGGCGAGGCGGCGCCCGACTATCTGGCCGGGGTTATGACCTCTGGCATGGCTGGCAACCTTGAGATCCAGGGGCAGCTCTACATCGGCCTGATCATGCCCCCCGTTGCCAGCGCCAACGATGAAGAACTCACCGAGATCGGCACATGGGTGCTTCAGACCTTGGGCGAGACTGAGCAGAGCCTGTCGCAAGAGGAACTCGATCAGGCACGTGAGACCCATCCTAGCCATGCCGACCTGCGCGCGATGCGTCCCGCGGTCGAGTGAGTGGATTGAAAGGAAAGCAGATGCGGCTTCTGAAATCTTTGATCTGTGTTCTGGCGCTGTCTCCGGTGACGGTGTTGGCGGCGGAGCAGCCGGAACGCACGGCACATACCAATTTTGTTCTGCGGTGCGCGGGGTGCCACGGCTTTGAAGGCGGCGGGACACCCGAAGGCGGCATTCCCGCCTTTCCCGACAGCGTGGGCTATATCGCCGGAACCGATCTGGGACGCACCTATATGATGCATGTGCCCGGCGTTGTCGGGGCTTCGCTCAACAACCGCGAGATCGCCGAGGTGATGAACTATGTCCTCGACGTCTGGGGGGCGACAGAAGGGGGCGAGACGCCACAGCCCTTCACCGAAGAGGAGGTCACCCGCCGCCGGGCGGTCGAGGTGCCCGATGTCGTGGCCTATCGGCGCCTAGTGGTCGATGAGCTGACCAGCATGGGGGTGGAGATCGCGGAATATCCCTGGCCCTGAGACTGCCTTACAGGTTTTGACAAAGGCGCCGCCGGGTCTTGTGCCCGGCGGCGTTTGCCTGTCTGCTGAACTGTGCAGGCGAGAGGAGACCGGAGCGTGGCAATTCCCGAAAAGATTGTTGTGATGGGGGTCTCCGGGGCGGGTAAATCCACCTTTGGACAGGTTTTGGCGGCACGTTTGGGGGCGGCGTGGATCGAAGGGGACGAACTGCATCCTCCCAGTAATATTGCCGCCATGTCGCAGGGGCGCGCCCTGACCGATGCGATGCGTGCGCCCTGGCTTGCGCGGATCGGGCAGGAGATGGAGCGGGCGCTTGAGAATTCTGGCGCGGTCGTCGTCGCCTGTTCGGCGCTCAAACGTCGCTATCGCGATCAACTGCGGACGCAGGGGCCGGTGTATTTCATAGAGCTGGATCTGGACCAGGCCCGTGCGACAGCCCGGTTGCACGCAAGGGCAGGGCATTTTATGCCCGAGTCGCTGGTGCAGAGCCAATTCGCCACACTGGAACCATTGCAGAAGGACGAATGGGGATGTCGGCTGTCGGCGACAGAATCCGTTGAAAATTCGGTTTTTCAATTAACAGAACGGTTTGGCGCTCTCTGAGGGGCTGAAACTTGACATGAAGCCTGCGCGTATTGTCGCAGCTGTGCCCGTTTGCAAGTTTAAACTTTACACGAAGAAACTTTAAACGTATCACGAAGATACCTAGTGGGAGGAGACGCTGGGTGGCAGTTCCGGATTAAACTCCTGTCAACCGCTGTCATTCATTCTCCTCGTGATGTTGCCATTTCAGGGAGGAACCTATGGCTCTCAAACACCTTCTCAAAACCGCTCTTCTCTCCGGCGCAGCTGTGCTCGCAACCTCCAGCGCCTGGGCTGACGGCATCGGTGCCTCGTTGTTGACGCAACAGCACCCGTTCTACATCCAGCTGGCCGACGCCATGAAAGCCGAAGCCGAAGCCAAGGATGTTCCGTTGGAAGTGTCCATTGCAAACCAGGATCTCAGCAAACAGCTGGCCGATGTTGAAGACTTCATCGTCAAAGGCGTCGATGTCATCGTGATTTCCCCGGTCGACAGCCAGGGTGTGCTGCCTGCGATCATGAAAGCGCAGAACGCCGGTATCAAAGTGATCACCGTCGACGTTCCGGCGACTGGCGTGGATGTGACCTCTTACATCGGGACCGACAACTACACCGGTGGTGTGCGTGCCGGCGAACTGATGGCTGCTCAGCTGAATGAAGAAGGGCAGGTCGCAATCATCGATTATCCGACCGTGCAATCGGTTGTGGCCCGTATCGACGGCTTCAAAAAAGCGATGGAAGATTTCCCGAACATCGAAATCGTTGCCCAGCAAACCGGGATCACCCGGGCCGAGGCTCTGGCCGTGGCGCAAAACATGCTGCAGGCCAACCCCGACATTGACGGGATCTTCGGCTTTGGCGATGACGCTGCTCTGGCTGCGGCCGTGGCTGTGAAATCCGCTGGTCTGCAAGATCAGGTCAAGGTCATTGGCTTTGACGGGATGGAAGAAGCCATCAATGCGGTCGACACCGATCCGGTCATGGTGGGTGTGATCCAGCAGTTCCCGGATCAGATGGGCAAAGAGGCCGTGGATACCGCGATTGCCGTGATGAATGGCGAAGAGGTTCCCGCGGAACAGCCGATCGTACCGGGCGTTTACACCGGTAAATAAACCTCTCCTCCCCGTCTGCGCCGTATCTGTCTGACAGAAACGGTGCAGACCCTTTTCCTTTTACAGAGGGTTCCCGAAATGACGGATTCCCCCGACACCGTCGTGCTGTCTTTGCATGACGTGAAAAAGACTTTTGGCCCGGTCGTGGCCCTGAAACGCATGGATCTGACGGTTCGTACCGGTCGTGTTCATACGTTGCTTGGTGAAAACGGGGCAGGCAAATCCACCCTGATGAAAATCCTCGCCGGCGTGCAACCCGCGACCGAAGGGACGATTGAACTGGATGGAAAACCCTATGCGCCGCGATCGCCGCAAGAGGCCGCTGCTCATGGGCTGTCCATCGTGTTTCAGGAACTCAGCCTGTGCAACACGCTGACCGTTGCCGAAAACATTCTGGCGACCCGCGAACCCACGCATTTCGGGTTTATTTCCGAACGCAAGCTGGTCGAACGTGCTGCCGCTCTGGTCCGGGATCTGGGGCTGCCCATTGATGTAAATGCCCGCGTGGCGGATCTGTCCATTGCCCAACGGCAGCTTGTCGAGATCGCCAAGGGGCTGAGCCATGACGCCAAGATCGTCATTCTGGACGAACCCACATCCTCGCTGTCAGACGCGGAAGCCGAGATACTGTTCGGCATCATCGAGCGGCTGAAACAGGCCGGGAAAGCGGTGATTTATATTTCGCACCGGATGGAAGAAATCATGCGCCTGTCCGACGACATCACGGTCGTGCGGGACGGTGAATATGTCGCCACACTGGAGCGCGACAAGACCACCATCGAGGAACTGATCGCTCTGATGGTCGGTCGCGAAATGAACGAAATCTACCCCCCGCGTCTGAGCGAGGTGCCCAGTGCCGACGTGGCCCCGGAATTCGAGGTTCTAGGCCTGAGCCACGCCAGAGCATTTCAGGACGTGAGCTTTGATGTGAAGCCCGGTGAAATCCTTGGGTTTTTCGGTCTTGTCGGCTCTGGTCGCTCAGAGGTCATGAACGCGCTTTTCGGGATGCTGCCCGCCGCCGGGACGATCCGTCTGGAAGGCAAGGACGTCACCATCAAGAATGCCGCCGACGCGATCCAGCATGGCATCGGTTTCGTGACCGAGAACCGCAAGGAACAGGGGCTGGTGCTGCAGCATTCGGTGCGGCTGAATATCACCATGGCGGCGCTGGATCGTATTTCCACCGGTGGCTGGCTGCATCGCCAGGACGAACGCATTCGCGCCACCGAGGGCAGCGACCGTCTGGGTGTGCGCTCCGCGTCGATCGAGGCCGCAGCGAACACTCTGTCGGGGGGCAATCAGCAAAAGGTGGTGCTGGCCAAATGGCTGACGACGCACCCGCGCGTGCTGATCCTCGATGAGCCGACTCGCGGCGTCGATGTCGGCGCCAAATTCGAAATCTACCGCATCATCCGCCAACTTGCCGCCGATGGCACCGCCATCCTCATGGTGTCATCTGAAATGCCCGAAGTTCTGGGCATGTCGGATCGGGTGGTGATCATGAACGAGGGCCGCGTCCAGGCGATTGCGCCCTGTGCCGACCTCACGCCGGAACGCGTAATGACCTTTGCAACGGGACAAAAACAATGACCCAGACCACGTACACATCCGACTCCATGACCCAACTCAAGACGCTGGTCCGGCAATATGGCGGGATTTTCCTGTCGCTTGTTGTGCTTTGCATCTTCTTTTCCGTGGCCAACCCACGCTTCATGTCCATCGCCAACCTGATGAACATCTTGCAACAGGTCGCGGTGGTGGCCATCGCCGCTTTCGGGATGACTTGGGTCATCTTGCTGGGTGAGATTGACCTGTCTGTCGGCTCTATTCTGGCTGTCGCCGGGATGGTTGGTGCGCAGGTCATTGGCCTTGGCTGGGGCTTTGTGCCCGCACTGGCGCTGACGTTGCTTTCGGGGGCCTTGATGGGGCTCTTGAACGGGGTGTTGACGGCGAAACTGTTGCTGCCGTCCTTCATCGTGACCGTGGCCACCATGAGCATCTATCGCGGCATGGTCAGCCTGCCGACGAATGGTGCACCCGCGATGATCCTGGATCCGACCTGGACCGCCATCGGCGCGAACAGTTTCCTCGGTGTGCCGATCATCATCTGGATCGTTCTGATCCTGTTTCTGGGCAACCATATCCTGCTGTCGAAAACCACCTTTGGGCGCAAAACCTATCTGACGGGCGGCAACCGTGAAGCGGCGCTTTATTCGGGCATCAAAGTGGACCGGATCAAGATCATCATCTTCATGATCTCGGGGCTGATGGCCTCCGTCTCGGGCATCCTGCTGTCTTCGCGTCTCTATTCCGCGCAAACCAACGCTGGCATGAGCTACGAACTCGACGCCATCGCGGCGGCCGTGCTGGGAGGGACCTCGCTGTCCGGCGGGACCGGGACCATGATCGGGACGCTGATCGGCGCGCTGATCATCGGTGCCCTCAACAACGGCATGAACATGATGTCGGTGCCCTATTTCTATCAGCTGATCGTCAAAGGCCTCGTGATCGTTGTTGCGGTCTGGCTCGACGTGCGCTCCAAACAACGGAAGGCCTGAACCATGTCGGGGAAACTTCTGACTGTTGGTGAAATCCTTGTGGAAATCGTCGCGACCACCAAGGGGGAGGGCTTTCTGACGGCCCAACCCTTGATCGGACCGTTCCCCTCCGGGGCGCCCGCGATCTTTGTCGATCAGGTGGCGCGGATCGGGGCCGAGGCAGCAATCCTGTCACGGGTTGGTGACGATGATTTCGGGACGCTCAACATCAAGCGGCTCTCCGACGACGGGGTCGACGTGTCGGGCATCGCTGTGGCCCCGGGCGAGGCCACAGGATCGGCCTTTGTGCGCTACCGCGAAGATGGCTCGCGTGCCTTTGTCTACAACATCGCCCACAGCGCTTGCGGGCGCCTGCCGATGACGCCCGAGGCTGAGGCGCTGATCGACAGCTGCGACCACATCCATGTGATGGGGACTGCGCTGAGTTCGCCCGGTCTGTCGGCGATGACCCGTGCCGCCATCGCGCAGATCAAGGCCCGTGGCGGGACGCTGTCGTTCGATCCCAATATCCGGCCCGAGATCCTGAATACACCAGGCCTGCGCGACGCGCTCGACGCGGTTCTGGACCAGACAGATCTGTTTTTGCCCTCGGGCGAGGAACTGTTCCTGTTCACCGAGGCCACCACGGAAGAGGCTGCGATTGCCGAGCTTCTGGCGCGGGGCATCAAAGAAATCGTCCTGAAACGCGGCGCAGATGGTGCCAGCCATTTCGACGCCTCGGGCCGGGTCGAGGCCGCGCCGCTGCAGGTCGAAGAGGTCGATCCGACCGGGGCAGGTGACTGTTTCGGTGGGGCCTTTGTCGGGTTGTGGCTGCTTGGCACGCCCACGCAAGAGGCGCTGCGCTATGCCAATGCCGCCGGGGCACATGCGGTGACCCGTGTCGGACCGATGGAAGGCGCGGCCACCCGCGCAGATCTCGAGACTCTTTTGACCCAACAACAAGGCTCAGCATCATGACCACGAATATTTTGCATGACATCGCCGAGTGGCGCGCCCGTCCGGGCAAGTCCGGCATCCCTTCGGTCTGCTCGGCGCATCCCGATGTGCTGCGGGCCGCGATGGTCTCGACAGCGCCGACCGATCTGCCCTTGCTGATCGAAGCCACCTGCAATCAGGTGAATCAGGATGGCGGCTACACTGGGATGACCCCGGCAGATTTTCGCGATTTCGTTCTCACAATTGCGGATGAGACCGGATTTGATCCAAAGCGGATCATTCTGGGCGGTGACCATTTGGGCCCGAATCCCTGGAAAGACCTGACGGTGGATCAGGCCATGGAGAAGGCCGACGTCATGATTGCAGCCTTTGCTGCGGCCGGGTTCACCAAGCTTCATCTCGATTGTTCGATGGGCTGCGCGGGCGAACCCGTGGCTCTGGCCGATGCGGAGACCGCGAAACGGGCGGCGCGCCTGGCGAAAGTCGCCGAAGCAAACCTGCCCGGCGGGGATCTGCCCGCACCGGTCTATATCATCGGGACCGAGGTGCCGATCCCGGGCGGCGCCATGGAAGAGATCACCGATCTGGAACTGACGGATCCCGCCGCCGCCAAGGTCACGCGCGATGTGCATGAGGCGGCTTTTTCTGAAGCCGGGCTGTCAGGCGCCTTTGAGCGTGTGATCGCGCTGGTGGTGCAGCCGGGTGTCGAATTCGGCAACCACAATGTCGTGGATTACGACAGTGCCAAGGCGCAGGCGCTGAGCGCTGAGCTGGGGCAAATGCCGGGTCTCGTTTTTGAGGCGCACTCCACCGACTATCAGACCCGCGGCAATCTCACGGCGCTGGTGCAGGACGGGTTCGCGATTCTCAAGGTGGGGCCGGGGCTGACCTTCCGCTGGCGCGAGGCGCTCTATGGTCTCGACGCCATCGCAGAGGAGCTGTTTCCGGGCGCGCGCGCTCAAACCCTGCGTGCAACCATGGAACAGGTCATGTGCGCCGCGCCTAAAAACTGGGATCGCTATTATGAAGGCAGCGACCAGGAACGGGCCATGATGCGGCATTTTTCCTATTCCGACCGGATCCGCTACTATTGGCCAGCCCCCGAGGCCCGCGCTGCCGAAGCTGAACTTCTGGCGCTATTGGAGGGTGTGATCCTGCCGGAAACGCTGATCGGTCAATATCTTGGCGCCCGCTATCAGGATGTGCGTCAGGGGCGCCTTGACCCTACGGCACGCGCGCTGGCTCTGGCGGCGGTCGAGGATCTTGTGCAAGACTACATCCACGCATGTAAGGACTGAACGACAGTGGCAAAAGCTGCGAAACCAGAGGCAAAAGACAGATCGGGTCGCCCCGATATCCGGACGATGGAAGAGTTTTCCTCCCTCGTCGGGCTGTCGCGGCCAACCGTTTCGAAGTATTTCAACGACCCAGCTTCGGTGCGGGCGACCACGCGCAAACGCATCGAGGCGGCGGTCGAGGCCTCAGGGTTCCGACCCAATCTGTTTGCCGTCAATCTGAAGCGGCGCCGGACCCGTGTTCTGGGGGTGATCATCCCCAATTCCACCGACCCGTTTTATATGGAGCTGACCCGTCGGATCGAACAGATTGCCGAGCAGGAGGGGTACTTTGCCTTTATGCTGTCCTCAAACGGACGGCCCGAGCTTGAGGCAGAGGCTCTGGGGCGTTTGCAGTCGCTGAATGTGGCAGGCGCGATCGTCGTGCCTTTGGGCGGGGTGCGCACCAGTGCCGAACTGGCCCGGCTTGAAGGAAAGATCCCGCTGGTCTATGTCGACAGCCCGCCCGCCGCCGATGTGCCCTTCATCGGCACGGACAACGGGCACAGTTTCGGGCTGATTGTCGATTACCTGTGCCGGTCGGGCGAGCCGCCCTGTTATCTGGGTATGCCCGAGATCAACCGTAATGCCACCGCGCGGCGCATTGCCTATGAACGGGCGATGGAAAAGGTCGGGGAAACCCCGCATCTGATCCCTATGAGCGACGAGGTGACCTGGGATTTCGAACGGATCGGGCATGAAACCACTGCCCGGATATTGGCGGAGGGCGCGCCAACGCGGACCATTCTGTGCGCCAACGACCGGGTTGCATTCGGGGCGCTTTTGGCTGCTTGGGAGGCAGGAAAACGTGTCGGCCATGCTGATGGTGCGGACCTGCGCATCGCTGGGCACGACGACCATCCTCTGTCACGCTTTGCCTGTCCGCCGCTGACCACCGTGGCGCAGAACTATGAAAAAATTGCCTTTCACGCGATGCAGAACCTCATCGCACGCTTGGATTGCGCCTCGCAGGAGGATGACAGTTGCATCCTCCTGCGAGGCGACCTGATTTTGCGGGCCTCTGCCTGAGCCGGCTGCGGCCCTTTCATGCTGTCAATTCTGGGACCTCGCGACCTTTTGGCGCGATCCTGCATCGCTTTGCGATTTGGAAACGCGAAGGTTCTTGCCGGGGGGCGGTGAATATTGCCTGTTGGCAGTTTCTGCCGGCATCGGTCGGGCGTAGAGAAAACCCTGATGTTGGATCAGCCCAAGTTCCATTAACAGGATACGTTGCGCCTGCGTTTCCACACCCTCCGCGATCAGATCGAATGACAGCGAGTCACTGAGATGGGCGATGGACCGCAGCACTTCGCGGGCGCGCGCGTCGGTCATGATCCGGTCGACCAGAGATTTGTCGATCTTCACGATGTCCACGGGCAGGTGGATCAGTCGGTGCAGATTTGAGGATTCCTTGCCAAAGTCATCCAGCGCGATCCGCATTCCATGATCGCGCAGGATCGCAAGCTCATGGGTTACCAGGTCTTCACGTACGCTGCCCCGGATGGCGGCTTCGCAGATTTCCAAAACAATGTCATGCCGTCGCTGTGATTGGCTTGGAAACTGTGCCAGCAGGTCATGTGCCGCACCGGGATAGCCCAGCATGTCTAGCTGGATATTGAAGCTGACGAAGGTGCCGGGGCAGGCGGTCAGCCGCCCCAGCAGGGACCGTTGCAGACGGGCCGGGGCGTCCGCATATTGCGGTGTCTGGGTCAGGGTCTGAAACTTTGCAAGGAACTGGCTGGGCGGCAAGGTTTTTCCGGGCCGGATGTCCCAGCGAATGAGCGCCTCGAACCCGATGATCTCTTCGGCGCGCGTATCCCAGATTGGCTGCACATACTGGCTGATTTGCTCGGCTTCCAGGGCTGCTATGATGTCGCGTGGGCGGATCAGTTTGCCGTCGCGGCGCAATTGTTCCGAGAGGGCGTCATCGGCGACCTCGACCGCGTTGCCGCCGCGCAGTTTGGCCTCTTGCAGCGCGAGCTGCGCCCATTTGACAGCTTCCTTGAGCGAGGCGGATTTGGCCAGATGACTGATGCCGATCGACAGGCTTGGTGAAAGGGGGCCATCGGGTGTGTTGATATGGGCGGTTTCCAGATCGTGGCACAGTGTCTCACACCAGAGGCGTGCGGCTTTGGAGGAACGTTCGGCAGGTCGCACAATGGCAAAGTTTTCCCCGCTGATACGTGCCGCGAGCCCCTCTGACCCGAGAGAGTTCCGGATCCGGGTGGCGACGGTTTTTAACAGTGCATCGCCTGCCTCTGATCCGAAATTCGCGTTGAACTGTTTGAGTTGGTCCAGTTCAAGCACGATGAGGTCGTAATCCGTTGTCCGCGCCGGGGTCATCAGGTGCCTGTAGATCCCGCTCAGCGACAAAAGGCCTGTCAGAGGATCGATGTCGGCTGCGGTAGGTCCGCCGGGGGCGGAGGCATCGTGTGAGGTGACCTCCAGCATAAGCAGAATGTGATCTCTGTGTGACGCCTCCGGGACAGCGACGTGATGCAGCTCGAAGTTGCGTGTTTCGCCCGATTTTGTCTGCAGTTCCATAAGGACCGGCCCCTGCAGGGGATCGAGTGGCAACGGCATGAGCGCTGCTTCTGGAGTGGCGAATTCCGATAGGGTACGGCCAACCGAAGATGTGCGGCTAAAGCCCGTCAGAGAGGTCCAGCTGGCAGAGCAGGACAGCAGGTGACCGAGATCGTCGACATGCAGGACAATGGCCTGGCCGGGGTCAAGCCGACGTGGCAAGATGGGCGTGGCTGTCGGGAAAATATGGCGGGGCAAGTTGAGAACGCTCTCTGTGACTTAGGGGGGACCCTTGGTGTGACCGGCAGTGAGATCGGCGGTGTGTTTGCGGGACGCCGGATCGTGCCGGTGTGCCTTATCTTCTGGGTGGGGCGGAACGTTGTGGGGCGCGCCGCAGCAACCGTCCGCTTGGTCGCGAAAGCATATCCCACCCCATGCCGACAGGTCGACAAGGGGTAGTCAGGGTCTTCATCGGAGATTTCGGGTGTCTTTTTGCGGTCGTGTAAGTGGCCTTTTCACCGACGTTGCATGCGCAACGCTGTGAATGCACGCTGACAGAGTTCCTCCGCGCATCGTTTTACGGTCACTTCGCTTATGAAGGCCGTGCTTGGTTTCAGATATGGGGGCCCTTCTGGGCGGCAATCGGGCGTCTTCTACGACCGCGATTGCATCGTCGCCGTGGCCGGGGCGCAGGCCGGTCCGGGAGGTGTTGTGCCTCTGGGCAGGGCCTGCGCGGGTGAGTCGGGCCACGCTCTGGGTCCACTGTGCCCGGACTTCCTTTCTTTTTCGTGAAAGATGCACCTCATTTACACAAAATCAGCCCCGGCCAGAGGCACGGGGCTGAACGTTTGGGGCATCCCGGCAAAAGGCTGGGCGTCAGGGATAGAGTTTATGCAGATGCGAGGCGCAGCCGGTCAGTGCGGCATAATCGTCTTCGATGGCCGACACAGAGAAATTGTTCATGAAGCCTGCAAAGCGACCTTTATCACGGAAGGCTTCGGCAAACCCGAACCGTTCCAGATAGGGGGTGATGTGGCGCGCGACACCGCCGACGAGATAAACCCCGCCAAAGGGCAGTTGCACCAGCGACAGGTTGCCGACGACCGTGCCGAGGATCTTGACGAACAGGCGCGCGGCCTCTGTGGCGCGCGGGTCGTCTCCAGCTTCGACGGCAGCCATGATGTCGGCCGCTGATTTCTCATAGGCCTCGCCGGACTGGGTGCCGAGGAAGAGATAGACGCGCTCCAGTCCCCGCCCGGACAGCACATCTTCGACGGCAGGGAACCCGTGTGCGGTCTCCACGAAGTTGCACAACGCAAGTTCCTGGTCGTTGCGGATCGGTAGATTGGCATGGCCGCATTCCGAGGGGGCGACAAAGCGCCCGTTGCCGGTTTCAAACACCGGCGCGGCATTGAAACCAGTGCCAACGCCCACCACCAGCCGCACGGCATCGGGGGCGGCCTTCGGCCCGGGGATCACGGGGCGGATGTTGTCGTCCGAGACGAAGCCGAGCGCGTGCCCCTGCGCCTGCAGGTCGTTCAGGATCGAGACATGTTCGGCATGGGTGGCCCGGCGCAGGGTGTCGCTGTCGATGGTCCAGTCCAGATTGGTCATGGTGCCGACACCGTCGCGCACCGGGCCAGCGACGGCGACGCAGGCGCCTTTGCAATCCACGTCCCCTTCTTCGGCGATATACTGGCGCAGAACGCTTTCCAGACCGGGAAACTTGCGATTGGAATAGCGCCGGATGGTGTCCGGCAACAGCCGCACCCCATCGGCCAGAGCCACGCGGGTGTTGGTGCCACCGATATCGGCGACGAGGGTCAGGGTGTCGGCAGGGTGTTGGCTCATGGCGTCAGGTCCGTTTCAGCATCTCTTTGAGCATGTGATAAGAGGCTTTGGGGGTGCGCTGCAACGTTTCAAAGTCGACATGCACGATGCCAAAGCGTTTCGCATAGCCAAAGGCCCATTCATAGTTGTCCAAAAGCGACCAGTAGAAAAAGCCCTGCAGGTTCACACCGTCCTCGAGGGCCTGTTTCATGGCACCAAGGTGTTGCTGGATAAAATCACAGCGTTCCGGGTCTTGAACCGAACCGTTTTTGACGTGATCATCCCAGGCCATGCCGTTTTCGGTCACGAAGATCGGCAGATCGCCCACATAGCTGTCTTTCAGCCGGGTCAGGAAATGGTGCAGGCCTTCGGGATAGATTTCCCAGCCCATTTGGGTCGTGGCAAGACGGCCCAGATCCTCGCCTGGGGCAGTGAAAGGCCATGTGACAGACTTCGGGTTATGGCCATGGGTGTTGCGGGTGTAATAATTCACCCCCAGCCAGTCGAGCGGCTGACGAATGGCCTCCATGTCGCTTTCCCAGCCCTTGGGCATATGGGCGCCAAGACCCTCCAGCGCGACCTCTGGGTAGCTGCCTTGTGTCAGGGCCTGAATGAACCAGCGGTTGTAGGTGGCATCATGAATGTCGGCGGCCTTCAGGTCCTCCGGGCTGTCAGACGCCGGGCGGGCATATTCGAAATTCAGCACGATGCCCAGATTGTCGCGGCCCCGGGCGCGCAGGCGAGACATGGCTTCGCCATGGGCCTTGAGCACATGATGCATCGCGCGGGCCGTGGCACGGATGTCGCGCAATCCGGGGGCATGCATGCCGTGAAAATGCGACAGGAAGGCCACGCACCAGGGTTCATTGATCGTCGCGATGCTTTCCATCCGGTCGCCGATCTTATCGTCGATGATTTCGACATAGTCGCCGAACCATTTGTGCACATCGGGATTGGTCCAGCCGCCACGATCCGCCAGCGCCGAGGGCATTTCCCAGTGATACAGCGTCTGGTAGGGCTTCATGCCGCGTTCCAGAATGGCATCCGTCAGGCGGTCGTAATAGTCCAGTCCCTCGGCGTTGATCTGGCCGCGCCCTTCGGGCAGGACCCGTGCCCAACTGGTTGAAAACCGATAGGCATCAAAGTTGCCCGCCGCCAGCAGGTCCATGTCTTCGCCGTAGCGATGGTATTGATCGCAGGCCGTTGCGCCGTCTTCTGCGCCGATCACATTGCCAGGGCCTGCTGCATAGGTATCCCAATGCGTCGATCCGGCGCCGCCGAATTTATGACCTTCGACCTGATAGGCAGCGGTGGCCGCGCCAAAGGTAAAGCCTTCAGGGAAATCTTTGCGGGTCAGGGGGCTTTGGGTGCTCATTGCGGTCCTCCTTTCGCCCCGGGCGTCTTCGGCCTGTGGGCATTCAACGGTGGGCAAAGGTCACGGGATGCAACCCTTGGGTCTCTCGCTCTATATCGGTTTGCCCGGCGGTCCGGCAAGATCAAAGCGCTTTGGATTTGGATTTTGCGCAATTTTGCGTGGCCAGGCGCGTGGGTGTTCACTCTGTCGGATCACTCCGGGGGATGCGGTGCAGGCCCTGTAGTCTGGCCGATGATCAGATCGGCATCCATCAGCACATGGCGGGGCGGGGCTTTGGGATTGGCGATTTGCTCCATTAGAAGTTCGCCACACACCCGACCGGCTTGCCGCACCGAGGAGCGCGTCGCGGTATAGATGGCTTCATGGGATCCATTGCGCAGATAGGACAGGTCATCGTCATGGATGATCAGCGAGATATCCTTGCCCAGCTTCAGCCCGCGCGCATCGACCGCGCGGCGTATCCCGAAGCCCACGATGATCGAGGAACACAGAAACGCCGTCGGAGGATTTTCTATGTCCAGCAAGGCGTTGGTTATGGCATAGCCGTATTCTTCGGTCATCTCTGCGGTATGGCACAGGGCAGGATCTTCGCTCAGCCCGCGGCTTTCGAGGGCCTTGCGGTAGCCGACACGGCGTTTGGCTGCGAAATCCATGGTTTCCAGACCGTTCAATAGGGCGATCCGGCGATGTCCGAGGTCGAGCAGGAATTCGGTCGCCCGTTCGAAGGCACGGGTGTTGTTCATATCGACCCAGCAATATTCGTCTTCATCCGAGGATCCGGAGCGGCCGTGCACAACGAAGGGCATGCCGATTTCGCGTAGCAGGCGAATGCGCGGATCATCGGCCTTGGGGCCATGCACGATGACGCCGTCGACCGATCCTTTCGCGGCGATCTTGCGATAGACATCCGACTCGTCGCTGTCGGGCACGACGGTAAGATGCATGTCGTAATTTTCGCGCGAATAGATTTCCGAGGCGCCGGCGATGAAGTCGGTAAACACCGGATTGACCACTTCGTGTTCGGTAGAGAGTGGGATGACATGGCCGACGGCGTGGTTGCGTCCTGTAGCCAGTCCGCGGGCGCGGGTGTTGGGGGTGTAACTGTGCGCGTGAGCGGCCTTGATGACCTTTTTTCGCGTCATTTCAGAAACTTCTGGGTAACCGTTCAATGCCCGCGAGACCGTTGTTTGCGACAGGCCCAGAAGTTCAGACAGTTCCTTCAGATTCATCTTTCTTCCCCCGCACGATGCTTTCGCGGCTGTTATGCGCCCGTCATCTCGTCGGGCGACAAACTACGCGTTTTGTGAAGCTTTGGTAAAGGTCAAAAGCACATAAGGCGCCGGGGAGGTGGTCGCGGAGCTAGGCGCGCGCGCTCGTGTCAAGTTGACGCTTGGGAAGTTGCAACACAGCGCCCGGGCCACAAAAGTTACGGGAAATCTTTCCGGCCCGTGAACGTAAACGTTTACGTAAACTTTCTTGGCCAGATTGGGCGGTTTTCCCAAGTTTCGCTTGATCCGGGTCATTGACTCTCCGGGCGTGTTGGGGGAATCTCCCGGCAAGTCAAAGCGCTTTGGTGATCCGGGAACCGATTGATTTCTCGACAGATAGCGCTAGGCTTGATTTGCCCAAGTCTGGGTCTGAAAACTGGGAGGTTTACATGAAAAAGACACTTCTTACTGGCGTGGCGACTTTGGCGCTCGTGGCCGGAGCTGCGCAGGCGCAGGATCTGGCGGGCCAGCAGTTGACCATTGCAGGGCCGTGGATCGGCGCTGACCAAGAGATGGTCGAAAAAGTATTTGATATTTTCCGCGAAGAGACCGGTGTGGACCTTCGCTATGTCGGCTCTGACAGCTTTGAACAGCAGATCGTGATCGACGCCGAGGCAGGCTCTGCCCCCAATATCGCGATCTTCCCGCAGCCGGGTCTGGCCGCTGACATGGCGTCGCGTGGCTTCCTCACGCCGCTGGCTGACGGCACTGCGGAATGGATGAATGAAAACTATGCCGCGGGCGAAAGCTGGAGTGCGCTGGGGACCTATGCCGGCCCCGATGGTGCCGATCATTTCTACGCCTTCCCCTATAAGGTTGATGTGAAGTCGCTGGTCTGGTACGTGCCGGAAAACTTCGAAGACGCCGGCTATGACGTTCCCGAAACCATGGAAGAGCTCAAGGCGCTGACCCAACAGATCGTCGATGACGGGGAAACCCCGTGGTGTATCGGTCTGGGATCCGGCGGTGCAACCGGCTGGCCGGCAACCGACTGGGTCGAAGACATGGTACTGCGCACGCAGCCGCCGGAAGTCTATGACCAATGGGTGACCAACGAGATCCCGTTCAACGATCCGCGGATCGTGGGGGCAATCGAGGAATTCGGTTGGTTTGCACGTAACGACGATTTCGTGTCCGGTGGCGCCGGTGCTGTGGCATCGACCGACTTCCGCGACAGCCCGAAGGGTCTGTTTACCTCGCCGCCGCAATGCTACCTGCACCGTATGGCCTCCTTCATCCCGGCCTTCTTCCCGGAAGGCACCGTGCTGGGTGAAGATGCGGACTTCTTCTACTTCCCGGCCTATGCCGAAAAAAATCTGGGCAAACCGGTTCTGGGGGCAGGGACGCTCTGGGCGATCACAAATGACAGCCCGGCTGCAAACGCGTTCATCGAGTTCCTGCAAACCACCGATGCTCACGAAGCCTGGATGAAGCAGAAAGGCTTCCTGACCCCGTACAAAGCCGTCGACACTTCGGTCTTCTCTGACCCGACGCTGAAGAAAATGAACGACATTCTTCTGAATGCGACGACTTTCCGCTTCGACGGTTCTGACATGATGCCGGGCGGCGTCGGTGCCGGTGCTTTCTGGACGGGTATGGTGGATTATTCCGGTGGTGCGGACGCGGAAGCGGTTGCAACCGAGATCCAGGACGCCTGGGACGCTCTGAAATAATCGGACTTTAAAAAATTGTGGCAATCCGGGCGGAGGTCCGGGTTGCCACATGCCTGTTTGCAATGGCCTTTTGGCTGCTGTGGATGGGTGAGATCGGTTGCGGTTCGAAGGTTGCCCTTATGGCCCCGAGGACGTCTTCGCATCGCAACGGTTGCCAAAACCGGGTTCTTGGGTTTCCATGATCGGAGCATGACAGGGATCCGTTTCTGACGCATCGCACCCGTGGTGTCGTCTGATCGGGAGGCACCGCAGACGCGGCCGCCGGAGATCGGCGGACGGATCATCGCGATTGTAGCTTCGGCGCGCCATGCGTTGGAGGTGACACGACAACAAGGCGTTCAAGCGCCGCATGGGACCACAGAGGTCCCCAGACAGAAGGGAAGGGGCACATGCATCCGGCATTACAGGGTCTGTTGATCATCGCCATCGGCGTTGGCGCCTGCATCGGCTATTTCTATTTTTCCAACATCGTGCTCGATAAGCTGATCTTTCCGCAGCGTCATGTGACGCAGGCGGAAGCGCGCCGCAAACGCGTGGCCGCCTTCGTTCTGGCGGCGGTGTTGATCGCGCTTTGGGCTTGGGCCTTGCTATTGCCTGTCTTCGATGGTGATGCCTCGCTGTTCAAGATCGGTTTCCGGGCCGTTTTGACCCTTATGGGGGCCTACTTCCTGATCCGACTGGTGAATTTCTTGTTTCCCCATATGGAACTGAGCGCAGGCGATAACATCAATCGCGCCTTTATGGTGCGGCCATGGCTGTTTCTTTTCCCGGCGATGTTCGCGCTTGGGCTCTATCTGACCTACCCGGTGTTCGAGACCCTGCGTTTGTCGCTGACGGACCGGGACCTGGGCGGGGCCTTTGTCGGTCTGGAAAACTACCAGAAAATGTCCGCAGATCCCAAATTTTGGGAAGCCATGCGCAACAACGCGCTCTGGCTGCTGGTTGTGCCGGGGTTGTCTACGGCCTTCGGGCTGCTGGTCGCGCAGCTGACCGACCGCATTCGCTGGGGCAGCGTCGCCAAGTCGATCATCTTCATGCCCATGGCGATTTCCTTTGTCGGTGCCGCTGTGATCTGGAAATTGGTCTATGATGCCCGTCCGCTGGGCACCGAACAGATCGGCATTCTGAACGCGCTCTATCTGTCTCTGGGCGGGGCAGAGCCGCAAACATGGCTGACTTTGCCCTTCTGGAACAACTTTTTCCTGATGGTGGTGCTGATCTGGATTCAGACTGGCTTTGCCATGGTGATCCTGTCGGCTGCGCTGCGCGGGGTTCCGGAAGAAACCATTGAGGCGGCGATCGTTGACGGGGCGAACCCGTTCCAGATCTTCTTCCGGATCAAGATCCCGCAAATCATGGGGACCATCGTCGTGGTCTGGACCACCATCACCATTGTGGTGCTCAAGATCTTTGACATCGTCTTTGCGATGACCAACGGGCAATGGGAAACGCAGGTTTTGGCGAACTACATGTATGACAAGCTGTTCCGCGCCAATGACTGGGGTGTAGGGTCTGCTGCCGCGATGGTGATCATGCTTCTGGTGACGCCGATCCTGGTGTGGAACGTCTACAATGCCCGCAAAGAAATGAAGTGAGCGAGGACTGAGAGATGGATAATATTGCCGGTAAAAAGCCTGCACTGGTCTGGCTCACGCATATTTCGGTCGCCTTGCTGGTGATCCTGTGGATCCTGCCGACTTTGGGGCTGTTCGTGTCGTCTTTCCGTTCGGCGGACCAGATTTCGTCCTCAGGATGGTGGAAGGCGCTGTTCCCGCAGGAACAGAACATGATGATCCGGACCGCCGCCCCCGACACCCAGACCGAAACCGACGGGCTCTATGTCATCGAAGGCAATCTTTTCGAACAGGATGGCGCCGATCAGGGTACGATTTCCGCCTGGGGTGTCTCGTCTCGTGACATCGCTGCCTATGCTGCGGGGGAAACGGCGAATATGGGCGAAGACGGCCAGTTGACGGTTCAGGCAAACGGCGATTATCGCCTGACCAATTCGGTGGAGTTTTCCGGCTCGCGCGGGGAACGTGTGTTCCTGACCGCGGAAACACCGCCATCCTTTACCCTTGAAAACTATCGCCATGTATTGTTCTCGGGCAACCGCACCGACAGCATGGCTAAGGCGTTTTTCAACACGCTGACCGTGACCATTCCGGCGACGATCATCCCGATTTTGATCGCGGCCTTTGCTGCCTATGCGCTGGCCTGGATGGATTTCCCCGGACGCTCGCTGCTGATTGCGGCTGTTGTCGCGCTGCTAGTGGTGCCGCTGCAATTGGCGCTGATTCCGCTGCTGAAGCTGCATTTGGCCGTAGGGATCGGCAAAGGGTATCTCGGGGTCTGGCTAGCGCACACCGGGTTCGGTCTTCCCATGGCAATTTACCTCTTGCGCAACTATATGGTCGGACTGCCCAAGGACATCATCGAAAACGCCCGTGTGGACGGGGCAACGGATTTCCAGATTTTCGTCAAGATCATCCTGCCGCTGTCCTTCCCGGCGCTGGCCTCTTTCGCGATCTTCCAGTTTCTGTGGACCTGGAACGACCTTCTGGTCGCACTGGTGTTCCTGATCGACAGTTCGGGCGACACCACGGTCATGACCCGTCAGATCGTCGAGCTTCTGGGGACGCGCGGCGGCAACTGGGAAATCCTGGCGACAGCGGCCTTCGTGTCGATTTCGGTACCGCTGGCCGTCTTCTTCTTCATGCAGAAATACCTCGTCCGCGGCCTTCTGGCCGGGTCGGTGAAATAACCAATGAGTGCAATCATGAACGTTATCTCTTCCTCCCCGATGCAACCCTTCACCCGTGAAAAAGACTGGTGGCGCGGCGCGGTGATCTATCAGATCTATCCGCGCTCCTATCAGGACAGCAACGGTGACGGCATCGGGGATCTTCTGGGCATCGTGCACCGCTTGCCCTATATCGCATCGCTTGGTGTGGACGCGATCTGGATCTCGCCGTTTTTCACCTCGCCGATGAAAGACTTCGGCTATGATGTGTCGGATTATTGCGATGTCGATCCGATGTTCGGCACGCTGGCCGATTTCGACGCGGTGATCGACGCGGCGCACCAATATGGCGTCAAGGTCATGATCGACCTCGTGCTGTCGCACACCTCGGACCAGCACCCCTGGTTTCAGGAAAGCCGCAGTTCGCGCGACAACGACAAATCCAACTGGTATGTCTGGGCGGACGCCAAGCCCGATGGCACGCCGCCCAACAACTGGCTGTCGATCTTTGGCGGGTCGTCCTGGCAATGGGACGCGGGGCGGCTGCAGTATTATCTGCACAACTTCCTGACCTCGCAACCGGACCTGAACTTCCACGAACGTCAGGTTCAGGACGCGTTGCTGGACGTGGCACGGTTCTGGCTGGAACGCGGCGTGGACGGGTTCCGGCTCGACACCATCAACTTCTATACGCACGACAAGGAACTGCGTTCTAACCCGGCGCTTGATCCCGAAGAGCGCCGTGCTAAGACCGCCCCGGCGGTGAACCCCTACACCTGGCAAAATCACATCTACGACAAATCCCGTCCGGAAAACCTGATTTTCCTGCGCAAACTGCGCGCTGTGATGGAACCCTATAATGCCGCTGCCGTGGGCGAAGTCGGCGACGACCAGCGCGATCTGGAGATCCTTGGGGAATACACCTCCGGGGATGATCTAATGCATATGTGCTACGCCTTCGATCTGTTGTCGGGGGACACGCCGTCGCCGGAGTATATCAAGACGGTGATGGAAAACGTGGCCGAAGTGGCCGCTGATGGCTGGGCTTGCTGGGCCTATTCCAACCATGATGTGGAACGCCATATTTCGCGCTGGCATCTCAACCCGATGGGTGCACGCGCGTTTACCACGCTGATGATGTGCCTGCGCGGCTCGACCTGTATCTATCAGGGTGAAGAACTGGGCCTGCCGGAAGCCGAACTGGCGTTTGAGGATCTGCAGGACCCCTATGGGATCTCTTTCTGGCCGGACTACAAAGGCCGCGACGGCTGCCGCACGCCGATGGTCTGGGAGCAAGAAAAGCACCATGGCGGGTTCTCGGATGCCGGGCGCACCTGGCTGCCTGTCAGCCCCGATCACCTGTCTCTGGCGGTATCGCAGTCTGAACAGGATCCCGGCGCGCTGATCCATCACTATCGCCGGGCCATCGCCTTCCGCCACGCGCATTCCGCCCTCAAGACCGGTGAAATGAGCGACATCAAGGTCGAGGACACCTGCCTGAGCTTTGTGCGCAAGAATGATGAGGAAGAGCTGTTCATGGCCTTCAACCTGTCCGACAGCCCCGCGACCTTGGCGGCGCCGACAGGCGACTGGTATTCGGTGGGCAGTGAACTGAATTCGGCCTCCCCGATGGAGGACGGTAAATTGCATCTTGGGCCGTGGCAGCCCTGTATCATGTTGCGCGACCAAGGCTGAGAGGCGAGGGGAGAAAAAGAATGGCAGATCTGAAACTGGACGGTGTCTCAAAGGTCTATGGCGGGAAGGTTGAGGTCCTGAAAGACATCAACCTCGACATCAAGACGGGCGAGCTGATTGTCTTTGTCGGCCCCTCGGGCTGCGGCAAATCCACCTTGCTGCGCATGATCGCGGGGCTCGAAAAAATCTCGGGCGGGACCTTTGAGATCGACGGGGAGCGCATGAACGATGTGCCCCCGGCGCAACGCGGGATCGCCATGGTGTTCCAGTCCTATGCGCTTTATCCGCATATGACGGTTTACGACAATATGGCATTTTCTCTGAAGCTTGCGAAAAAGTCGAAAGAGGAAATTCAGGAAGCGGTGATGAAAGCCGCGCATATCCTTCAGCTCGAAGATTATCTGGATCGTCTGCCCAAGGCGCTGTCCGGCGGGCAACGTCAGCGTGTGGCCATCGGTCGTGCGATTGTGCGCGATCCAAAGGTCTATCTGTTCGATGAACCGCTTTCCAACCTCGATGCCGCCCTGCGGGTCGCCACGCGGCTGGAGATTGCCCAGCTCAAGGAAAGCATGCCCGACAGCACGATGATCTACGTCACCCACGACCAGGTGGAGGCCATGACGCTGGCGGATCGCATCGTGGTGCTTGCCAACAAGGGCATTGCCCAGGTCGGCGCGCCGCTCGATCTCTATGAACGTCCGGACAATGAATTCGTGGCGCAGTTCATCGGCTCCCCCGCGATGAACCTTTTGCCCGGCGAAATCATCCAGACCGGCGAGGTGACCAAGGTCAAGCTCGACGGCGAAGGGATTGCCACCTCGAACATTCCAACCGGACCCGAGGACATGGGCCGTAAGGTCAACGTTGGTGTGCGCCCCGAAGATATGGAACGAACTGATGGCGAGGCGATCCTCGACGGCGTGGTCGACATCGTCGAGGCGCTTGGCGAGGTGACGCTGCTCTATTTCGTGCCGGAACGTGGTCACGAACCGCTGATTGCCAAGCTGACCGGCGTGCACACGGGGCTGCGCGGCCAGACGGTGAAGCTGACCGCCGATCCCGACAAGGTGCACCTTTTTGCAGATGGCCTGTCGATGCGTCCGACAGTCTAAGAGCGGGACCCGCATCCGCGATTTGAAAAGGCCGCCTTATGGCGGCCTTTTCTATGTGGAGAGATCCGGGGTGCGACCGTTGTTTAGTCTAAACGTGTCAGTCGAGACGACGCACCATCAGCTGATTGCCCTCGCCGCGTTTGATCTCGAAAAGTTTCAGGCTGGCGATCAGTTCGCTGAGCTTGCGTTTGCCATAGCTGCGCGTGTCGAAATCGGGTTGCGCCGTTGTAATATGCTGGCCGATTTCCCCCAAAGTAACCCATTCGTCATCCGCGTTGATTGCATTCATTGCACGAATGACCAGCTTTGTGGGGTCTTCCAGCGGAGTTTCTTCCGGATCGGGGTCGGCAGTCTGTGTCTGGGCGGGTTTGCGCGGGGGCTTCTTTGGCTCCTGCAACAGGTTTTCCACATAAATGAACCGTTTGCAGGCCTTCACAAAGGCCGCAGGCGTCTTGCGCATGCCCATCCCGAAGACATCCAGCCCCTGTTCCCGAATGCGGCTTGCCAGCCGTGTGAAGTCGCTGTCGGAGGAAATCAGCACAAAACCGTCGAACCGCCCGGAATGCAGAATGTCCATGGCGTCGATCACAAGGGCAATATCCGAGGCGTTCTTGCCGGTGGTGTTGGCGAATTGCTGATGCGGGACAATGGCAAGGGAGGCGAGTTTGTCCTTGGACCATCCCTGCGGTGCGCTGCCGGCGAAATCGCCGTAGATGCGGCGAATGCTGGCCTCGCCGAGAGAGGCGATTTCTTCAAATATCGCTTCGGCATATTTCGCTGAAATATTGTCTGCATCAATGAGCACAGCGAGAAGGGGTGGTTTGGTCGTTTGCGCCATGTGGCGAAGCCTTTCTCTTTGAGAGTTTCCTCAGCCTTAGAGGATTTGTCCCATACCCGCCAGCCTGCGTTCCTTTGCGCAGCGGCGTGATATGGTGGCACGGTATGATGGCGCGACATGGCGGCGCGGTGTGGACTGTGGGCTTTCGCGCCAACGGGGAGGGTGGTATTCACGCTTTGTAATATGAGCGCGAAAGGCCAGCCCGATGTCGAACACTCCGCCCCGTATCATGCCCAAACCTTTCAACGCACCGCCGCAGGGGCTGTGGCGGGCGACGCCGCCGGCGATCTTTCCGCCGATCATGGGGCTGTTCGGGCTGGGGCTGGCCTGGCGGCACGCCGCCCACGTCCTCTCTGCGCCTGAGTGGATGGGCGAGATGCTCTTGGGCGCGGTCTCGCTGCTCTATCTCTTCGCACTTGTGGCCTATCTGGCAAAACTGGCCCGGCGCCCGGCGGTGATGGCCGAAGACCTACGTATTCTGCCCGGTCGGGCCGGTCTGTCGGCGGGCGCGGACAGCGGGTTTCTCTTTGCTGCCACCCTTGTGCCCTATGCGCCGGGCGCTGCGAAAACGGTTCTGGTGCTGGCCCTGATCGCGTTGGCCGTTGTGGCGCTGCTGACCATCCGCTCGCTGGCACTGGGACCGGTAGAGCAACGGCGGGTCACCCCGGCCTGGCATCTGGCCTTTGTCGGCTTCATTCTGGCGCCGCTGTCGGCGGTGCCGCTAGGCTGGATCGGCCTGTCCCAATTCATTTTCGCCACGACTTTGCCGATTGCCGGGGCGATCTGGATCATATCCGCGCTGCAGTTCGTTAAGGCCGATGTGCCGCCGCCCTTGCGGCCGCTTCTGGCGATCCATATCGCGCCGGTGTCGCTCTTTGGCTCGGTCGCGGTGCTCTTGGGATACACAGGGCTGGCGCTGGCCTTTGGCTGGATCGGCCTGACGGCCTTTGTGGTCTATCTGATCTCTGTGCGGTATCTGACGAAATCGGATTTCTCCGCGCTTTGGGGCGCGTTCACCTTTCCGCTCGCGGCCTTTGCCAACCTGATGTTCGCGGTCTCGTCGCTCTCGCCAATGCCGTTTCGCATCATCGGCGGGCTGGAGCTTGTCGCCGCAAGCCTGATCATCGTCTATATCGCCGCGAAAATCATGCAACTCTGGAGCCGTGGCAAACTCGCCAAAGCCACAAATGCAGCGACTGTCTGAGTTTCTTTTGCTGCCAAATACTCAATACGGGACGCGTCCCGCCGGGGCGCGGCCCTAAATATTGCGTGACCAGCGCCATCAAACCCCAAAATGCCCTTTCCAAGGGAGGCCATCCATGTAATAGGGACGTGCCAAACCGTATCACCTATGGAGAGACCCGATGGAGATTCGCGAGGCCCTTACCTTCGACGATGTTTTGCTTGTACCAGCCGCATCCAGCGTGCTGCCGTCTACGGCTGACACCTCAACCTATGTCACCAGAGCGATCAAGCTGAACATTCCGCTGATGTCCTCAGCAATGGACACTGTGACCGAAGGTCGGATGGCCATCGCCATGGCGCAGGCCGGTGGGGTGGGCGTGATCCACAAGAACCTCGACACCGACAAACAGGCTATGGAAGTGCGCCGGGTCAAACGCTTTGAAAGCGGGATTGTCTACAACCCGGTCACGCTGACCGCGGATCAGACCATCGCGGATGCCAAATCGCTCTGCGAACAGTATAACTTCACCGGCTTTCCCGTCGTCGATCAGGACCGCCGCGTGGTCGGCATCGTCACCAATCGTGACATGCGCTTTGCCTCGGACGACAAGACGCCGATTTCGGCGGTGATGACCTCGGACAATCTGGCCATCCTCAAGGAGCCGGCGGACCGTGACGAAGCCATCGCGCTGATGAAAGAGCGGCGCATCGAAAAGCTGCTGGTGACCGATGGCAAGGGCCATCTGACCGGGCTTTTGACGCTCAAGGATACAGAAAAAGCCGTGCTGAACCCCTCGGCCTGCAAGGACGATCTGGGACGGTTGCGGGTCGCTGCGGCGACCTCTGTGGGCGACTCGGGGTTTGAACGCAGTGCGGCTTTGGTCGACGCGGGCGTGGACATCATCGTGATCGACACCGCGCATGGTCATTCTCAGGGCGTGGTGGATGCCGTGGCACGCGCCAAGGCGGCGTTTGGCGACAAGGTGCAGATCATCGCGGGCAACGTGGCGACGGCTGCGGCCACCAGGGCGCTGATCGGTGCGGGCGCGGATGCGGTCAAGGTCGGGATCGGACCGGGGTCGATCTGCACCACGCGGATGGTCGCCGGTGTCGGCGTGCCGCAGTTGACCGCGATCATGGATTGCGCCTCTGCCGCTGGCAATGTGCCGGTGATCGCAGATGGCGGCATCAAGTTCTCGGGCGATTTCGCCAAGGCGATCGCGGCAGGTGCCTCCTGCGCCATGGTCGGATCAATGATCGCGGGCACGGATGAAAGCCCGGGTGAGGTCATTCTTTATCAGGGCCGTAGCTTTAAATCCTATCGCGGCATGGGCAGCTTGGGTGCCATGGCGCGCGGCTCTGCGGACCGTTATTTCCAGAAAGACGCGGCCTCTGACAAGTTGGTGCCGGAAGGGATCGAAGGGCAGGTGC
Organism: uncultured Celeribacter sp.; assembly: GCF_963675965.1. NCBI lineage: Bacteria > Pseudomonadati > Pseudomonadota > Alphaproteobacteria > Rhodobacterales > Roseobacteraceae > Celeribacter > uncultured Celeribacter sp. Next base: position 454,706 of record NZ_OY780935.1, on the reverse strand, counting down.
CCTACAAAGGCCCCGTCGGCACCGTTTTGCACCAGATGGTTGGCGGTCTCCGCGCGGCCATGGGCTACACCGGCAATGCCACCGTGGCCGATATGCGCAAGCGCTGCAACTTTACCAAGATCACCGGGGCGGGGCTCAAGGAAAGCCACGTCCACGACGTGCAAATCACCCGTGAAAGCCCGAACTATCGCATCGGCTGATCGGCGGCTGATCTTTCAAGACTTTTAAAAACCGGGCTTATGGGTCCGGTTTTTTTGTGTTTTCGCGGGGCAAGGTGGATGGTCCGCGCGTTACTGAAGCTTTCACAAAGCGTCCGGAGACTGCGCAGAAAACACACGCCTTTGACAGATTGCGTTGAAAGTTTCATCATTCGGATCTCAAAAGGTGAATATTCACCTATGTCAGGGAGGGCGAAGGCTTGGCATGGCCTGTCGGCAGACGCTTTATTGACGAAAATAATAGATAAAATGCGAGGACGGCTATGCGTGACATCGCGACCCAGCACTTTCCCCATGTCGATGCATTTCGCGCCGGGATTCAGACCATTTGTGGGGCCTATCATGTGGAACCGTCCCGGACGGGTTTTGCGGCGCGTGCAGGGCTGGCCAGCTGTGGCGGTCTGGAACTGGCCTCTGTGGCGCTGGCGGTGCAATCGGTGCAGCGCGACCGCCGCGCGATCCGCAGCGATGACGCCGATCATTTCGTTCTGACCCTGCAGCAAAAGGGTCGTGCGCGTATGGTGCAGGAAGACCAAAGCACCGTTTTGCGGCCGGGCGATATGTTCCTGTTCGACGCCTCGCGCCCTTCGACCTTCGATTTTCGCGAAGGCCCGGTCGAGCAGCTTTCGGTGCATCTGCCCCGGCCAGAGGTGATGAGCCGTTTCGGGGCGCTGACCCATTGCGGCTATTCGATCCGCCGCGAAGACAGTCTGGCCGTGGCCATGACCGCGCTCTTGCAACGCGCACAGGGGGAAGCCCCGCCCGAGATTGGCGAAGCCTTCTTTGCGCTCTTGGGGGCGTGGCTGCAGGATGCCGCGCGTGGTGGCGCGACGCCGCGGGTGATTGGTGACGGTCTGCTGGGGCAAGCGCTCACGCTGATCAACCTGCATTACCGAGACCCCGATTTCGGTCCCGGGGCGCTGGCGGAGTTGCTGAATGTGGCGCCGCGGCGATTGCAGCGTGCCTTTGCGTCACTCGGTGAAACACCGCGTGAACGCATTCTGGCCACACGGCTTGAACAGGCCCGTCGGGTGCTGAGCCAACGTGCGGGGCGCAAGATTGTCGATGTCGCTTTCGATCAGGGTTTCGGCGATCTGTCGCATTTCTATCAGGCCTATCGTGCGCGGTTTGGTCATGCGCCGGGGGCGACCGGACGGCCAGAAGCAGACGGCGACACGCCGAGCGCGAATGACGCTTAACGCCAAATGAGGCGACGCATACGCCCAAGAACACCGGGCGTGGGCTTTCTATTCTGCCAGTCAAAAGACAACTGGGAGAACGCATATGTCCACGGATGAAACCGCTACAGCCCCTTACGGGATGATCATCAACGGCGCAAAAGTCGCCGCGGCACAGACTTTCGACGTCACCAACCCGGCTACCGGTGAATTGGTTGGCAAGGCCCCGCTGGGCACCTCCGCCGATCTTGAGGCCGCCGTCGCTGCCGCCAAAGCCGCCTTTCCCGCTTGGGCCGCAACGCCGGATGAAGAGCGCGCTGCCGCCTGTCACGCTGTCGCTGCCAAGATCGAGGAACACGCCGAAGAGCTCGCCCGGCTGATCACTCTGGAACAGGGCAAGCCGCTGGGCGGCATTGGATCGCGGTTTGAGGTCGGCGGCATCAGCGCCTGGAGCCATTACACTGCCACCCTGTCCACCCCAGTGGAAATCCTGGCGGATGACGAAAAGGGGCGCGTGGAACAGCACCGCAAGCCGCTTGGTGTCGTTGGCTCTATCACGCCCTGGAACTGGCCGGTGCTGATCGCGACATGGCACATCCTTCCCGCGATCCGGACCGGCAACACCGTGGTGTCGAAACCCTCACCCCATACGCCGCTGTCGACGCTGCGTTTCGTCGAACTGATGAACGAAGTGCTGCCCGCCGGTGTGGTCAATGTCGTGACCTCCGATGATCAGGGTGAAAACCTTGGCGCGCTGATGTCGGCGCACCCAGATATTCGCAAAATCGTGCTGACCGGTTCCATCGGGACCGGGGCCAAGGTGGCTGCTGCTGCCGCGCCGACGATGAAACGTCTGACGCTGGAGCTGGGCGGCAATGACGCGGGCATCGTGCTGCCCGATGTTGACCCCAAAGCCATTGCCGAAGGCCTGTTCTGGAGCGCCTTCATCAACATGGGGCAGACCTGTGCCGCGCTGAAACGGCTTTACGTGCATGAAGACATTTACGAAGACGTCTGCACTGCCTTTGCCGACTATGTGAAGACCATCCCGATGGGCAACGGTCTGGAGGACAGTTCGGTCATGGGGCCGGTGTCGAACCAGATGCAGTTCGACAAAGTGTCCCGTCTGGTCGGCGATGCGGCGACCAAGGGGCGCGTGCTGACCGGTGGTGCGCCGGGCGAGGGGTTGTTTTTTCCGCTGACGCTGATCGCGGATCTCGACAATGGCGATGCGCTGGTGGACGAGGAACAATTCGGCCCGGCTCTGCCGATCATTCGTTACAGCACCGTGGAAGAGGCGATTGCCAAGGCCAATGCTTCGCAAACGGGCCTCGGCGGCTCGGTCTGGAGCAATGACATGGAGGCCGCCAAGGCCGTCGCCGCAAAGATGGAATGCGGCACCGTCTGGATCAACCAGCACGGCATGATCCGTCCGGACGCGCCCTTTGGCGGGACGAAACTCTCCGGCGTGGGCGTGGAATTCGGACAAGAAGGGCTGAACGCCTACACCGATCTGCAAGTCGTGATTGCATAAATCGAACGTACAGGAACGATTGAAATGACTGACAACATCAAGAAAATGAACCGCCGCAGCTTTATCGGCCATACGGCAGTGGCCTCTGGCGTTCTGTCGCTGGGCGGCGGGCTTTGGGGAGCCTCTGTCAATCCGGCAGATGCGCAGGACCAAGACTATGATTACATCATCTGCGGCGCGGGTTCTGCCGGCTGTGTTCTGGCAAACCGGCTGTCCGAACACGGTGCCAAAGTGCTGTTGCTGGAAGCAGGTGGGCCGGATGACACCGAAATGATTTCCACTCCGATCCGGGTGATCGAGCTGTGGAATTCGTCCTATGACTGGGCCTATTGGACCAAGCCGCAACAACATGCGCAGGATCGTCAGCTGTTCTGGCCCCGTGGCAAAACGCTCGGCGGATCGTCCTCGCTCAATGGCATGATCTACGTGCGCGGCTCGGAAACCGATTATGATGGCTGGGCGGCATTGGGCAACGACGGCTGGTCCTGGGACGACGTGCTGCCCTATTTCCTCAAATCCGAGGATTATGATGGCGAACCGTCCGAACGCCACGCCAAGGGCGGCCTGTTGCATGTGACATCCGAAGTCAAACCGCATCCGGTGAACAAGGCCATGGTCGAGGCGGGCGTTCAGGCCGGACACGCCTATAACCCCGATTGCAATTCAGGCGATCAGATGGGCATCGGCTTTTGTGACCTGAACACCAACTATGGCAAACGCCAGTCGACCGCCGTGGCCTTCCTGCGTCCCGCGCTGGAGCGTTCGAACCTGACGCTGATCACCAATGCACGGGTGCATAAGGTCGACATCAGTGACGGGCGCGCCACCGGCGTCACCTATATGCAAGAAGGCGAATTGCGCAGTATCACCGCCAGCCGTGAGGTGATCGTCTGTGGCGGGGCGATCGAAAGCCCGCGCATCCTGATGCTGTCGGGCATCGGCCCGAAAGACCATCTGGCAGAGGTCGGCATTGATCTGGTGCATGAGCTGCCGGGCGTTGGCAAGAACCTGCATGACCACACGCTGCTGCCGGTCACTTGGGAAGCCAGCCGACAGGTGCCGCCGCCCAACAATATGGGCGTGACGCCGCTGCACACCCAGATGTTCGCCAAGACCTCTGAGGACCGGCCGGAGCCGGACATGCAGCCGCTGGGTCTGTTCGGCCCGTATTATGCACCCGAACAGGATGCCTCTGTGGCCAATGCCTTCACCTTCAACGCGGGGGGCGTCAAACCGACATCGCGCGGTGAGGTGCTGCTGACCTCGGCGGATCCCGAGGACGATATCATCCTCGATCCCAACGTTCTGGCGACGCAATATGACGTCGACACGCTGGTGAGCTGCGTGAAGATGATCCGCGAAATCGCGGAACAGCCCGCTCTGAAAGACTGGATCAAACGTGAGATCTATCCGGGGCCGGAAGCGCAGAGTGACGAAGAAATCGCGGAATATGCGCGTTCTGCGGTGATGAGCTATCACCACCAGGTCGGGACCTGCAAAATGGGCGTCGATGACATGGCCGTGGTCGATCCGGAACTCAAGGTGCACGGTGTTGACGGGCTGCGTGTGGTCGATGCTTCGATCATGCCCTTTGTCACCACCGGCAACACCAATGCGCCTGTGATCATGATTGCGGAAAAAGCCGCAGATATGATCAAGGCCGCTGGCTGAGCCACATCTTATCCCGGAGCGCGCCGGACGAGGGCGCGTGAGGTTTCTCCCCCTGAGGCGCCCATTCGGGCGCCTCTTTTTCGTGTCGAGCAGGCCCCGAGTCGGGAGGCTTGTTTCGACGTGGCGGGGCCTTGCTGTCTGTTGATCAGGGTCGATTTTTTCTGAGCGCTTAAGAATTCACCGGCCATGAGCCGCGTTTGGCGTGGAGGAATGCAGTAAATGTAACGTAAGGGCCTTGCGGCGGGGATGGGTACGCGTTGCAGGAAAAATTGCAAAATAAAACTTGACTGAAAATTAATTTGCGTGAAAGTTACTGTAAATGCCGCAAAAGACGGCGACAAGAAATCCCACAGGGACCGAAAATGCACACACCATCCTCCAGCGACGCAACGCTGGTTCTGCCCCTTGATATGGGGGGTAAAGGACCGACTGTTGCTGTCAAAGATTGTATCGATATTGCGGGCACCGTGACCACGGCGGGCTCTGCCGCTTTCGCGACGGCCGCACCCGCACAGAAGAACGCGCCGATCGTCGATGGGCTTTTAGACAAGGGCTGCCACATCATCGGCAAGGCCAATATGCATGAGCTGGCCTTCGGTATGACCGGGGTGAATGCAACCTTTGGTACGCCGGTCAATCCGATGTGGCCGGACCGCATTCCGGGGGGGTCTTCTTCGGGGTCCGCCGTGGCCGTGGCAGCGGGGATCTGTGACTTTGCAATCGGGACTGACACTGGCGGTTCTGTGCGCCAGCCAGCCACCTGCTGTGGCGTGATTGGCATCAAGCCAACCTTTGGACGGGTGTCGCGCGAAGGGCTGAGCCCGGCGCATTCCTCGCTCGACTGCGTGGGGGTGTTTGCCCGCGATATGGCCATGATCGAGACCGGCATGGCGGCCATCGATCCGACCTTCAAGGCCGAACGTCTTTCCGTTGCCCCGTGTCTGGCACGGGTGAAATCCGAGGTCGATCCCAAAGTGGGTGACCCGCTGGTCTTTGCCCTCATGGATGCCTACCCGGATATGCCTTATGAGCGCCTGCCACATATGATGGACGCGTTTCAGGCGGGGATGACGGTGATTTCCCATGAAACCGCAAATGCCTTCGGGCATCTTCTGGACGAAGGGGCGCCGCTTGGCGCCGACATCCAGACACGACTGGCCGCCGCCCGTCAGGTGAGCGCGGAAGATCTGACCAAGGCCGAAGAAATCCGCGCAGTGTTCACCGCCGAAGTGGATGCGCTGCTCGAAGGCTATGACGCGCTTGTCACCCCGGCGCTGCCGGTGGTGCCGCCGACGCTGGAAGAGGCCAAGGACCCGCAGTCCATCCTGCCGCTGACCCGCTTCCTGCGGCCTTTCAATCTGAGCGGGCATCCCGCGATCACCTTGCCCGCACGAACCAATGACGGCTTGCCCATTGGCTTGCAGATCATCGCACGCAAAGGCGAAGACGCACGGCTGTGCGCCATTGCCAAATGGGTGGTGAGCTGCATTCCGCTGTTTCAGGCCCCTCAGACAGACGAGGACATGAAAGCATGAGCTATATTTCGAAACTGGCGGCCGATCCGTCGACGATTTCCGACTATGAAGGCATTCTGGAGCAGATCCGGACCCGCCGGGCAGAATTCACGAAACTGCGGCACGTGCCTCAGGATGTTGTCACGCTGCTGCAGAAGATCGGGGCCTATCGCGCCTTTGTGCCGGCACGTTTTGGCGGCGACGACTTGTCTCCGGCCGATTTCTGCCGTCTGATCGAAGACATTTCCGCAGCCGATGCCTCCACCGGCTGGGTCGCCTCCTTTGGGGTCTCGGCGACCTATCTGGCGGCGCTGCCGCCGGAAACCTATGCTGAAATCTATGCCAAGGATCCCGATACGGTCTTTGCCGGTGCCATGTTCCCGCCTCAGAAAGCTGAAAAAGTGGCCGGTGGCGTCAAGGTGAACGGGCGTTGGCCCTATGCCTCCGGCATCATGGGATCCTCTCTGGTGGGCGTTGGCATCAAGGTTGAAGGCGATGACACGCCGCTGCCGCGCGTCGCGGTCATGCCACGCGATCAGGTGACGGTCGATGAAACCTGGAACACCATCGGGCTGACCGCGACCGGATCGCATGATGCGGTGGTGAAGGATGTCGTTGTGGCCCCGGAATGGACCTTTATCCGCGGTGGCGCGCCGACCATGGACGACCCGATTTTCCGCTTTCCGGCGATGGCACTGGCGGCGCAGGTTCTGGCTGTGGTTTCCCTGGGCGCGGCGCGTGAGGCCCTGAACTTCCTCGTTTCCGACGCGCGCCAGCGTGCGTCGATCACAGGCGCGCCGAACCCGGGCGCGCGTCCTTATGTGCAGGCGGAATTTGCCAAGGCCGAAGGGCTGTTGATGGGCGCGCGCGCGGCCTTTTACGACACCATCGAAGCCGCCTGGGACGAACTGAAAACCACGGGCGACGTCAGTCAGGACATGAAAATTCGCCTGCGTCTGGTGGCCACCAAGGCCGCCCGCGACGGGGCCGAGGCGGCGCGGCTGGCCTTTGTCATAGGCGGTTCCGGCGTCATGGCGACGGGGCATCCGCTGGGGCGCTGCATGATCGATGCGGCCTGTGTCGCCCAGCACGCCTTTATGGGCGAGGGCACATGGACTGCGGCCGGGGCAGGGTTCTTTGAACAGCCCACCATGCCGGGCTACCCGTGATACCGCGCCAGACCAAACAATGAAGACCGTCTTTTGAGACGAAACAGAGATTGCCAAAAGGATACGACAAATGAGCGAGACCAAACCGATCCGCACGCTTTTGTGCTTCAACAACCACGCTGCGTTTTTCAGCCTGCCGTTTGATCAGATCGGCCCGGTGTGGAAAGCCACGCAGGAACTGATGGCCAAGATCGACCAGATGGAAGGTGTTGAAATCGTTGGTACGTTTGACGACGATCAGACCTTTGTCGGTGCGTCCGTCGGCTTTCCCTACACTTGGTACATCATGGCTGACTTCCCGACCCGTACCGATGTGCAGGCCGCCTGCAACCTGCTGCGCGAGATTGTCGTGGGCGAAGGCAACGACCGTCTCTGGAAATACATGACCGTCGAGGCTCGTATGGGTCGGGCGCTCGAAATTCCGCAACTTTGATTTTCCCGGACCTCTGAGGTCCGCCATGTGAGAAGGAGCTGACATGTCTCTCGATATGCCGAAGTTCAGCGATCTCGACGCGCTCTACGATGAAAAGAACGCCAAGGTCGCCACCGAAATGTACGAAGATCCCGCCCTCTTTGACGAGGAAATGGAAAAGATCTTCAAAAACACCTGGGTTTGGGTCGCACATGAAAGCGAATTCCCCGACAAAGGGTCGTTCAAACTGAGCCACGTCGGCCTTGAGCCGGTGATCGTCGTGCGCGACCGCAAGGGCAAGATCCATTGCATGGTCAATCGCTGCCGTCACCGCGCCGCGACGGTCTGTGAGGTCAAGAAGGGCAAGACGTCTTCCTTCCAGTGTCCCTACCACGGCTGGGGCTATGCTCTGGACGGCAGCCTGCGTGCGCTGCCCTATCCCGAACAATATGGCGACGACTTCGACAAGAGCCAGCACGGCCTGCAACGTCTGCGCACCGAAGCCTACAACGGCATGGTGTTTGCGACTTTCAACGAAGACATCGAACCGCTTGAGGACTTCCTCGGCGAGGGCGTGCGCAAATATATCGACCTGTTCATGAAGCAGGGCGGCGGTTTTCCGGTCAAGGTTCTGGGCGAACATCAGTTTGCCGTGCCGATGAACTGGAAAGTGCAGCTGGAAAACACCACCGACGCCTATCACTTCCCGATCGTGCACAAGAGCTTCATGCAGACGCTCGACGGTCAGACCGAAGACATGTTCGACTTCCTCGACAAAGGCGTCGGCTATGTCGAAGATCTCGGCAACGGTCACTCTGTGATGACGATGATCCCTGAGCTGGTCGATCTGGATGAAAATCTTGATGCGCCGATCCCGGATCGCTTTGCCGATCTGGCACAGGAACTGCGCGATGAGGGCTATCCGGAAGATCAGGTCAAAAAGATCGTTCGTGCCGTGAGTGGGGCCGGGTTCAACCTGAACCTCTTCCCGAACGTGTCCTTCTCGCTGTCTTTCTTCCGCGTGCTGACCCCGATCAACGTCGAAAAGACCGAAATCCGTCACATCGCCATCGGCATGGACGGCGGTCCGGAAGCTGCCAACCAGGCGCGGATGCGTCTGCACGAACACTTTCAGGGACCGATGGGCTTTGGTTCGCCGGACGATGCGGAAGTCTGGGAACGCGTTCAGCGTGGCACCAAGGGCGCCGAAGATCTGCCGATCCTCGTCAACCGCGGCATGGTCGACGAAGAACCCGGTGAATTCGGCCCGCGGGGTCACATCTCCGCCGAGACCGGTATGCGCGCCGCTTACACAATGTGGAAAAGGATGATGGCGAAATGACCGAGATGAGCAAAATCGACACCCGTGCGCTGCTGTCTGAGGTGACCGAATTCATCTGGACGGAGGGCGACCTGCTCGACACCAAGGATTATGACGGTTGGCTGGATCTCTGGACCGAAGACGGCCTTTACATCATGCCGATGGGCGAAGGCGACGATTACAAGAACCAGCTGAACCTGTGCTACGACAACGATAAGATGCGGCGTGATCGCATCGGTCGGTTCCAGCGCGGCTTTTCGATCTCTTCGGCGCCGCCCGCACAGACCGTGCGCACCCTGTCGCGCATTCGCATCCTCTCTGCCGAGGGCGATCTGGTCAAAGTCTCCTGCGCCGAACATCTGATCGAAGATAAATTCGGCCGTCAGCGCACATGGGCAGGCAATGCCTATTACACGCTGAAAAAGACCGACGACGGTTTCCAGCTGCACGAAAAGATCGTGCGCCTTCTGAACTCTGACGGGATGCTGAATTCGTTCAGCTATTTGTTCTGATGACGGCACCTCTTCCAGAAAAGATCCAGACCGCCGTTGTGACCGGTGGGGCCCGCGGGTTCGGCGCGTCTGTCGTGCGCGCCCTGCACAAAGCGGGCTACCGCGTGATCATTGCCGATATCAATCCGGGGGAGGAGGCCAAAGCTCTGGCCTCCGAACTCGACCTGGCGGGCGAGACTGCCATCACCGCCACTCTGGACGTCTCCAAGCCCGAGGACTTCCAGGAGGTGCTCGACAAATGCATCGCGCGCTATGGGTCGGTTGAGGTGCTGGTCAACAATGCGGCCCGGACCATGGCACAGCCGGTGATGGACATCGATCCGGCTGTGTTCAATGAGATCATGGCAACCAATGCCGGCGGCACTTTTGCTGGCAGCCAGATTTTCGCACGCCATTTCAAAGAGCGCGGATATGGGCGGATCGTCAACATGGCCTCGCTTGCAGGTCAGAATGGCGGCACGGCTACGGGAGCGCATTACGCGGCCTCGAAAGGAGCGATCCTGACCCTGACCAAGGTCTTTGCACGCGATCTGGCGCCCTTCGGTATCACCTGCAATGCTATTGCGCCGGGGCCAATGGACACCCCGATGGTGCGCGGGGTTGTCGGCGACAATATCGACGCCTTCCTGAAGAACATTCCGGTCGGTCAGTTCGGCGATCCCGATTTCGTGGCACAGATGGTGGTTATGCTCGCCAGTCCCGAAGCGGCTTTCGTCAACGGCGCCTGCTGGGACGTCAACGGCGGCTTGTATGTGAGGTAACAATGGCAGACAACGCACAAAAACTGAAAGTCATTGCCCGCATTGACGACAAGGGCGATATTGCGCGCATTCGCTTCGCACCCGAGGCGGGTGGGGCGATCCTGCCTTATGACGCTGGCGCACATCTGGACCTCTACCTGCCGGAGCTGGACCTGTGGCGGCAATATTCGCTCTGTTCCGACCCCGCAGAGACCGGGTTTTACGAAATCGGCGTTCTGAAGGACCCGCAAAGTCGTGGCGGCTCCGTCAAGGTGCATGAAACGGCGGTTGAAGGGGCGGTGTTCACCGTCGAAGGTCCGCGCAACCATTTCCCGCTGGAGGAGACTGCGCAGACAACGGTGTTGTTTGGCGGCGGGATCGGCATCACGCCGATGATCGCCATGGCCAAGCGCCTGAATGCGATCGGCAAGGATTTCACGCTGCATTACTGCACCCGCTCTGAGGTCAACACGGCGTTCTTGGATGAGCTGCAATCCTGTGACTTTGCCAACAAAGTCGTCTTTCATTTCGATGATAAAGACGACGCGCAGCGCCTTGATCTGAAACGGGATTTGCCTACACCTGACGCGGCGACGCATTTGTATGTCTGCGGCCCGCAAGGGTTTATGGACTGGGTCATTGAGACGGCCGAGGCGGCTGGCCACGCCAGCGCCAATGTTCACCGCGAGTATTTCTCTGCCGATGTCGACGTCTCTGGCGACAGCTTCGAGGTGGAATGTGCTGAAAGCGGTGTCACCGTGACCGTGGGGCCCGAGGATACCATTGCCAAGGCGCTGGCGGCTGCCGGGATCAAGATCGAAGTCAAATGCGAAGAAGGCGTCTGTGGCACCTGTCTGACCGATGTGATCGAAGGTGAAATCGACCACCGCGATCAGTTCCTGACGGATGAGGAACGCGAAGACGGTGATGTGATCTGCGCCTGTTGTTCGCGGGCCAAAGGATCCAAGCTGGTGCTGGATCTCTGATGGGTGCTGTGATGGAACCGACGAAAACCCAACAGGAATTTCGCGAAGGCATGAGCCGTCTCGGGGCGGCGGTGAACCTGATCACCACCGATGGAGTGGCCGGCCGGCACGGGCTTGTGGCGTCGGCTGTCTGTTCGGTCACCGACACGCCGCCGACTTTGCTGGTCTGCATCAACAAGAACGCCTTTGCGCATGACAAATTCATCGAAAACGGCGTCTTGGCCGTCAATGTTCTGGCTGCGGACCATCAGCCGCTCTCCGGACATTTCGCCCGCTATGTCGAAGGCGTCGACCGCTTTTCCTACGGCGAGTGGAAGACCGAGATCACCGGCGCCCCTGTGCTGGCGGATGCGAATGTGGCCTTTGATTGCCGTATTGCCTCGCGCCATGAACAGGGCACGCATTCGGTGTTCTTCTGCACCGTCGAAGCGGTGCGCCTGGCGCAGGATCTGCGCCATGGGTTGGTTTGGTTTGGCCGCGACTTCCACCACCTCACGGGGGAGGAAGTCTGATGATAGGGTCCTGCGGCTCAGATCAGTTTGGCGAGATCCGCGCTGATTTTGCGCAGGGTTGCGTTGAGTGCTTCCAGCTCGGCGGGCGAGGTGTTGTAGAAGCTGTCCGCGCGAATGCGGTCGACTTCCACCAGCGCCTTTGCGCGCAGTTCGTCGCCCTTTTCGGTCAGGCACACTTCGGTGACACGGCCATCGGTCGGGCGCACCCGGGTTTCGACCAGACCCGCGCTCAGCATGCGTTGCACGATTTTCGTCGTGGTGTTGAGCTTGACGGTGGAAAACTCCGCGATCTCGGAAACCGACATGTAGTTTTGCTGGTAGAGGGACATCAGCACGCGCCAGCGCGGCGTGTCGATGCCCAGCGGTTTGAGCCGTTTGTCCAGCGCGCGCATGTAGTAGGCACTGGCCCGGTCAATCCAGAAATAGGGCCAGTTGTCCCGGAAGTGATCCGGCGTTTCGTGTTCGCTGTCTGTCGGTTTTTCGATCATGTCAGACCTTTGGCATGCGCTTGGAAGTGAAGAAGAAGAAATTCAAGCGATAGCAGTCGAAAAGAGCTGTGCCCGCTTGCAAAAAGAATGCTGTGTAAGGCGTCTTAGCATCAAAGTTGTCCAATAGGAAATATGAAAATGAACGTGAAAACTAAAAGCATTTCCGCTCTGACTGTTGCGGTCTCCATGCTCGCTTCGGCCGCACAAGCCGAAACAGTTCTGACGGTCGCCAACTGGCTGCCTCCGTCGCACCCGCTGGTCTCCGAGGTCATCGTACCGCTCACCGAAGAGATCGCAGAGGCCACGAATGGCGAAGTGACTGCAAATATTCTGCCTGCGCCGCTTGGGCCGCCGGCGGCGCATTTCGACTTTGCGGTGAACGGTGTGGCGGACATTACCTTTGGTGTGCAGGGCTACAACGCCGGGCGTTTCAAAACCACGAATATCGCCGAAATTCCCTTTCTTGCTGACAGTGCCGAGGCGAGCTCTGTTGCCTATTGGCGCACCTGGGACGCGATGCTGAAAGATGCGGGCGAATATGATGACGTCAAGGTTCTGGCCGTGTTCACCCATGGTCCGGGTGAGATTTTTCTGAAAGAGGGCGATGCTTCCTCTGTTGACCTGCTGGACGGTCAGAAACTGCGTGTCGGCGGTGGCATCGTGCATGAGGTGGCCTCTACGCTTGGTGCGGTTCCGGTCGAAGGTCCGTCCTCGAAAGCCTATGAGCTGCTGAGCCAGGGTGTCGCCGACGGTATTCTCTTCCCCTATGAATCCGTCAGCTTCTTCAAGCTGATCCCGCAGCTCGACGTGGGGGTTTCCGTGCCGGGCGGTCTTTATAACACCTCCTTCTACATCGTCATGAACAAGGCCAAATTCGAAAGCCTGACCCCGGAACAGCAGGCCGCAATCGACAGCGTGACCGGCGAAGCGCTGGCGCGCAAGGCCGGTCAGATGTGGGACCGCGTGGATGCCGCCGGACTGGCTGCGATGGAGGGGGAAATCACCGTGACGCCCGCGACCGAGGAACAGATGGCGGCCTGGAGCGAGAGCCTGCAGCCGATCATCGACGCGGAAATCGCCGAGGTGTCGGAAACCGGCGTCGACGGGCAAGCCTCCTATGACATGATGCTGGCCGAGATCGCCGCGCAATGAAGCAGCCCGTCTTGATGGATGAAACACATCAGGAGGCAGCTCGTGACGAGCTGCCTCCGGTCCAGCTCCTGGGCCGTGCCGGGGTGGTGATGGCCGCCCTTGGGGGCGTGATGTTGACTGTGATGATGGGACTGACGGTCTGTGACGTGATCGGTCGCTACTTGTTCAACGCACCGATCAAAGGGGCGGCGGAGCTGACCGAGCTTCTGCTTTGTGCCCTGATCTTTCTGGGGTTGGGCGCGGTGTCTTTGAAAGAGGATCACGTCACTGTGGATTTGCTGACCGATAGGATGCCGTCCTTTATCCAGCCCTATCGTCTGGTGTTGGCCGGTCTGTTCAGTGCCGTGGTGCTGGCCGTCGTCGCCTGGCGTCTGTGGGTCTATGCCGATCAGATCGGTGGCTATGGTGGGGCAACCACCAATCTGTCCATTCCGATTGCCCCACTGGGCTATCTCTGCGCGATCTGCGCCGCTGTCGGCGGTCTCATCACTGCCTTCATCCCTTGCAAGCGTCTCTACCAACGCCTGACTGCGTAAAGGAACTACAACATGGAACATTGGCCCGTTGGTATGGCGATCCTCGCCGTGCTGCTGTTTCTCGGGGTCCCGATCTCTTTCGCACTTGCCGGGGTGGGGCTTGTGGGTGTGGCCGCAATCATTGGCTGGACACCCGCGATGTCGCTGCTGGGATCCGCCTTTTTCGACAATGGGCGTGACTATTCGCTGTCGGTGCTGCCCCTGTTTCTGATGATGGGCAATTTCGTCGTTCAATCCGGCGTTGCCGCCGAACTGTACAATTCTGCCTATGCCTGGCTGCGGCACCGCAAGGGCGGGCTTGCCACGGCGACGGTCATCGCCTGCGGTGCGTTTTCTTCCGTTTGCGGGTCGTCCATGGCGACCGCGGCGACGATGACCCGGATCGCGCTGCCCTCGATGCGCAAATTCGGTTATCCCGATCAGCTTTCGACGGCCTCGATTGCCGCCGGAGGCACGCTGGGCATTCTAATCCCGCCGTCGGTCATCCTGGTGTTTTACGGAATCATGACCCAGCAGGACATCGGTAAGCTGTTCATGGCCGGGATCATCCCCGGGATCATCGGCATTATCGGCTATTCTCTGGCGGTGCGGTTGACGTTGAAAATGGGCAAATTCGATCTGCCGACGGAACCGAAGCTGCCGCTGATCGACCGGATCAAGGCGCTGCGCAAAACCGCAGGGGCTCTGGCGCTGTTTGCCTTCGTGATGGGGGGCATCTATCTGGGCGTCTTCACCCCGACGGAAAGCGCGGGCATGGGGGCAGGGGGCGCGCTTCTGCTGGTCATCCTGCAGGGGAAATTCTCGATCAATTCGATGCTGATCGTGCTCTATGACACGATGAAGACCACGGCGATGATGTTCTTCATCCTCTTCGGGGCGCTGACCTTTACCAACTATGTGAATATGTCCGGTATGACCCGCGACATTCAGAGCTTCCTTGGCCTGTTCGGCGACAGCCGTCTCACCTTCATCTTGGTCATTTTCTGCATCTATCTCGTGCTGGGCTGCGTGCTGGAAAGCCTGTCGATGATCATGCTCACTGTGCCCGTATTCTATCCGATCGCCGCCGCGCAGGGCATCGACCTGATCTGGTTCGGCATCTTTGTGGTGATGGTTACCGAGATTTCCTACATCACGCCGCCGGTCGGGATGAACGCCTTTGTGCTGCGCTCCGTGGTGCCGGATGTGCGTCTGGGAACGATCTTCCGCGGCCTTGGCCCGTTTGTGGTCATGGATGTGCTGCGGGTCGGGCTTTTGACGGCGGTGCCCTCGCTGGTGTTGTTGCTGACATGACGGGACAGGAGAATAAACCCATGGCCACCGCCCTCAACATCGGCGTGATCGGTGCCGGCAATATCGGCACCGCCATGGCGGCGCTCTTGTGCCAGTCCGGGGCAGAAGTGTTTCTGGCCGCGCGCGGCGCACGGTTGGCGCATTTGCGCGACCACGGTGTCGCACTGGATGATCGCGGCAGCAAAATCACCGCCATGCCGCAGCTGAGCGAACGGCTTGAGCGTCCGATGGATGCGTTGTTCTTCTGCGTGAAGTCGCAGGCGCTTGCTTTGGCGATCGCGGAAAACCACGCGGCGGTCGGGCCGGAGACGCTGGTGATCCCCATGGTCAATGGCATGCCGTTCTGGTTCGAAGCCAAGGGCGGCGAGATGGGCCAGATCCCCTATCTGGATCCCAAGGGCGATCTGGCACGGCTGCTCAGCCCGCGCCAGATCCTCGGGGCGGTGCTGTTGATGACCGTGCGGATGGATGACGAGGGGCAAGCGCTCTCGTCGAACACACCGACGCTAAGCCTTGGCGGAGTGAGCGATGGAACGGATATGGAGCGCCTGGCCGCGCTTGTTGCGACGCTCGAAGCGGGTGGTGTGCGCACCGACCTTTGCTCCGACATTCGCCAGAAGGTTCTGGTCAAACTGCTGGCCAATATCACCACCAACCCGCTGACGGCGTTGACCGGGGCAAGCCTGCGGGAGGTCGGTGAAACCGCCGCCCTGCGGGAAATCGCCACCCAGATCGCCGGTGAATTCCGTGACTGGGCAGGTTCTGCCTATGAGCTGCCCTCGGATGCGTGGCTGGTGGATCTGTTCATCGACGCCGGGGATTTCCCAACCTCGATGTTGCAGGACGCCCGTGCTGGCCGGACGCTCGAACTGGATGCCATCGCCCGTGCGCCCTTGGAACTGGCGCGCCGCAAGGGCGGCGACATGCCTGTTCTGGCGCGTCTGATCGAAGAGATGGACCGCAGCGCCACGTTGCCTCTGGCACATGAGCAGATCGAAACTGTGCTGAGCCGTCTTCAAACCATGACCGTGATTTCAAGAGGATAACACCATGACTTCTCCCCTTCCGTCGACGCCCAAATCCATGTCCGAGATGACCGAAGAGGAGCTGCGCGTGCAGCTGACCGACTTCTACCATCTGGTCAGCTACCTCGGCTGGACCGAACTGATTTTCAACCACATCTCGGTGCGCCTGCCGGGCGAAGACCATGCCTATCTGGTGAATCCTCTGGGGCTGCATTACGACGAGGTCACGCCCGACAACCTGCTGGTGGTCGGCGTTGACGGCAAGCTCAAACGTGAAAGCCCCTATAAACCCAATCCGGCGGGCTTTGCGCTGCACGGCGTGATTCATGAACACCGTCCCGATGTCGGCTGCGTGGTGCACACGCACACCACGCCGATCTCTGCGATCACCATGAAGGGCTATGAGATCGATCATAACTCTTTCTACGGCGCGCAGCTTTACGGGCGCGTCGCCTATCATGCGTTTGAAGGCATCACGATCTATGATGAAGAACGTGAGCGCATGCTGAAGTCGCTGGGCGACAAACATGTTCTGGTCCTCAAAAATCACGGTGTTGCTTGCATGGAGGCGGATATTCCGCTGACCTTCTTCCTGCTCTGGACTTTCCAGCGGGCGGCAGAAATTCAATGCGCGGCGGCGGCCATTCCGGGTCCGGACAGCCAACTGCCGGAAGAGATCAAGGAAAAATGTGCCGCCGATGCGCAGCGCCTGAAAGACAACGCGTCTTTCGCCACGCTTCTGTTCGACGCCATGGTGCGCAAGATGAAACGCGAGCGCCCTGAATTCGCCTGAGTGCAGCGCCAGAGGCGGTCCCGAGGGGAGCGCTCTCGGGCTCAGGAATACCGGGGACCTATCGTTTCTGTCACCCCCGGTTTGTGTCCGGCCCGGAGTGCGCTCCCGGCCGGGCACCAAGATCAAAACGGGCCGCAATATGGCCGATTTTCACCAACAGGAGAGATCCATGACTGCATTGACGAAACTGGCTGGTACGTTTGCATTGGCGGCGCTGCCGCTGGCACCTGCCGTTGCCGATACGAAGCTCGATATTCAAAGCGCATGGCCGCTGACCATGCCCGCCTCGGGTGCGAATGCCGCCTATCTGGGCGAAAAGCTGAACGCAGCCTCGGGCGGCGATCTGGATGTCACCGTCTACGGGGCGGGCAAGCTGGTGCCTTCGCTGCAGATTTTCGATGCGGTGCAACAGGGCACGCTGGACGCGGGCATCACCTCGCCGCTCTATGTTGCCGGTCGGTTCCCCGCAGTGCAGCTTTTCGGCGGTATCCCCTTTGGACCGGACGCGATCACCCACACCGGCTGGCTCTATGAAGGTGGCGGTGCGGAGATCTGGCAGGAAATCTATGCGGCTCAGGGCGTCAAAACCATCCCCTGTGGTCTGATGGATAGCGAAGCTGGCGGTTGGTACAATTTCGAAATCAACTCTGTCGAAGACCTGAAAGGCAAGAAGATCCGCTTTGCCGGTCTCGCTGGCGAAGCCATGGCCAAAGTCGGTGCTTCCATCGTCCTGTTGCCGGGTGGCGAGATCTATCCGGGTCTTGAAAAGGGCATCATCGACGGCACCGAATTGTCCATGCCCGCGATCGACATCACCCTCGGTCTCGAACAGGTTGGCAAATATTACTATCTGCCCGGCTGGCACCAGCCCGCTGCGATGAACGAATTGATCATCAATATGTCGAAATGGGACAGCCTGGAAGACAGCCAGAAAGCCCTGATCGAAGAAACCTGCAAGGCGGTCAATCTTGAATCTATCATGTCGACTCTGACCGCGAACGGCGACGCCATCGCCAAGATCAAAGACGCCGGTGTGGAAATCAAATCCTTCCCGCCGGAAGTTCTGGAGCCGCTGCAGGCGGCCTTTGACGAGGTCATCGCGGAACACACGGAAGATGACGCGGATTTCAAACGCGTCTGGGACTCGCTTCAGGCTTATGAAGACAAGACCAAAGCCTGGTCTGAAGTTCGCTGATCTGAGCAATCAGGGCGCCGGCAACCGCCTGCGGGCAGCCGCCGGTGCCCACCCAAACAGCACGAGTTTCCCATGCGCGCACTTCTTTCTGTGACCGAACGGTTTATCGCCGGGGTCGGCAAGATCGGTAGCCTGTTTCTGCCGCTTTTGATGATCACGATCATCGTCAACGTCTTTTCCCGCTATGTGCTGGGAATTGGCATGATTGAGCTTGAAGAACTGCAATGGCATCTGAATGCCGTCGCGGTCATGTCCTGTCTTGCCTGGGCCTATCAGCAAGATGCGCATGTTCGTGTCGATGCCTTTCACGCCAAGATGTCCCCCAGCCAGCGTGCCATCGTCGAGGTGCTGGGTGTGGTGTTCCTGCTTTTGCCATTCTTGTGGTTCGTGACCTCTTCGGCCTGGACGATCTTCGGCTATTCCTGGCGCCTCAAGGAAGGTTCCCCGATGCCCTCGGGCCTGCCTGCGCGCTATATCATCAAATTCGTTATGGCCGCAGGGCTCAGCCTGCTGTTTCTGCAAGGCGTCGCGATCTTGTTGAAATCTCTGCTCTTTCTCTTTGGGGTGAAACGCTACCGGGAGGGCGGATGATGGATATCTTGCTGGTTTTCCTGCTGTTCTCGACCTTTATGGTGGTGATGTTTTCGGGCTATCCGATTGCCTTCGTGCTGGGCGGTGTCGCCGTGGCCTTTGCCACTTTGGGAACCATTCTGGACAGCTTCTCTGTGCCTGCCGACACCGCGTCTCTGCGGATGATCGGATTTGTAGCCAACCGGATTTTCGACACGCTGTCGAGCTATTCTCTGATTCCAATTTCCATGTTCGTCTTCATGGGAATGATGCTGGACAAATCCGGAGTGGCCGAGCGTCTGCTGACCCGCATGCACAGCCTCCTGCGGGTGGTGCCCGGCGGTATGGCCGTGGCCGTGGTGCTGATCGGTGTCGTTCTGGCGGCCTCCACGGGCATCATCGGCGCGTCGGTGGTGTTGTTGGCGACGATTGCCATGCCCGCCATGCGCGGGGCGGGCTATGACGACCGGCTCGGTCTGGGGGTGATCGGGGCGACCGGGTGTCTGGGCATTCTGATCCCGCCCTCGATCATGCTGATCGTCATGGGCGATCAGTTGCAGATCCCCGTGGGCGATTTGTTCCGTGGCGCCATGGTGCCGGGGCTTCTGCTGGCTGTGGCCTATGTCGTCTATGCAGTTATCGTTGCCCTTCGACATCCCGAGAAAGCACCGGCGAAAGCGCTGGAAGAAGGACGCAGCCTGAAGGAAATCGTGGTCGATCTGCTGCACTCTCTGGTGGCGCCCTTGTTGCTGGTGATCGCAGTGCTGGGCTCGATCGTTTTTGGCATCGCCACCCCGACCGAGGCCTCTGGCGTGGGGGCTGCCGGGGCGACGCTCATTGCGTTGGGATCCCGCCGTCTGAGCTGGTCTGGCTTTCGCGAGGTTTGCGAAGGCACCGCCGTCACAACGGCCTTTCTCTTTGCGCTGATCTTCGGGGCGTCGTGTTTTTCGGTGGTCTTGCGCGGTTACGGTGGCGACGAGTTGATCGCCTCCGCGCTTCACGCCATTCCCTTGCCTCCGACCGGCACGCTGATGCTGATCCTGTTCATCGTCTTCCTGCTCGGGTTCTTTCTGGACTGGATGGAGATCATCCTGATCGTCGCGCCGCTGGTCCTGCCGGTGCTGACCGCCTTGGGCCACGATCCGGCCTGGGTTGCGATCCTGATGGCGATCTGCCTGCAGACCTCTTTCCTGACGCCACCGGTCGGCATGGCCTTGTTCTATCTGAAAAACGCTGTGCCAGATGTGGCCATTGGCCAGATCTATCGGGCGGTTCTGCCCTTTGTGGCGATGCAGGTCGGCATCCTGCTTCTGGCGCTGGCCTTTCCGGTTCTGGTGTTGTGGTAAGCCGCGCTTCAAGACGTTGAGATCTAAAAAAGGCCGCCCCTTGGGGCGGCCTTTGATCTCTGGCGGGGCTGGACCCAACACCGTTTGCAAGCCGCTTAGGGGCACATGAGCACAGATGCCGACGGGTAGTCCGAGGCCCAAGTTGCCGGAAGCGGTGCGATAAACACGTTTTCGGTGCGGTTGCGTGTGTAGCGCCACTGCCCGTCCTCGCATTTCTTGAAGGCGTTGAACAAACGCGAGGAGCGCAGCAGGGCCTTGCCGTCCGAGAACAGCCAGGGCTGCATGTGCACCCACTGCCCGGTGGCCGTCTGGCCGTCTTCGGCGACGTTGATCTGTTCCGAGGTCACATAGTGGCAGTTGAGGATCAGCTCCGGATCGGTCTTGCCGCCCCAGAACCCTTCGAAATGACGGCGCACGGCAGCTTTGCCTTCGGCGCGGCCAAATTGCCCGTCGTAATATTCGCCGACGCCTTCCCAGACGGCCTCTTCTGAAAACAGCTCCATGATGCGATCGATGCGTTCAGCATCGCTGGAAATGCCGAATTCGGGGCAGGGGGTGTCGCAGAGGAACATATAGCGCATCTGCACGTTGCGCACGGCATTGGCGGCTTCGAGGTTCTCGATGCGACGGGTGAGGGTTTTAAGGGTGGCGTCTTGTGACATGTGCGTCCTTTCCTGCGCGCATGGGACTGACCGATGGGGTTGATCCCTGCGCATTTCATTTTGCCGCAATGGTTTCAGCATTTCCGGCCTCGGTCAAATTTTAAAGTAATATTACTGTAAATTATCGGATTTTCCGACCATGGCGGCTGGAAAATAGGCGCTTTCACCTTCCCCAGTCACCGGTGTAAGCTCGGCCCCAATCGCATGCATTTCCGCACCACCGACAGGAGACCCCAATGACGCCAGCTGCACGCGTCTCTGCTGCAATCGAAATCCTCGATGATATTCTGGCCGGAGAAAATGCCGAACGGGTTCTGACGACATGGGCGCGGGGGCATCGTTTTGCCGGATCCAAGGATCGTGCCGCGATCCGAGATCATGTGTTCGATGCACTGCGCTGTCTGCGGTCTTTCGCTTGGCTGGGCGGCGCGGGGGAGGCACGCCCCTCGGGGCGTCAGGTCATGCTGGGGGCGCTGCGGGCTTCGGGGGAAGATCCGGATGCTCTGTTCACCGGAGAGCGTTTCGCGCCACGTCCCTTGCTGGACGACGAACGCGCGCCATTGCCCGATCTGGAGCAGGCCCCGCGTCCCGTGCAACTGGACTGCCCGGACTGGCTTGTGCCGCTCTATGAGGCGGCGCTGGGGGAGAGTGCAACAGCCGTGTTGCAGGGCATGCGCCAACGGGCACAGGTGTTTTTGCGGGTGAACCTGCGAAAGGCGGACCTTGCCGGGGCGCAAAACCTGCTTGGGGCGGATGGCATTTCGGCGGAGCCGCATCCTCTGTCCGATAGCGCGCTGCGCGTGACACGCGGGGCGCGGGCCGTGGCGCGCTCACAGGCCTATCTGACCGGCGTTGTCGAATTGCAGGACGCGGGATCTCAGGCAATCATTGACCTTTTGCCGCTGTCCGACGGCATGTCTGTGCTGGATTATTGCGCTGGTGGTGGCGGCAAATCTCTGGCCATGGGGGCCCGGGCACAGTTGAGCCTGACAGCCCATGACATTGATCCCGCGCGGATGCAGGATATCGCCGCGCGCGCCTCCCGCGCAGCTGTGCAAATTGCAACGAAGTCCAAATCAGAACTTGCTGCAGATTACGATCTGGTGCTCTGCGATGTCCCTTGTTCCGGCTCCGGAGCCTTTGCCCGCAGCCCGCAAGGCAAATGGGCGCTCACGCAAAACAGACTCACCCGTCTGACCGAAATTCAGGCGCAGATTCTGACCGAGGTCGCCCCACGTGTCCTTCCCGGGGGCTATCTGGTCTATGCGACCTGTTCGCTGTTTGAATGCGAAAACATAGCTCAGGTTCAACGTTTTTTGGCTGAGCATTCCGATTTCAGCGAGATTGAACACCGGCTTGTCTCGCCCCTTGAGGGCGGAGACGGTTTCTTTGTGGCGGTGCTGCAGCGGGCCCGCTGATCCGGTCTTGTCCACAGCGGCGGGGCCTTGGGGTCCGCTGAAGGACGCACCAGCCTAAAGACAGGTGTGACGCGACCAATCATTAGGCTGCCCGCAGGCGAAAGATGTGTGTTAAACTTTCGTTTACTCTGGATTCATATAATTGAATTTCGGATCGTATGTCGATCCAGTTCGGGCGTGCCGCATTTGGACGTGGTCACCGGGCGAGACAACTAGGGGGGATGATGTCAAGCGTCAGCGTGACTTCCGACGTGATGTCCCGTCAGGCGGAGCGCTTGGCGCCATATCGGCTTTTGCTGGCCGCTTTCGGTGTGCTCTTGTGTTGCACAGGCGTGAGCGTCCCTTTGATATTTGCGCCGTTCGTTTGGGGTGAAATTCTGCTTGGCGGTGGTCTGATTCTGCTCTGGGTTTCGCTTCTGATTCACCTCAAGGCAGCGCAGACTTCGCGCGCAAGGCGCCAGATGCACCAGGCGCTGACTCAGGCGACTGAACAGGATCGTGCGTCTATCGTGATCACAGATCGCAAGGGGGTCGTTCAGATTCAAAATCGCGCAGCGGTTGCGCGCTTTGGGGCTTTGAAATGCCATTCTCTGGCGCAGGGACTGGACCAGTTCTTTGCCGTGCCCGAAACGATGGTCTCGGCATTGATCGAGCGATCTCATGCTTCTGGTGCCGCCTATGAGGATGTGGTGTTCCGGCGCAAATTGTTTCGTTTCAATGTGCATGAAGTCGGCGAAGACATGTTGCTCTGGCGTCTCGACGTGCTGGAGGATCTGTCCCTCCGGGACGGTGCCTTTTTGTCGCTGCCAATGCTGATCATGGACCCTCCGGACAGCATAACCTTCATGAACGAAGCGCTTCAGGCGCTGGTTGGCCGGTCCGCGACGCGCCTGTCCGACGTGGTCTGTGATGGGCCCATCCGGTCCGGGGATTTGCATTTGTTGAACACATCTCCGGTGCAGACCTATGCACGGGTGGCCCAAATCGAAAACTGCAATCCCGATGGATATTTACGTTCCGAATTGTACTTTCTGCCCGTGGAGCAGCTCTCCATGGCGGATTGGGCGGGTTTTGATGTGTTGCCGGTTGCCCTGCTGAAGGTGACTGAGGATGGGCGGATCACACAAGTCAACCGGGCTGCCCGCGAATTGCTGTCGCTGGAGCCGCAAGAAGTTCTGACGCTGTCGGATGTGATCGAAGGGATCGGTCGCGATGTAACCGACTGGTTGATTGAGGCAGAGGGGGACGCCGAAGATGCCGAGAACCTGCCGGCATTCGTGCGTGCGCGGCGCACGCGGACCGAAACTTTCCTGCAGATGTCGGTCCGGCGCATGATGGGAGGAACCGCGGTGCATGTGACCGATGAGCTGCTTGTGGTGTTGACGGATGCGACAGAGTTGAAAACCCTTGAGGCGCAATTCGTGCAAAGCCAGAAAATGCAGGCGATTGGTCAGTTGGCTGGCGGGGTAGCGCATGACTTCAACAACCTTTTGACTGCAATTTCAGGGCATTGTGATCTGATGTTGCTGCGTCATGATAGCGCGACCGCGGACTATGCGGACCTGATACAGATCCATCAGAACGCAAATCGCGCGGCGTCGCTGGTGGGGCAGCTGCTGGCCTTTTCGCGCAAGCAGACGCTGAAATTCGAGGTGGTGGATCTGCGCGATACGCTGTCGGATTTGACGCATCTGCTCAACCGGCTTGTCGGGGAAAAGGTGTCGTTGCGGCTGCATCATGATGCCGGGCTTTTGCCGATCCGGATCGACCGGCGCCAGTTGGAACAAGTGTTGCTGAATCTGGTGGTGAATGCCCGTGATGCCATGCCCGACGGCGGCGAAATCCGCATCGAAACCCAAAATGAGGTGCGCCGCAGCAGCCAGCGACGTGATCAGACGGTGATCCCTGCCGGCGAATATATTGTTCTGCGCGTTTGTGACGATGGGGTCGGTATTCCGTCGGATCAGTTGCAAAAGGTCTTTGAACCGTTTTTTACGACAAAAAAGACCGGAGAAGGCACGGGGCTGGGCCTGTCGACGGCCTATGGTATCATCAAGCAATCCGGCGGTTTCATTTTCGTCAGCTCGACCGTGGGGGTCGGTACGGAATTCACCATCTACCTGCCGGCACATATCCAGCGTGGAGATCAGTCGCCCCCCGCACCGGCGCCGGCACAGCCACAGGCGAGCAGACAGATTGCCTCGGGTGAAAACCGCGTTGTGCTTCTGGTGGAGGACGAGGCGCCTGTGCGGGCCTTTGCTTCGCGGGGCCTGCGGTTGAGCGGTTTCAAGGTGATCGAGGCGGACAGCGGCGAATCTGCGCTCAATATTCTGGCGGACCCGGATCTGAAAGTGGATGTGTTCATTTCAGATGTGATCATGCCGGGCATGGATGGCCCCAGTTGGGTGAGCGAGGCGCTCAAGACCCGTTCGGATGTGAAGGTCATTTTCATGTCAGGCTATGCGGAAGACGACTTTCTGTCGCCAAAACAATCTTCTGTGCCGTCAATCTTCTTGCCGAAACCGTTCTCGCTCGCGGATCTGACACGCACTGTTCAAGGGCTTTTTGACGCCGTCTGAGACAGGAAAAACGGCGTTAACAGGCTTTTCAGCTTTGCGCGCCAAACTGTTCTGGTGAGAAAACTATTGAAATGTTCTTATTTTGTCCGCATAACCATATTCGAGAACAAGAGGCGAACAAATTCCCGTGGCAGGCACAGACGCAGCGCAGAGATTGCCGCAGTCCCTCGGGTGTGAAATAAGGACCTGACATCATGGCAACGGCGACCAAGGCAATGAGCAAGAACGAAAGCGATAAGCAAAAGGCGCTCGACAGCGCATTGGCCCAGATCGAACGTCAGTTCGGCAAGGGCTCCATTATGAAACTGGGCGCTGACAATCCGGTGCAGGAAATCGCCTCGACCTCAACCGGGTCTTTGGGGCTGGATATCGCGCTGGGGATTGGCGGCATTCCGAAGGGGCGGATTGTCGAGATCTACGGCCCTGAGTCTTCGGGGAAAACCACGCTGACGCTGCATTGTGTCGCCGAAGAGCAGAAAAAAGGCGGGGTGTGTGCCTTTGTCGATGCGGAACATGCGCTGGACCCGATCTATGCGCGCAAGCTTGGCGTCGATCTGGACGAATTGCTGATCTCCCAGCCGGATACGGGCGAACAGGCGCTGGAAATCGTCGATACGCTGGTGCGGTCTGGGGCGGTGTCGCTTGTGGTCGTCGACTCGGTGGCCGCGCTGACGCCCAAATCCGAACTTGAGGGCGACATGGGCGACAGCAATGTCGGTGTGCAGGCGCGCCTGATGTCTCAGGCCATGCGCAAGCTGACCGGGTCGATTTCCCGCTCCAAATGTACCGTCATTTTCATCAACCAGATTCGCATGAAGATCGGTGTGATGTTCGGCTCGCCGGAAACCACAACGGGCGGGAATGCGCTGAAATTCTATTCCTCCGTGCGTCTCGACATTCGTCGCATCGGTGCGATCAAGGACCGCGATGAGGTCGTGGGATCGGAAACCCGCGTCAAAGTCGTCAAAAACAAAGTGGCGCCGCCGTTCAAACAGGTCGAATTCGACATCATGTATGGCGAAGGCATTTCCAAGACCGGGGAGCTTCTGGATCTCGGAGTCAAGGCCGGTGTGGTCGACAAGTCCGGGGCGTGGTTCTCTTACGGCGACGAACGGGTCGGGCAGGGGCGTGAGAATGCCAAGCGCTTCCTGAAAGAAAACCCGCAGATCGCGCTGGAAATCGAAGATAAGATCCGCGCCGCCCATGGGCTGGATTTCGATCTGGGCGACGATTTCGAAAGCGGCGACATGATTGACGACGGCTGATTGCCGCGAAAATGCACGTGAACAGGGTCGAAGCCTTCGGGTTTCGGCCCTTTTCTATCTGGCGCTTATGGACAGGCTCGCGTGGGGGCGGTAAACCGACCTGAACGTCGAAACAGACCCCAAGGAAGAGCCACCCCATGCCCAGCGTGAATGATATTCGCTCCACCTTTCTCAGCTATTTTGAGCGCAATGGCCATGAGGTCGTTGACAGCTCGCCGCTTGTGCCGCGCAACGATCCGACGCTGATGTTCACCAACTCCGGGATGGTGCAGTTCAAAAATTGCTTCACGGGCGTGGAAAAGCGGGATTACACGCGTGCGACCACCGCGCAGAAATGCGTGCGGGCGGGCGGCAAACACAACGACCTGGACAATGTCGGCTATACGGCGCGTCACCATACGTTCTTTGAAATGCTGGGGAATTTTTCCTTTGGCGACTATTTCAAGGAAGAGGCCATTCCGTTCGCCTGGAACCTGATCACCGGTGACTTCGGCATTCCCAAGGATAAGCTCTATGCCACGGTCTACCACACCGATGACGAGGCTTTTGAGATCTGGAAAAAGGTCGGCGTTCCTGAGGAACGGATCATTCGCATCGCCACCTCTGATAATTTCTGGCAAATGGGTGACACGGGCCCCTGCGGTCCCTGCACCGAGATTTTCTATGACCACGGCGATCACATCTGGGGCGGCCCCCCGGGATCGCCGGAAGAAGACGGCGACCGTTTCATCGAGATCTGGAACGTCGTTTTCATGCAGAACGAACGCTTTGCCGATGGGTCGATGACCGAGCTTGAGATGCAGTCGATCGACACCGGTATGGGGTTGGAACGGATCGCGGCCCTTTTGCAGGGCAGCCACGACAACTACGACACCGATCTGATGAAAGCGCTGATCGAAGCCTCTGCACATGCGACCTCTGTCGACCCCTACGGCGACAAGAACGTTCACCACCGGGTAATCGCCGACCACCTGCGGTCGACCTCTTTCCTGATTGCCGATGGTGTCATGCCTTCGAACGAGGGGCGCGGCTATGTGCTGCGCCGGATCATGCGCCGTGCGATGCGCCATGCGCATTTGCTGGGCGCGAAGGATCCGATCATGCACAAGCTGGTGCCGGAGCTGGTGCGCCAGATGGGTGCGGCCTATCCCGAACTGCGCGTTGGTCAGGCCCTGATCGAAGAAACGCTAAAACTCGAAGAAACCCGTTTCATTCAGACGCTGGATCGTGGCCTGAAGCTGCTTGAAGATGAGCTGACGGATGTGTCCGCTGGTGGCAAACTTCCCGGGGCATCTGCGTTCAAGCTTTATGACACATACGGTTTCCCGCTGGACCTGACGCAGGACGCTCTGCGCGAAAAGGGGATCGAGGTCGATACCGACGGGTTTGACGCGGCCATGGCCGAACAAAAGGCCAAGGCCCGTGCCGCCTGGGCCGGCTCTGGTGAAGCGGCGGATGCGACCGTCTGGTACGATATCGCGGAAGACAAAGGCACGACCGAATTCCTCGGATATGACACGGAAAAGGCCGAAGGCGAAATTGTCGCGCTGGTCAAGGATGGGGCGCAGGTCGACCAGGTGAGTGCCGGAGATACGGTACAGATCGTCGTCAACCAGACGCCGTTCTATGCCGAAAGCGGCGGTCAGGTCGGCGACACCGGCGTGATCAGGGTGGAGAAAGCCATCGCCAAGGTGACCGATACGAAAAAGGTCGCAGGGGTGTTCATCCACTTTGCCAAACTCGAACAGGGCGAGATGTCCGTGGGCGATCCGGCGGCGCTGGAAGTCGATCACGCGCGCCGTACTGATATCCGGGCGAACCACTCCGCCACCCACTTGCTACATGAGGCGCTGCGGGAAACGCTCGGCGATCATGTCGCGCAGCGCGGCTCGCTGAATGCGCCGGATCGTCTGCGGTTCGACTTCTCCCACGCCAAGGCACTGAGCGCGGAAGAGATTGGCAAGGTCGAGGCCGATGTGAACAGCTTCATCCGGCAAAACAGCCCGGTTGAAACCCGGATAATGACCCCGGACGACGCCCGCGCCATTGGTGCACAGGCACTGTTTGGCGAAAAATACGGCGATGAGGTGCGCGTTGTGTCGATGGGCCGTGCCGACACCGGAAAGGGCAGCGACGGGCAGACCTATTCGCTGGAACTTTGTGGCGGGACCCATGTGAAACGCACCGGCGATATCGGCCTGTGCGTGGTTTTGGGGGACAGCGCCTCATCGGCCGGCGTGCGCCGGATCGAAGCGCTGACCGGTCAGGCTGCGATTGCGCATTTGGAGCAAGAGGCGCAGCGCGTCCATGACGTCGCCGCTGTTCTGAAGGCGCCCGTGGCCGAGGTGGTTGAACGCGTCAAGGCGCTCAGCGATGAACGCAAGAAACTGGAACAAGAGGTCGCCAATCTACGCCAGCAGATCGCTATGGGCGGCGGTTCCGGTGGTGGTGCGCAGGCCAAAGAGATCAACGGTATTCCGTTTCTGGGTCAGGCGCTTCAGGGTGTGTCCGGCAAGGATCTGCGCGGTTTGATCGATGCGCATAAGAACAACCTTGGTTCTGGCGTGATCCTGCTGGTGGCCGAAGAGGGTGGAAAGGTCGCCGTGGCCTGTGGCGTGACCGACGATCTGACCGATAAGGTGTCAGCTGTCGACGTCCTCAAGGCAGCTGTCATCGAAGTTGGCGGCAAGGGCGGCGGAGGTCGTCCGGATATGGCACAGGGCGGTGGCAAGGATTTCGCCGGGGCCGAGGCCGCCATTGCAGCGGCTGAAACGGTGCTGAGGTGAGCGCCTATATCATTGCCACGATCGAGGTGAGCGACGCGGAGGATTATCAGACCTACGCGTCGCAGACTGTCGCGCAGGCCGAGGCTTGGGGCGGGCGCTTCCTGGTCAAAGGCGGCGCCCCCGAACAGGTGGAGGGTGAGAGTCCCTCGCGTTTCGTGGTGATCGAGTTTCCGGATCGCGAAACTGCAAAAAAGTGGTACAACTCACCGGAATATCAGGAAATTCTGCCAATTGCGCTGCGTACTTCCCGGCGCAATATCGTGATTGTCGACGGCGTTTAAGGAGATAGACAATGCCCGCACTCTGGATTGCCCATGTGACCGTGACGGATGAAGAGGCCTATGGCAAATATGCCAAGCTGGCCGGGCCAGCCGTGGCCAAACACGGAGGTAAATTCATTGCCCGCGCTGCGCGCTATGTTCAGCTTGAGGGCAAGGAACGTCCGCGTAATGTGGTCGCCAAGTTCGACAGCGTCGAGGCGGCCGTGGCGTGCTATCATTCGCCGGAGTATCAAGAGGCCCTGAGTCATGCTCGCGGCGCCTCTGAACGCGAACTGATGGTTGTTGAAACCGAAGAATAACGGGGGCGAGGATGTTCCGGGAGATCGCAGACGCTTTCGGAGCCTTCATCGCAGAGTTCATCGGTTTCAAAATCGGGACGTTTCTCTTTGGAGAACTGTTCTTAGCCTCGCTTCTGGCGGGGGTGGTGATGGCGCCACTCAGTGCCGTGTTGATCGACGGGCTGACGTCTCGCTTGGGAATCCCCTATGGCGGGATCCTCTATGCCCTCATTGCCCTTTTTGTTGCAGGCCCGCTGCTTCTGGGCGGCGGGCTTTTGCTTTTGGCGCTGGTCTCACTTCTGGGATGAGGAAAGCGTGTGCGTTCTCTCCGCGATCAGCTCTTCGATGGCATCGGCCAGATGCACCGGGGCGATGTGGTCATCCCCTGCGGCCACGCGGATCAGATGGGCGCGGTGGAGCACGTCGGTGTGGTTGCAGCCTGCCGGCGGTTCGAACCGATAGGATGCCAGTTCAATCAGTATGCCATTCGGTTCCCGGAAATAGATAGAATCCATAAACCCGCGATCTTTGACGCCGGAATGTTTGACACCCCGTGCGTCAAGGCGGACGACCACCTGATCGAAAGTGACTTTCGACACGTTGAATGCGAGATGGTGCAGCGAGCCCGGTCCCTGATCGATCCGGTTGCGCCCGGGCTTGCGGTCCTCTGATGTGAACACCGTGATCAACCGGCCATCGCCGGGATCGAAATAGAGATGCCCCTGTTCCGGGGCGTCGAGATTGGGCTGTTCAAAGACGAAGGGCATGCCCAGCACACCCTCCCAAAAGTCGATTGTCGACTGCCGGTCAGCACCGGTAATCGTGATGTGATGCACCCCTTGGGTCTGAAGTTTGGGCATATCGGCGCTCCTTTCGTTGCACGATATATATCACGCATTCCGGTTCAGGGCAGGGCCCTGCGCGCACAGTTTCTGCGCGTCCCTGCGTCTGCTGCGGGCGAAAGGCGGGTTGGGTGCATAGAGAAAGGCCCGCCGGGTGAGGGCGGGCCATTGCAATTCATGCGATCTACCTGTGCTTAAAGCTGCGCAGCTTTCGCGTTGCGTTTGCGCTCATGCGGATCGAGATAGCGTTTGCGCAGACGAATGCTTTCCGGCGTCACTTCGACCAGTTCGTCGTCGTTGATATAGGCGATGGCCTCTTCCAGCGACAGGGTGGTCGGGGTGGTCAGGCGCACGGCGTCATCGGTGCCCGACGCGCGCACGTTGGTCAGCTTTTTGCCTTTGAGCGGGTTTACCTCAAGGTCGTTGTCACGGGAATGCTCGCCGATGATCATGCCCTGATAGACCTTTGCCTGTGCCCCGAGGAACAGCTTGCCGCGCTCTTCGAGGTTCCACAGCGCATAGGCGACGGTTTCGCCGTCCTCCATCGAGATCAGAACCCCTTGACGCCGACCCGGGATCGGGCCTTTGTACGGGGTCCAGCCGTGGAACACGCGGTTCAGCACGCCGGTGCCGCGGGTGTCGGTCAGGAATTCGCCGTGATAGCCGATCAGGCCGCGCGACGGCACATGCGCGATGATCCGGGTTTTGCCGTTCTGCTGTTTCATCTCGGTCAGATCGCCTTTGCGGGCGCCGGTCAGTTTTTCGATCACTGCACCGGAGTATTCGTCATCCACGTCGACGGTGACTTCTTCGACCGGCTCCATGCGCTGGCCGTTTTCTTCCTTCATGATCACCTGCGGGCGCGAGATCGACAGTTCGAAGCCTTCGCGGCGCATGTTTTCAATCAGAACGCCCATCTGCAATTCGCCGCGCCCGGAGACCTCGAAGGCTTCGCCGCCGGGGGTATCCTTGACCTTGATGGCCACGTTGACTTCGGCTTCTTTCATCAGGCGGTCGCGGATGACGCGCGACTGCACCTTTTTGCCTTCGCGACCGGCCAGCGGGCTGTCGTTGATGCCGAAGGTGACGGTGATGGTCGGCGGGTCGATCGGCTGGGCTTCCAGCGGCTCATCGATTTCCAGCGCACAAATCGTGTCGGACACGGTGGCCTTGGACATGCCGGAGAGCGACACGATATCGCCTGCAATGGCCTCGTCGATTTCGGCCATGGCAAGACCGCGGAAAGCCTGAATTTTCTTGACCTGAAATTGTTCGATTTTCTGGCCATTGCGCGTCAGGGCCTGAACGGTGGCGCCGGCTTTGATCTTGCCGCTTTCGACACGACCGGTGAGCAGGCGGCCTAGGAACGGGTCGGACCCCAGCGTGGTGGCGAGCATCTTGAACGGCTCGTCCTGATGTCTGAGCTGTTTCGGGGCCGGAACGTGGTTCAGGATCAGGTTGAACAGCGCATCAAGATTCTTGCGCGGCCCGTCCAGTTCCGCGTCACACCACCCGGAACGACCGGAGGCATAGAGATGCGGGAAATCCAGTTGGTCGTCGTCCGCATCGAGCGAGGCAAAGAGATCGAAACATTCGTCCAATGCGCGGTCGGGTTCGGCGTCGGGTTTGTCGACCTTGTTGAGAACCACGATCGGGCGCAGCCCGAGCGCGAGCGCTTTGGAGGTTACGAATTTGGTTTGCGGCATCGGGCCTTCGGCGGCGTCGACAAGCAGCACAACACCATCGACCATGGACAGGATGCGTTCGACCTCACCGCCAAAGTCGGCGTGGCCGGGCGTGTCCACGATGTTGATGCGATGGCCTTTCCATTCGACCGACGTCGCTTTGGCGAGGATGGTGATCCCGCGTTCGCGTTCCAGGTCATTGCTGTCCATGGCGCGTTCTGTGGTGGTCTGGTTTTCCCGATAGGTTCCAGACTGTTTCAGAAGCTCGTCCACAAGCGTGGTTTTGCCGTGGTCCACGTGAGCGATGATGGCGATATTACGAAGATCCATAGGGTGCGTTTTCCGTGTCAAACATGTCTTGCCACGCGCCTACCCTGCAAAGGCAGAAAACACCAGCTTTAAAGCGCATGGGTGCGGAAAAACCCCAATATGTGCCGATATTCAGTGCCCGACGGTTTTGGAGAAGATGTGAATGACCAGAACGCCCGCAAGGATCAGTCCCATGCCCAGAGCAGCGGCCAGATCGATTTTCTGGCCAAAGATCACCAATCCGATCAGCGTGATGAAGACGATCCCGAGGCCAGACCAGATGGCATAGACGATGCCGACGGGCATGACCTTGAGCGTATGCGACAGAAAATAGAAGGACAGGCCGTATCCGATGATCACCACAGCCGAAGGCACCAGCCGGGTAAACTGCTGCGAGGCATTCAGCGCTGAGGTGCCGATCACCTCGGAGAGGATCGCAGCAAGCAGGAACAGATAATGTTTGGGCATGGGGGCGATCCTTGAAGGGCCTGAACCGGGGTCACATCGCGATGTAGCGATCCTTGCGGTGATTGATGGCGATGACAAGGTTAACGACAACCGCGCCGACCAAGGAATAGATCACCAGCGGCAGCGGCAGGATGAAGAAGGCGGCAACGAACAGGCAGGCATCAAAGATTAGCTGCACGTAGCCCGCCTTAAATCCGGTCGCGTCCTGAATATAGAGACCGATGATGCCGATCCCGCCCAGCGAGCCGCCGTGCCGGAAAATTGCCAACAGACCGGCGCCGGTCGCAAATCCGAAGATGACTGCGCCGAACAGCGGGTTGAGATTTTCAAAACTGGCCAACGAGGGAAACCATTCGGTGAACACCGACAGCATGGCGACCGAAGCAAAGGTTTTCAGCATGAAGCGCAGGCCGAGGCGTTTGTAGCCGAACCAGTAGAAGGGCAGGTTGGCCACAAAGAAGATCCAGCCAAAGGGCCAGCCGGTGACATAGGATACCAGCACGGCAAAGCCAGCAATCTGTCCGGTGATAAGCCCCAATGTGCGCAGGGGCAGCAGGGCAAAAGAGCACATGATGGTGCCGAACAGCAGGCCTTGCGCATCCTCGAACAGCCTGTGGTGTTCGCCTTCCGGCGTCTGGCGGGCATCGGGCTGGGCCATATGGGGTCTCCGTCTCTGGGGCGCTCTACGTTCAATCCGCGATATAGCGATCACGGCGGTGATTGAAGGCAATCACACCATTCAGGATCACCGCGCCCAGAAGGGAATACAGAACCCGGCTCGGTTCGAAAAGGAAGAAAGCGACGGTAAAGAGTACGGCGTCAAACCCCAGCTGCACGATCCCGGCCCGGATGCCGAAGCGGTCCTGCGCGTAAAGCGCGACAACGCCCAGACCGCCCAGAGATCCTTTGTGGCGAAAGGTGCCCAGCAGGCCGTAGCCCGTGAGAATGCCAAAGGCGACGGTGCCAAACAGCGGATCAAGATGTTCAAAGGACATCCAGTCGGGAATGATCGCCACCAGAACCGACAAGACTGTGACGCAAAGCGCGGATTTGACGGTGAATTCCGTGCCCATGCGAAACCAGGCCAGCGCATAAAAAGGGATGTTGATGAGCCAGAAGACCCAGGAAAAGGAATAGCCCGTCAGATAGGAAATCACCAGCGCGAGCCCGGCGGTTTGCCCGGTGATGAAGCCGAGCTGGGCAATGATAACCAACCCGATCGCCGTGGTGATCAGCGCGATCGAGAACCCTTGAAGATCTTCAAGGACGCTGTGTTTCTGGGCGGATTGCGGAATCGGAACAGGTGCTGGCATGGCTCACATCTAGGACAGCATTGCTGACCTGTCCAGTGGCGTCGCATTGAAGGCGCAAACAGAGTCTCACTGACGCAGGAATGCTAAAAAAAATCGCAGCCAACATGGGTTGGCTGCGAAGAAAGATTGCAGTTTGTGAACGGGCGGCTCAGCCGAAAATCAGCGAAGCGCCCAGCAGGGTCGAGGCGGCGCCCAGAACGCGCGGGGCGTAGGGGTGCGCCTTGGCCAGCAGCTGACCGAGTGTGACGCCGGTGGCGTGCAGCAGGGCTGTGACCAGGATGAACCCAAGACCGAAGTTCAGTGCGGTCGCCGAGCCAAGTTCGGCGCCGTGGGCGTGACCATGGAACAGGCCGAAAAACGCGGCAATCGCGATGCCTGCCGCCAGGCCCGGTTTCAGAGCAAAGGTGGCCAGCAGGCCAAAGACAAGGGTCGAGGCCAGAATGGTCGGTTCAACCACCGGCAGCGGCGCGCCCAATCCAGCCGCGATATAGCCCAGCGTCATTGCGCCGACGAAGCCCGCGGGCAC
Organism: uncultured Celeribacter sp.; assembly: GCF_963675965.1. NCBI lineage: Bacteria > Pseudomonadati > Pseudomonadota > Alphaproteobacteria > Rhodobacterales > Roseobacteraceae > Celeribacter > uncultured Celeribacter sp. Next base: position 420,129 of record NZ_OY780935.1, on the reverse strand, counting down.
GGCCCAGATGGCGCGACCGCCAATCTGCAGTGCCCAGATGCCAACGGCCACCATGGCCAGAATGTGATCCAAGCCAAAGAGCGGATGCGAGGCGCCGGCCATAAAGGAACCATGTTGTTCCGGTGGCAAATGGGCCAGGGCAGGGGATGCCATCAGGCTGGCAATCAGGGCGGAGAGGGTAAATTTCTTCATGAGGAGCCTCTGTGGGTCTTTCGCTTGTGGTCGTCAAATCTCTGTTTCTGCCCCGTTGTGGCGGGTGAAACGGCTGGCTCTGGCGAAGGCTTGAGCGCGGCAGCGTCGCCAGTTTTGTCGACCGCGAGGGCCGAGGGCAAGGTCCGTGAGGCAAAAAGGCCGGGGTTGTTGCCCCGGCCTTGTGCATTTGCATGAAATTTGTGCGGTGATGCAGCGGCTTAGCCTGCCAGCGCCCTGTTCAGGTTCTCATCGATTTTTTCAAGGAAGCCCATGGTGGTCAGCCAGCTCTGATCGGGGCCGACAAGCAGGGCGAGGTCCTTGGTCATGAAGCCGCTTTCGACGGTGTCGACGATGACTTTTTCCAGGGTGGTGGCAAAGCGCATCAGCTGTTCATTGTTGTCGAGCTTGGCGCGGTGCTTCAGGCCGCCGGTCCAGGCATAGATCGAGGCGATCGAGTTGGTCGAGGTGGCCTCGCCCGCCTGATGCTGGCGATAGTGGCGGGTGACGGTGCCGTGGGCCGCTTCGGCCTCGACGATCTTGCCATCGGGGGTCATCAGTTGCGAGGTCATCAGACCCAGAGACCCAAAACCCTGCGCAACGGTGTCGGACTGGACGTCGCCATCGTAGTTCTTACAGGCCCAGACGAATTTGCCGGACCATTTCATGGCGCAAGCCACCATGTCGTCGATCAGCCGGTGTTCGTACCAGATTCCGGCCTTTTTGAACTCTTCGGCAAATTCGGCCTCATAGACTTCTTCGAAGATGTCCTTGAAGCGCCCGTCATAGGCTTTGAGGATGGTGTTCTTGGTGGACAGATACACCGGCCAGCCAAGGTTCAGACCATAGTTGAGCGAGGCCCGGGCGAAATCGCGAATGCTGTCGTCGAGGTTGTACATCGCCTGGAACACACCGGCAGATGGCGCGTCATAAACGACTTTCTCAATCTCCGTGCCGTCTTCGCCGACGAATTTCATCGTCAGTTGCCCCTTGCCAGGGAACCGGAAATCGGTGGCTTTATACTGGTCGCCAAAGGCGTGACGACCAACCACGATGGGGTCGGTCCAGCCGGGCACAAGGCGCGGCACGTTGCGGCAGATGATCGGCTGGCGGAACACCACGCCGCCCAGGATGTTGCGGATCGTCCCGTTGGGTGAGCGCCACATCTTTTTCAGGCCGAATTCTTCGACGCGGGCTTCGTCCGGGGTGATGGTCGCACATTTCACGGCCACGCCGACCTCTTTGGTCTTCATCGCGGCGTCGATGGTGATCTGGTCTTCGGTGCGGTCACGCTCTTCGATGCCCAGATCGTAATAGAGAAGGTCGAGATCGAGATAGGGCAGGATCAGTTTCTGTTTGATGAAGTCCCACATGATGCGGGTCATTTCATCGCCGTCCATTTCTACAATGGGGTTTTCTACCTTGATCTTCGTCATGGGTCTGCGCTCCTAGGAGGATTGGGGAGAGTCGCGCGACTCATAGCGCATTTCCATGGCTTTGGAAAGGGCGGTATACATTGGTATACTAATTCTTTGCGCACTGGTTTGCACGCGGGCCTGCGTAGCCCAAGGCGCTTTGGCTCTTTGCGGTTGTTGCGCTGCAGCAACGCCGCATCTCTAGCGTGAAATGTAAAACTTGACAAAAATAATAAGAAAAAATATGCAGCTTGGGATTTCTCGTGCGGACCGGTGTTGCCGGTTCCTGATAGCTTTCGGGCTTCAATGTCGCGGGAAAGCGTCTTTTCAGTGCTTTGCGCGCTGATATCGAGGCGCAATCACGCCATGCCGTAGCGCATGGGTCCAGGCAGCATTGGCTCCCCAGACACGCTCACAAAACAAAAATCTCTCTGAGGGGAACCCAATGTCTAATCAGAACTGCTGGCCCAAACGGGCGGCGGGCGTCGCCGGGGTGACGTCTGCGCTCTTGCTGTCGACCATGCCAAGTGCGCTTTTGGCGCAGGAAGTGATCGAGGATCTCGCGCCTATCGTGATCGAAAACCCGGATGAAGCCGCCGATGGTGCGGTCGAGACCCTGACACCGAACGGTGTGACCGAGGTCGCGGGCGAGGTCCTGACCGAACAATACGGTGGCGACATCGGCACCGCGCTGCGTGCGACGCCGGGGGCCTTCACCCGTTCGCCCTCCGACAACCCCACTGTGGCGGTGAACATCCGCGGCCTGCAAGGCTTCGGCCGGGTCAACACGATGATCGACGGCATTCCGCAGACCTTTCGCAACATGTCTGGCCACAACGGCTCCTTTGACGATCAGGTCTTTGTCGATCCGGGGTTGATTACGACTGCGGACATCGCCAAGGGGGCTGTGGCTGGGGCTGACGGTCTGGGCGCGCTGGCGGGGGCCGCCAATTTCCGGACCATTGGCATCGATGATGTGCTCCGGGACGGCGCCAACACCGGCGGAATGGTCAAGCTGACCTTTGGCAACAACGGCAAAGACGTTGCTGCGACCCTCGCCGGCGCCATTCAGGGCAGCACCGAAAGCGGTGCGGAATGGGGCGCGATGGCGGCGGTCAGCGGCTATAACAACGGCCCGTTCCAAGATGGGCACGGCACTGAGACCAGCGAATACTATCAGGACGAGCCGCGCAGCATCCTTGCCAAACTGCGGTTCCGGCCCAATGCGGATACGGAAATCAACCTGACTGCGCAAAGCTATGACAACACCTTCTTCCCGGTGAGCGGGTCGGGATATATCTGGGACACCCAACGTCAAAGCGTCTCTGCCGATCTGCACTACAATCCCGCAAACGCGCTGATTGATGTGACAGCAAATGTCTATTGGCAGGACCTCGATTTCAACTTCCCCGAGGACGATGACGTGAGCAGCTCCACCTATATCGGACGCGCGGGGACCGATCGCAGCACCGGGGCGAATATCAGCAACACCAGCCGTCTGGCGCTGTCGGGTGGTTCTCTGGAGATGACCTATGGTCTGGCCATTGCCCGCAATGATTTTGAGGTGAACGAACTGGGCGGCTCCAATGCCGATGGGGAATTGACCAAATCGGGGGCATTTTTCAACGGCGTCTACATTCTGGGCGCATGGGATCTGGCGGCCGGGTTGCGCTATGATGCCTATGAGCTGAGCGGTGTGATTGATGAGGAAAACGTGTCGCGTGATGATGGTGAATGGAACCCGTCGCTGTCGGCCACTTACCATCTGAACGACGCTCTGTCCCTGTCGGCGTCTTATGCCCGCACCATGCGTGCGCCCACGGCGACCGAGATGTTCTACGGCGGCGGCTCGCATGCAACAGGTTCCAGCACCATCTACACCAATCCTGATCTGGAGGCCGAAAAAGCCGACACGTTTGAGCTTGGTCTGGCCTATGCTTCGGGTCCGTTCTGGGGCGGTCTCACGGCCTTCCGCTCCGATATTGAGGATTATATCACCTATCAGACCGACGCCGACGATGAAGTGCGCTACATCAATGTCGATGGCACAACCAAGATGCAGGGCGTAGAGCTTTCGGCGGGCTATGACGGGCCGCGCTTCTTTGGCAGCCTTGCACTGACCGTGTCGGACACCGATCAGCCGATTGCCGAACAGGCGGGCTTTGGGCAGGACCAATATGGTGAATTGCCCGACGCATATGCCACGCTTGATCTGGGCATGAAGCTGCTGGACGGCGATGCCAAAATCGGTGCGCGCGTGCGCTATGTTGGCGACAGCAAGGTGGCGACCATGCAGTCCTTCGGTGATATGAGTGGCACGCTGGTGGATCTGGATGATTACACTCTGATCGATCTCTACGGGTCCTGGCAGGTGACGGATACATTCGAGGTGTTCGCCAGCGTGGAAAACCTGACCGACACCTTCTACCGCGAGGCAGGCACCGGCATTGGGGACACGGGCGAAGATCTGATGGGCGGGTCCGGGATCGGTGGTCGCGGTCGCACGATCCAGATTGGTGGGACCTTCCGCTTCTGATCTCCCCGCGTGGACAGAAAATCAGGCATGCAATGGGGCAGGGCGGTCGTTAGATCGCCCTGCTTTTCATATTGCAGGCGGTGTTCAGCCGATGGCGGCCACCAGAATACCGACAAAATAGGCGACGAGGGCGCAGATGCTGCCCACGGCCACGGTTTCCCCGACAGAGCGCAGCAGCCCCGCGCGGGTGGCCCGATGGCGCAGCAACCCCAGCAACGCGAGGGCGATCAGCGTGGCGACAGAGGCCAGACCGATGGGGTTCGCGGCAGGCGCACTGAGCAGGTAAGGCAGCAAGGGGATGGTGCCGAAACTGACGAATGCGATAAAGGTGATCAGGGCACGTGGCCAGAGCGGCCCCTGTCCGGGATCTTCCAGACCTTCCAGATGCGAGAGCGTCAGATCGGCCAGAAGATCGGGCGATTTCGCCGCCAGAGATGCCAGGGTCGTGGCGTCCAGAGTGGTCAGCCCGTGCGCGGTCAGATGGTTGATGAGCGGTTGCAACTGGCGCGACGGATCGCGTAGCAGCGGCGCACGTCTGCGCTGTGACATGTCGCGTGCTGCCCGGGCTGACAGGAACTCTCCCAACCCCATTGAGGTTGCATCGGCAAAGAGATTGGCCAGACCAAAGACGAGAACCGCCAGCGTTCCGATCTGACCTGTGCCGCTGGCGTCCGCGCCGGCAAAGCCCGCGACGATCGCAAAGGTGGTGACGATCCCGTCGTTGCCGCCATAGACGATTTGTTTGAGGTAATCGGTGACACGGGGCATGTGGCGCATGGCTGGGTCCTTTGGCTGGCGCGGGGCGGGGCGGCAATCCGATATGGAAGACCGCAGGCGATCCGACTATGACACAGTGCAATCGCGTCGTGCAGCCGATTTTTGCCCCACGCGATCTCTGAAAAGAGGCCTTGCGATTGCAAAGCGGCCGAAAAATTGGGGTAAAATAATACCTATTTTTTAAACCTTTGAATTTAAATGTATAATTTGGATTTAACGCGCTTGACGTGGCGCTGTAAATCATTAGAACACGCCCATCCGAATTCCCATTCGTAAGGGTAGACCTATGAAAACTTTCTCCGCAACACCGGCGGACGTAGATAAGAAATGGATCATTATCGATGCCGAAGGTATCGTTTTGGGCCGTCTCGCATCCATCGTCGCTATGCGTCTGCGTGGCAAACACAAAGCCACCTTCACCCCGTCCCAGGACATGGGTGACAATGTCATCGTGATCAACGCTGACAAAATCCAGCTGACCGGCAAGAAACGCACCGATAAGCGTTTCTACTGGCACACCGGCCATCCGGGCGGCATCAAAAACCGCACCATGCAGCAGATCCTTGAGGGTGCGCATCCGGAACGCGTCGTGACCAAAGCTGTGCAGCGTATGCTTCCGGGCGGCAAACTGTCCCGTCAGCAGATGACCAACCTGCGCGTCTACGCCGGTGCCGAGCATCCGCATGAAGCTCAGAACCCCGAAGTTCTGGACGTGAAGTCCATGAACAAGAAAAACACTCGGAGCGCATAATCATGGCTGAAGAAATCAAATCCCTCGACGAGCTGAACGCCGTCGCCGGTGGCGAAGCCGTTGTTGAAGTTGCTGCGCCCCGTGAACCCGTCCGTGACGAACTGGGCCGCTCCTATGCGACCGGTAAACGTAAAGACGCGGTTGCCCGCGTCTGGATCAAGCCGGGCTCCGGCAAGGTCACCGTCAACGGCAAAGACCAAGACGTCTACTTTGCACGTCCGGTTCTGCAGATGATCCTGCGTCAGCCCTTCACCGTCGCCGGTGTTGAAGGCGAGTTCGACGTGGTTGCCACCGTCAAAGGCGGCGGTCTGTCCGGTCAGGCCGGTGCTGTGAAACACGGCATTTCCAAAGCACTGCAGCTCTATAACCCGGAGCTTCGCGCGCCGCTGAAAGCCGCTGGCTTCCTGACCCGCGACTCGCGTGTTGTTGAACGGAAGAAATTCGGTAAGCGCAAAGCTCGCCGTTCCTTCCAGTTCTCCAAACGCTAAGACGTTTCTTCGGAACAGAAATACGAAAGGTCGCCTTCGGGCGGCCTTTTTCATGTGCTCCGAAGAGGTTGGTGCGGAGTTTACAAGCTGCCTCTTTGCTGGTCGCTCGAGCGCGCTCCCACGAAGATTTTTTCTGCAACTTCGCGTCACCTGATGAAACCGCTTGCAATGGCGCGGAAAAGTCGGGAACGATCACAAGGACGCGCCGGGGCGAGGTCAGGATCAGGCTGGTCGGAACTTCCCTGTGGCGCCATGTGAATTGCTGTGCGCGAGGACGAAGACTGCATGCCACGGGACACCCGGCTCAGACGTTTTTTCCGGTCCGATCAGGGGATCGGTGTGTTGCTTGTTTCGCCGACCGCCCTGTACGCCCTGCTGCTTCTGGCGGTCCCGCTTCTGGCGATCTTCGTCATTTCCTTCTGGACGCAGACAGGCATTCGCGACTTCGACACGGCCTTTACGCTTGCCAACTACCGCGAGGCGCTTTCCGATCCGCTCTATCGCCAGCTCATGCTGCGATCGCTGATGGTCTCTGGGCTGGTGACGCTGATCACTGTTCTGCTGGCCTTTCCGATTGCCTATTTCGTGTCTTTCGGGGTGAAGCCCGAGCATAAGTCGCTCTGGATTTTTTTGATCACCATCCCGTTCTGGACCTCCTATCTGATCCGCGTGTTCCTGTGGAAAGTGATCCTAGGGTACAATGGGGTTCTGAATTCGGCGCTGACCGTCACCGGGATCATCGACGAGCCGCTGACCTTCATCCTTTACAACGTCAATGCGGTGGTGATCACGCTGGCCCATGCCTATGCGCCCTTTGCGATCCTGCCGATTTTCGTGGCGCTGGAGAAAATCGACCGCTCCTTGCTGGAGGCGTCCCGCGATCTTGGCGAAAGCCGGACAATGACCTTTTTGCGGGTGACCCTGCCGCTGGCGGCACCCGGTGTGGTGGCGGCCGTGTTGATCGTGTTCATTCCGACCATTGGGGACTATGTGACCCCGCGGCTGGTCGGCGGGCCGGGCGGGCTGATGATCGCGAATATGATCCAGACCCAGTTCCTGCGCCTTAACAATGCGCCCTTGGGGGCGACGCTGGCGGTGCTGGCCATGCTCATCGTAGCGGTGATTGCCATCGTGTTCATGCTGGCCGGCGCGCGCGCCGCGGGTGGCAAACGCGCGGGAGGGCGCCGCAAATGAAAACGCTGAAGCTCTACGCCATCTTCTATCTGATTTTTCTCTATGCACCGATCTTTCTGTTGCCGCTCTTTGCGTTCAACAGTTCGACGATCATCGCCTTTCCGCTGACCGGTTTCACCACGGAATGGTTCGATGCGCTGCTCGAGATCACCGAGATGCACAATGCCCTGTTCAATTCACTGAAGATCGCAGTGTCCTCTGCTGTGTTGGCCACCGGCTTTGGTGTTTTTGCGGCCATGGCGTCAACGCGCTACAGCTTTCCGGGGCAAAAGGGCATCATGGGGTTCATCATGCTACCGCTGGTTCTGCCCGAGATCATTGTGGCGGTGTCGCTTCTGGTGGTGATCATGCGGATGGGCTTTTCCACCGGGGCTTGGTCGGTGATCGCGGGCCATACGCTGATCTGTACGCCCTTTGCCATTGCCATTCTGAATTCCGCCTTTGCGGCGCTGGATCCATCGCTGGAAGAGGCGGCCTTTGATCTGGGCGAAACACCCGTGTCGACCTTTCGTCGTGTGACCCTGCCATTGGTCATGCCGGGGATCATTTCGGCATTGCTGATTTCGTTCACCATCTCGATGGATGAATTCATTATCGCCTTTTTCCTGACGGGGGCTGATCCGACCTTGCCGGTCTATCTGTTCTCCATGCTGCGTTTTCCCAAGCTCTTGCCTGCAGTGATGGCGCTTGGCACGATCCTGGTGGTGCTGTCGATTTTGCTGATCACCATCGCTGAATATTTCCGCCGCCGCGGCGCCAAACGCGCGGGCATCAAGGACTCCGGGGGATTCCTCTGACATGACGACCAAGACCAAAACCCCAACGACGGGTGCACCGCTGATCTCACTGCAGCATGTGCAAAAGCACTATGGCGATTATCATGCGCTGCGCGACATTTCCCTGACCATTCAGGAAGGTGAGTTCTTTTCGCTCCTAGGGCCTTCGGGCTGCGGCAAGACCACGCTGTTGCGCACCATTGCCGGGTTCGAAGATTACGACAGCGGTGTCGTGGTGATCGGTGGCAAGGACATGCTGCGCGTGCCCGCCAACCGGCGCCCGACCAATATGGTGTTTCAGTCCTACGCCATTTTCCCGCATTTGAGCGTGGCCGAAAACGTCGGTTTCGGGCTGCGCAAATCGGGTCTGTCAAAGGCTGATAAGGCCAAAGTGGTCGAGGATGCTCTGGCGATGGTCGGACTTGCCGGATACGGCAACCGCGCCGCCCATGCGCTGTCGGGCGGGCAGCGTCAACGGGTGGCATTGGCACGTGCGCTGGTGCTGAAACCCAAGGTTCTGCTGCTGGATGAACCGCTGTCGGCGCTGGACCGCAAAATGCGCGAACAAATGCAGGTGGAGTTGATCAAGCTGCAGCGTGAGGTTGGCATCACCTTTATTCTGGTGACCCACGATCAGGAAGAGGCGCTGGTTATGTCCGACCGCATCGCGGTGATGTTTGAGGGCGAGATCGCGCAATGCGATGACCCGGAGGTGCTCTATCGGCGCCCCAAGACCAAACGTGTGGCCGATTTCATCGGCGTGATGAACTTTCTGCCCGCAACCTGTCGGATTGGGCCGGAGGGGCAACGGATTGTTCAGGTCGCAGGGCTGGGCGAGACCGAAGTGAGCGCCGAACAATGCCCAGAAGGCTTCCCAGAGGGCGAGGCCAGCGTGGGATTCCGGCCAGAGACGCTCACCATCCTTTACGAAGGCCAAAGCGCCACGCACCGCGAGGCCCCGGGCACCATCGAAGAGGTCGTCTATTATGGAGATATGACCTATTACGACGTCAAATTCGATGGTGTGGACAAGACCGTCCGACTGTCGATGCGCAACCTTTTTGGCCGCGATGTGCTTGAGGTTGGAACCCGCGCCCGCATCAGCTGGTCACCGGGCGCTTTGGTCGTGTTCGGCTGAACGCAGCCTTGGCACGCAGCAGGCCGTGGCCTTAGTGGTCGTGGGGCACCAGCCCCAGACCACGCAAGTAGATGCCGATGCCGCTTTCCAGAAGATCTTCAGGTGAATAGGGGGATTTTTGTCCGGGGGTGCCCCGGGCAAACAGCTCGACTACGCCGTGGCTCATGGCCCAGACATGGGCGGCCACCATCTGGGCTGGCGGACGTGTCGCGGCAGGCATGGGCGCGGTGAGATGTTCGGCTGCGCGCTCCAGAACACCAAGCGCACGGGTCGCGACCTGATACAGTTCCGGCGTGCGCTGGGTTGAAATGCCACTTTCGAACATGGCCACATAATGACCGGGGTATTTGCGGGCAAAGGCCAGATAGGCGCGCCCCGTGGCCTCAAAAGAGGCCATCGCCGAAGGCTGCCCGGTTTCATAGGCGTATTCCAGAAGATCGGCGAAGACCTCAAAGCCCTGAAAGGCAATCTCGGCGATCAGATCTTCGCGCCCTTCAAAATGCCGGTAGACCGCTGCGGGCGTGACACCGGCGGTTTTCGCCGCCTCGGACAGGGAAAAGCCCGTGGGCCCCTTGTCCTCGATCAGCGTCAGCGCGGCCTCGATCAAAGCCTGTCGCAGATTGCCGTGGTGATAGCCGCGCTTCTTGGTCATTCGTCGACGTCACCGGTGATCAGAAGGCCGGGCCCATCGACGATCTCTTCGTCGATATCGCCAATGTTTTTCTTGTCCTTGCCCTTGTAGTCGATCTTGTTGAGCACGGAACGGATCGCATTCAGACGCGCGCGATATTTGTCGTCTGACCGGATCACCGTCCAGGGCGCCACGTCGGTGTGGGACCGTTCCATGGTTTCCGAAATGGCCTTGGTATAGGCGTCCCATTTGCGCAGGCCTTCGACATCGATCGACGAGAGTTTCCACTGTTTCAGCGGATCGCTTTCCCGCGCCAGAAAGCGCCGCAGCTGCTCCGCGCGCCCGACATTGAGCCAGATCTTGAAAAGCTGAATGCCTTCGGACACCAGCATCTCCTCAAATCCGGGCAGTTGATCAAAGAACTTTTCCCGGTCTTTGTCGGTGCAGAATCCAAAGACTTTTTCCACAACGCCACGGTTGTACCAGCTGCGGTCGAAAAGCACGATTTCGCCTGTCGTCGGCAGATGTTCGATGTAGCGCTGGAAATACCATTCGCCGGCTTCGCGGTCGTTGGGCTTGGACAGGGCCACGACGCGGGCCGCGCGCGGGTTCAGGTTTTCACGAAACCGTTTGATGGTGCCCCCCTTGCCGGCGGCATCGCGTCCTTCAAACACGACGACGATGCGCTTGCCTGTGGCGCGCACATCTGACAGCATTTTGACCAGCTCAAGTTGCAGGCTTTCCAAAGCGTCTTTGTAGGCGTCCTTATCCAGCCAGCGATCATAGGGATAGCTGGGAGACAGGATGTCTTTCTTGCGCCCCTCATCGACCGCATCATGGATGCTTTTTGGGGCTTCTTCTTCGTAAAACTTTGAAATTGCGCCATCAAAGGGGAGATCGGTCATATCTTGGCCTTCGTGTTAAGGGTCTTAACACTATGCGGCTTTTGCGCCTTCAGTGCAATGCAACACGCGCCGTTAAGCGCTCCACCGCGGCGGTGACCGCCTCGGGGTGGGTGTGGTGGGGCATATGCCCGACGCCCGTGAGCGCGCTCATATGCGCAGATTTCACGTCCCGATCAATGCCCAAGGCGTGGATCACGAAATAGACGGTTTCATCCTCCAGACCATGCACGGCTTCGATGGGCAGGCGCAGGCGCGGGTACTGGACTTCCATTTTCTGGATTTGCCGTTGCAGCTGCACACGCTGGCGGGCGTTGACGCGCTGGGTGGCGGGCCGCAGGGACAGTTCCGGTTGGAAATGGCGCTCATAGCCTTCGGGTGCGCCTTCGGGATGGAATACCCGGTCGAGTTCGCGCGAGATCACAAAGCGCGGCACCCAGGCCGCGATCAGCCAGGCGCCGAGCGCACCAAGGCCCGGCGTGGCCAGTGTCCGGTGCAACAGCGGAGCCACCCCGGCCCAGTCATGCGAGGGGGCTGAGACCAGCACCAGCCCCGATAGGCTGCATTCGGCTTCCAGCGCCCATGTCAGGGCCACAGCGCCGCCGTAGCTTTGTCCTAGCACCATGGGTTTGCGCTGTTCCAGTTGCGCCACCGCCGCGCGGATGTCGCGCGCCTGTGCCGACAGGCTTTCGTCTTCGGGCAGAGAGGAATACCCGAACCCTGGACGATCCACGATGTACAGTCGGTAGCGGTCCGACAGCGCAGGCGCGATCCGGAACGTCATGTCATAGGCCGATCCCGAGGCGCCATGGATCATGACCAGCGGTGGGGCCTCTGCGGGACCATGGGTTTCGATGTGGATGGACTGGCCATTGGGCAGCGTCACGATGTTTCCCCGCCGCGGCGCGGCCTGCATGGCCGCCGTCCCGCGTCGTTTCGCGCGTTTGGCTGTCAGACCGGCGAACCCGGCACTTGCCAGTAGAAATGCCGCCGTCTCAAGAGCCAATTTGCGTCATGTCGTAGGTTGTCGTCTGGTAGATCTCGTTGATCCAGTTGCCATAGAGCAAATGCGCATGGGATCGCCAGCGGTTCACCGGACGCAGATCCGGATTGTCGTTGGGGAAATAATGCTGCGGCAGGATAATCTCCTGTCCACTTTCCACATCGCGCCGATATTCCTCCAGCAGGGTGCCGGTGTCATATTCGAAATGGTTGAAGATGTAGAGCGCCCGGTGATTGGGGTCCTGCACAAGGCAAGGCCCTGTGATATCGGACCCCAGAAGCGGGATCAGCGAGGGCACCGCGTCGATCTCGGCCTGACGCATCTCGGTCCAGCGGCTGACGGGGATGTAGCATTCATCCGAGAACCCGCGCAGATAGGGCGAGGCCGGGGCCAGATTGTTCTGCCGAAACAGGCCAAAGGCTTTCTCGCTCAGCAGGTGTTTCTGCACGCCATGGAAATAGTTGATCATCGCCATGCCGCCCCAGCACACGCCGAAGGTCGAATGAACATGGCTCTGGGTCCAGTCGAAAACCTCTTTCAACTCGTCCCAATAGGTGACCTCTTCAAAGGGCAGGTGTTCAATCGGCGCGCCAGTGATGACCAGACCGTCGAATTTCTCACCACTGGCTTTGACCTCGGAAAACGGCCGGTAGAACTGTTCCATATGCTCGGCTGCGGTGTTGCGGGTCTGATGCTCGCTCATGCGGATCAGGTGAAAATCGATCTGCAGCGGTGTCGCACCGATCAGACGGGCAAACTGGTTCTCCGTCTGGATCTTTTTCGGCATCAGGTTCAGCAGGCCGATTTTCAGCGGGCGAATATCCTGCCGTGCCGCCCGGCCTTCGCCCATGACCATGACGCCCTCGGCAGAGAGAACATCATAGGCAGGAAGCGTTTCGGGCAGGGTGATCGGCATAACAGTCTCCTAAAATGGTAAGGATCGGAATTTAGGCTGCAGGATGCTTTTTATCAAGCGCCGCCCCGATCAAATCCACGAAGGCCGCGGGCGACAGTGCTTTTGCAAGATCTTCCGCCTGGATGGTGACGCCCCAGCGATCAGCCATGGCGCGGTAGCGGGGCTGACGATGGGCCAGGGCACGGGCATAGGTGTAGCGGATGAAGTCATCCGGGTTCACATCGGTTTCTGACAGCCCGTTTTCTTCCAGATAGCTTTGCCAGACGGTGGTCAGAAACTCCGGCTGATAGGCCATCGGTTTGGGCGCACGGTCAAACCGGCGGATCAGTTCTTCGGTATGGGCCTCCGTGCCTTCGATCCAGACCAGCAGCGCCTCTTGCGACAGCGCGCTCAGGATCGGATCATTGGGATCGTCGGGGTCGACCCATTCGCAAATCGAACCGCCAGTGTCGCAGACGAAATGCGGATAGCCGTAGATGTCCTGGGCGCGGTCAATGAAATGACCGGTGTCGAGCAGTGCGGCTTCTTCGGCGGCCCGGAACAGCTCCTGACGCTGGCGGAACGCCTCCATCGGAATGCCGCCCTGCGCAGGCGCGCCGGGCTTGCCCAGATAATGGGACACCGGGGCGAGGTTGTTAAAGGACACTTTGGCTTTGACGCAGATGGAATCCGTCATCAGCTGGTCGCGCAGAAACGGCAGCTGCATGGCGGCTTTTTTAAGGTTGTCGTCAATCGCCTCGCCGAGATAACGCGTACCGATCCGATAATCGACGGAATAGTGATACCACGCGCCGGTGTCGCGCAGCATTTGGGAAATATGCGTTTTCCCAAGGCCTGACATGCCGAAAAGAATGATCCGTTTGGTGGCGGCCCCCCGCCAGTCGTCACCCGAAGTATATGTCATCTGGTCGCCCCTGTTGAACGGCTCCTGCCTGCCATGGGACGCGCGGCTGGGCAAGAGGTTTCGCGGAACTCACCCGCGTGAAACACGCCGCAACAGGCGCCCGTCGATGACCAAAAGCCCCAGGGCGATCAGGGAAAATCCGAGGTAGGCCGCAGGCGACAGGCTTTCTCCCAAGACGATTGCCCCAAGGGTGATGGACACCGGCGCGACGATCAGCGTGGTCAGCGAGGTGTTGCCTGCACCAGCAGCCGCCAGCACCCGGTAGTAGATCAGATAGGTGAGGCCCGTGGCCATGATCGACAGATAGGCCAAAGCGCCCCATGTCGTCGGCATCAGGCTCAGCGGCGGCGGGCCGGACAGCACAAAGGCCATCGGCAGGGCAAAGGCCGCAGCGCCTGATAGCATGCCGGCGGCGGCGACCTGCGGTCGCAGCCCGGCCATCAGCTTGCGCCCAAGGACATTGGAAATGCCATAGGACATGGTGGCCGCGATCATCGCCAGCTGGCTCATCGACGTCAGGTCGAAATCCCGCAGCGCGTCGGGGCCGATGACGGTGATAATGCCCAAAACCCCAAGCGTGACGCCGCTGCCTTTGCGCCAGCCCAGGCGTTCATCGGCAAAAAACAGTGCGGCGAAAAGCACGCCGAAAATCGCCGTGGAGGCATTCAAAATGCCAGCCAGCCCCGAGGGGATACGATGCTGCGCCCAGGTGATCAGCATGAAGGGCAGGGCGGAGGTGAGCGTGCCCACGACGATAAAACGCCACAGGTAGCGTTTGAGCGGTGGCAGGGGCAGGCGTTTGAGCAGGACATAGGACCAAAGCACAGCGGCAGCGATACTGACCCGCGCGGCAACCACCCAATAGACCGGCAGTTCCCGGTTCAGGAGCGCCACAGACAGAAACGAGCCTCCCCATAGAAGCCCCATCGCGGCCAGTCCAAGCCAGGCCATCAAGGAGATCTGTTTCTGTGCGGCCATGGGGCACCTTTGTGCTGACGGAATTCTCTGGCCGGTTTTGGCCGCTGCCGGTCGTTTCGGCAATCCGTTTCTTGTGCAACGGATCATCACAAGGCGTGATATGTGCCCGTCAGAGCTGAATCTCACGCAGGAAAAAGACCCTGCAAGGGATGCAGGGCCTTTCGGATCTTGTGGTTTTGCTGCGATCAGAAGTGATGCGACAGACGGATGCCAACACCCAGGGCGTTGTTGTCTTCGAATTCACCGCCAATGCTGGTGGTCGTGTCCCCGATCCAGGCGTAGCTGACGCCACCGGAGATCGCGGTCTGTTCGGTGATCTGGTATTTCAGGCCGGCTGAGATGGATTTGTAGCCATCGGTCGGCGACAGGTTGCCAGAGATGCCGCCATTGGCCTTTTCATAGCCGATGGACAGAGAGCCGGAGAGCTTGTCGTTGAACCGGCGGCCTACACCCAGTGTGTAGGAAATCGTGTCGTCGTCGTGGTTCACGAGGTCTGTGTCAGCCGCGCCTGCGAGAGTAAGGAGCCCAGTGTAGGCATCTGGAGCAATCGTGGTGGAAGTCCATTCCACCCAGCGGGCTGAGAACATCAGCAAGGTGTCAGCCGCGATGCCGGTCTGGAAATCGAAGTTGATCGACTTCGGCATGGTCACATCCATCGTGCTGTCCAGAGTTGCTGCCAAACCCGGCCCGTATTCCTCATGGGTATCAAACGAAATATCCGTGCCGGAGTTGTAGGTCAGGCTCGCCCGCAGGGCGATGTCCGGGATTTCATAGGCCACACCGACCAGATAGGACCAATCGTTTTCGTTGCTGGTCGTCATTTCGTATGGCGTCCCGCTTGGCGGCAGAACAAGTTGCACTTCCCCTTCAGAGGAGAGGTTGCGCACACCGCCGTAGACCGAGAAACGATCATTGAACTTGTAGCGCAAGATCGCGGTCACGCCTGTGGTGTCCACCGACGCGTTGGAGCCTGCGATCGGATAGCCGGTGCCTGTGCCGTAATCGACGTCCGCGCCAAAGGGCTGGTCGATGATCAGCGCAAAGGACAGCTGTTCGTTGAAGTCTTGTTTATAGGCACCCGACACCATGCTGAACGAGGGGGTGACGTCACCGGAATCGGCCCCGAGCGTGCCTGAGACATCCGGGCTCACGGAGCCGAAGCTCAGTTCAACATAGCTGCCTGTTTCGAAAAGCGGTGCGATCGACTGACCTGAGCGATCCATACCGCCTGCGTATGCGCCTGTGGCGCCGACTGCGAGTGCCGCAGCCAGAATTGACGTGTTTTTCATGATCTCCATCCCTGACGAGCCACTGGGGCTCGCTATCCTGAATCATTTTTTCGAATGTTGCGCGATTTGCCGCACTTGTTGTGAAATCAGCCTAGGCGTGCGCGCATTTTCAAGCAATTCTGACGCCGCGTCATAGACCGAAAATGTCTTTCTATGTGGTTTTCTTGCCGAAATTGCCATTGCGTGCCCGGCGCCGGCGCGTTTCGTTCAGGATGTTGGCGTAATTGGCGCCAAAGATGATTACGGCGCCAAGGAAGACATAGCCATCCAGCGGTTCGCTGTAAAACAGCATGCCGATCACCGCGATCAGCGGCAGGCGCAGGAAATCCATGGGGGTGACGATGGAGGCAGGCGCGATGCTCAGCGCTGTGGTCAGGCAGAAATGGGCCCACAGCCCGGCAAAGCCGTAGATCATGACCCAGGGAAGGTCCTGCAGGCTGAGCCACGACACCTGACCATCGAGCAAGGCGCACCCCAGGCCGAAGATCAGTTGCAGTGTCACCATCCAGAACATGATCCCCAGCACCGACACATCCACAGTGCGTGTCAATTGCTTTGTGAACAGGGCCGAGGCGGCAAAGCCAAAGGCCGACACCATGGCGGCGATCAGCCCCAGAGACAGACCGTCGGCCCCAAAGGGGCGGGCGACGATGAGAATGCCGCAGAACCCGATGAGCGACGTCAGCGCTCGTAGCGGCGTCATCCGTTCCCCCAGAAACAGCGCGGCCCCAAGGCCCACGAGGATCGGATAGGAAAACTCGAGCGCAAAGAGCTGCGCCAGCGGGATCAGTGTCAGGGCATAAAGCCATAGGTTCTGGGCAAAGAAATGGCCCAGATTGCGGCCCAGATGCAGACGCATGGCGCGGGGGCGAAGCTCGTGCGTGCGGCGACGGGCCAGCGCGACGCCCAGCACCAGCAGCAGGCCGAAAAACGACCGGTAGCCGAGAATTTCGAAGGTATCGAGAGAGCCGGACAGCATACGCCCGGAAACGGCCATCAGTGAAAAGCCGCAGAGCGCGCCCAGCATCCAAAGCGCCGCGCGCATAGGGTGCGGCACGGTTTGTGGCATCACGTCAGTGTTCATGCAGGGGAACGAGTAAAATTGCGCGTCATCGCATGGGTGATGCGCCACCAGTCAGAGCGGCGGGTGCGGGTTTGATGGGCCTCGAAATCGGATTCGCTGCGAAACACCTCATGCACGTGGAATAGCGAGGGATCGAGTTCGTCTTGCCACAGATCGAACTGCAGACATCCCGGTTCTGCTCGCGAAAGACGCCGGTGCAGATCCAGCAGGGCGACGACATCGTCGACCTCATGCGGCGCACAGCGCATCGTACCTGTCAGTAAAACTCTTCCCATAGAAGGGCTTCTAGCCGAAAACGCAAAAATGTCGCAGAGATTTCTTGCGCTAATACCCCGCAGCGCGGCGACAGGTGGATTGCGTTTTTGTGGGAGCCTCGGGGGCCTTGTTCTGCCGTCGCGTTGCCCCTCAGGCTCTGCAATGAAAAAGGCGCGCCCAGTGGACGCGCCTTTCAGAGAAGGGGGGTTATTCCATTTCGATGGTGCCCGGCGGTTTCGAGGTGCAGTCGTAGAACACACGGTTCACGCCTTTGACCTCATTGATGATCCGGGTCGAGGTTTCGCCGAGGAACTCGTGGCTGAACGGGTAATAGTCGGCGGTCATGCCGTCGACCGAGGTGACCGCCCGCAGCGCCAGCGCATAGTCATAGGTGCGCCCGTCGCCCATCACGCCCACGGTGCGCATCGGCAGGATCGCGGCAAAGGCCTGCCAGATCTCGTCATAGAGACCGTGTTTGCGGATCTGGTCGATATAGACCGCATCGGCCTTGCGCAGGATGTCGAGCTTTTCACGGGTGATCTCGCCGGGGCAGCGGATCGCAAGACCCGGTCCCGGGAAGGGATGGCGTCCGATGAACGACGCCGGCAGGCCCAACTCATGGCCCAGCGCGCGCACTTCGTCCTTGAACAGCTCGCGCAGCGGCTCGACCAGTTTCAGGCCCATTTTCTCGGGCAGACCGCCAACGTTGTGGTGCGACTTGATTGTCACCGAAGGTCCGCCGGAGAAAGACACGCTTTCGATTACGTCAGGGTAAAGCGTGCCCTGGGCAAGGAACTCTGCGCCTTCGATCTCATTGGCGTATTTCTGGAACACGTCGATGAACAGCTTGCCGATGGTTTTGCGTTTGACCTCGGGGTCGGAGACGCCTTCGAGCGCATCGAGGAACAGATCGCTTTCGTCCGCGGCAATGAGGTTCAGATTGTAGTTGTCGCGGAACATGGTGACCACCTGTTCCGCCTCGTTGAGGCGCAGCAAGCCATGGTCGACAAAGACACAGGTCAACTGATCGCCAATGGCCTCGTGCAGCAGAATGGCAGTGACAGAGCTATCGACGCCGCCCGAGAGACCGCAGATGACTTTCTTGTTGCCGACCTGTTCGCGGATCTTCTGGATCATTTCCTCGCGATAGGCGCCCATGGTCCAGTCGCCCTTGAACCCGGCAAGTTTGACGAAGTTCTCATAGAGCGTCGCGCCGTTCGGCGTGTGATGCACCTCGGGGTGGAACTGCACGGCGTAGAACCGACGCTCAAGATCGGCGGTCATCGCGAAGGGCGCGCCCGGAGAGGTGCCGTAAACGTCAAAGCCCGGGGCGATTTCTGCGACGTGATCGCCGTGGCTCATCCAGACCTGTTCCTTGCCCGTCGGGTCCATAAACCAGCCGTTGAAAAAGTCGGTATGCTTGTCGGTCGGTGTCACATAAGCGCGGCCGAATTCGGCGGTGGCATGTTCACCCGCTTCAACGCGACCGCCCAGATCGTGCATCATGACCTGCTGCCCGTAACAGATGCCAAGGATCGGCACGCCCAGCTCATAAGCCGTTTTGGGCGGGCGGGGTGAGCCTTCGCGCATCACGCTGTCGGGACCGCCGGAGAAGATGATCGCCTTGGGCGCCATCTCTTTCAGGCTTTCGTCGGTGACGTTCTGATAGGGGTGGATTTCGCAATAGACATTGAGTTCGCGAAGGCGGCGCGCGATGAGCTGGGTCACCTGTGAACCAAAGTCAATGATGAGGAGGCGGTCATGGGTCAATTGGGTCATGACTTGCCTTTAGGGCGCGGGCGCAGTTCAGGCAAGACAGATTCCTGTTGTGGTCGCATTTACCAGGTCGTTTTCCCGATTTCGACGGCAGTTTGGGGCGGCGGCGGTACAGCCATGCCGGAGAAGGGTATCGCGGGGACCGCCGCAAGCCGTCCGGCTTCGGACAGAAGCGCGATCAGCACCTCGACATGGCGCGCGCTTTCATACTGCGCGTCCCGGGCGCGGCGGGCGTGATCCAGATCCTGTTCGAGGATTAAAAGTGCGCGCAAAATCTGCTCGCCGGGGGCATGACGTTTGTCAGGAAGCAGCCGTTTGAGCGTTCTGGCACGACAATACTGGGGTACGCCAAGACGGGCGGCGCGCAGCAATAGGCGCGGACGACGCAGGCGGTTGAGCTGCAATAGCGCTGAAGACATGGGTGATCTCCTTTGACATCCATATCTAGCGTGCCACAGGGGCGGGGGGCGTTGCGCAGGGCTTTTCTGGGCAGAACGCTGATCTTGCGCCGCGTTAAGGTTTTGTTCGCACACTGTCAGACACTTAAGAAACGTTAAGAGACGCTTAACGGACGCCCCGGACCCTTGTGGATAGATTCGGGGATAAGTCGACAGAGGGTGAAGAGGTCTGTGCATAGGGCCCAAACGGCATGTGCTGTATCGCCATCTGACGCCCTATGGAAACAACCAGCGCGGGGGTATGTCGTGGGACGCGGAACCGGGAACCATCGAACAGAGGCGCATAGCGCAGGGCAGGGATTGCCAGCCTGGGTGCCGCAGGCGGCCAAACACTATCTGGCCCATACGGAACGTGGGGATTCCATTCGTGCGCTGGCCCGGCGAGGCGGCTGTGCGCCTTCGACGGTGATGCGGCAGGTTCGCAAGATCGAACAAAAGCGGGACGATCCGCTGATTGACGAACTGCTGACGTCGCTAAGTCAGCCGCGCGGAGCCTGCGATGCGGCGCAGTGCCTTGGGTCGGCCGGGATACAAGGTAAACAAAAGCCAAAGGAGGGTGCCCAGATGAGCGCGGCCGATTTTCCCGCAACCCCCGATGATGACGCGCTGGAAGGGGCCGCCCTTCGCGTTTTGCAACGGCTGAGCGAAAGCGGCGCCTGTCTTGCGGTGGCGCGCGACATGGAACGCGCTGTGGTCGTGCGGGATATGCCCGACGGGCGCGCAGTGCGGACCGCTGTACTGGACCGTCAGCTGGCACAGGCCATGGCGCTCAAGGACTGGATCGTGGTGAAGGCGCAGGGGAAGATCACCCGTTATGTCATCTCGGCGGCCGGGCGGGCCGTTGTCCGGCGTCTCATCGGCACGGGTCAGACCGGGGCACCCGGTTTTGGCGAAGCACCGATGCCCTTTGTGGCACAGGATAGCCGCGCCGCACGAGTGCGCTATCACCCGTCGGAAAGTCCGGTCATGGTTCTGGCGCGACGGCGTCTGAAGAACGGAGACGCGTTTCTGGGCGGCGATCTGGTTGCGGCGGCGGAACGGCTGCGCGAAGATTTCGAATTGTCGCGCCTTGGTGCGGGGCCGGGGCCGGACTGGGGGCAGGTGATGACCGATGCCCAGCTTGCCCGCAGTCTGGGCGACCCCCACGGTCTGGGGGCGGAGGCGGCACGGGCGCGTCTGGCACTGGCGCTGGCTGAGCTGGGGCCGGGGCTGGGCGATGTGGCGCTGCGCTGCTGCTGCTATCTCGAAGGCATGGAACAGATCGAAAAGCGGATGGGCTGGGCCGCGCGCTCTGGCAAGGTGGTGTTACGGATTGCGCTGCAACGGCTTGCGGCGCATTTCAAACGCGCTGGCTATTCCGGTTTGGTGGGCTGAATGCGCTTTCCCTGAGGTTGAGTAGACAAACGGGGTCACGCGCGCTAGTTTTGGGATGTATCGTCTCGGAGGCGTCATTGCCCCACCGTTTGATTGACTTTATCGATCGTATCAGCTGCGCGTCTTCCGTCGAAGACGTCGGGAAGCAACTTATTGCTTTCATGAAAAATTCGGGAATAGAGGTGGTTCACACCTACTTCGGCATCGAGATGGATTGCCAGAGTGTTTCGACCTTGCCGGAGTGGTGCGTCGAAATGGATGTGCACGAGGCCTTGACCCAGCGGATGCCTGCTGTCGAGGCGGTACGCGCTGGCATGCCGCGGGTGCTCTGGGGGATCGACTTCCCGGATCTGCAGCCAGAGACAACAGTCGCATCCACGCGGTTTGCACAGCGACGTCTGGACCATTTCAACCAGCGATCATCGGTGGTCTTTGCGATGCCCAATGCGGGCGGCCTGTTCGAAGGTGGTGGGGTCGGACTTGGGGCCGACATGCCGGGCGAGGCCTTTCTTGCTTTTCTGGCGGAGCGGGGCGGGATGCTGTCGGTCGCGGCCAACGCTGCCTATACGCGCATGCTGTCGTTGCGGCTGCGTGCAGACGATTGCGCAAAGCGTCCGTCACCGCTGTCTCCCCGGCAAGAACAGATCCTGCAGCGGCTCGCCGGGGGGCGCAAGCTGGGCGAGATCGCCGATGAACTGGGTATTTCGGACAGTGCGGTTGCACTCTATCTGGCGAATCTGCGCAAAAAGCTGAAAGTCCGCACCAAGGAAGAAGCGCTGGCGCTTTCCATTCTGCAAGGATGGATCAAGACCTGAGTCACATATGCGCTAAGTGCACATATGTGACTTTCTCTATATTGATAACATCGGGTTAAAATTTGAACGATTGGTCAGTGCTTCTACCTTTCGACAGGAAAGGTATGGGGAATTCACTTTTCATCACCAGCGTATTTTCAGCAGTTTCAAGGGGTCCAGTGGGCCCCTTTATTCTGTTTTCAGGTGCTGGCGCAGAAAAAAACCTTCGGGCGGAGCGACCCACCCGAAGGCACAGGGGACAGTGCGACACAACCGCCCCCCAAACGGGTGTTTGTTTTTATTGGGCCGCGTCGATCTCGGCCAGCGCTGCGCGCACACCGGCTTCGTAGTCCGGGTGCACCTTGCCGAGCACGGCAAACCAGCGTTCGCGCACATTCTGCGAACAGGGCGCCATCGCCCCGGCCATATTGCCGTGCAGGCGGGTACGTTCCGCGTCGCCGATCACCTCGGCATAGAGCGCACGGGGCTGAAGGTAGTCGGCATCCGTCATCTCCTGCACATATTTATCGGCATCGCCGGAAATGCGCAGCGGGGGCTCGGCGACCGTCGGGTCGGGCTTGGCGCTGTCGTCATACTGGTTCGGCTCATAATAGGCGTCGATATTACCGGTTTTCGGACCAAAGAAATTCATCGCACCATCTTTATGGTAGTGATGCACCGGGCATTTCGGTGCGTTGGCGGGCAGGGCTTCGTAATGGGTGCCCAGACGGTAACGGTGTGCATCCGCATAGGAAAACACGCGCGCCTGCAACATCTTGTCCGGCGAGAAGCCGATGCCGGGGATCTTGTTGGACGGGCTATAGGCGGCGTTTTCAACATATTGCCAGTAGTTGTCCGGGTTCTTGTCGAAATGCAGCATGCCCACCGGAATGAGCGGAAACCGATCATGCGGCCAGACCTTGGTCAGATCGAAGGGGTTGAAGTCGACCTCTTCGGCCTGGGCTTCCGGCATGACCTGGATGTTCAATTCCCATTTCGGACCATGGCCCGCCTCAATCGCCGAGTAGAGATCTTCCTGATAGCTTTCGCGAGTTTTCCCGATCAGGGTTTCTGCCTCGTCATTGGTGTAGTTCTTGATCTCCTGCTGGCAGCGGAAATGGAACTTGATCCAGAAGCGTTCACCGTCTTTGTTCCACATCGAATAGGTGTGCGAGCCGTAGCCATGCATATGCATCGGGTTCACCGGAATGCCGCGGTCCGACATCAGGATGGTGACCTGATGGACGCTTTCGGGGTGGGCCGCCCAGAAATCGAACATCGCTTCCGGCGAGCGCAGATTGGTTTTGGGATGGCGTTTCTGGGTGCGGATGAAGTCCGGGAATTTAAACCCGTCACGGATGAAGAACACGGGTGTGTTGTTGCCTACGACGTCCCAGTTGCCCTCATCCGTGTAGAATTTCACCGAAAAGCCGCGCACATCGCGTTCTGCATCGGCGGCGCCCAGTTCACCCGCCACGGTGGACCAGCGCGACAGGATTTCACAGCTGTTGCCAACCTTTGAAAACAGGCCTGCACAGGTGTATTTGCTGATGTCATGGGTCACGGTGAAGGTGCCCATGGCGCCCCATCCCTTGGCGTGCACCACGCGTTCGGGAATGCGTTCGCGGTTCTGATGGGCCAGCTTTTCGACCAGTTGGTAGTCGTCGAGCATCACCGGGCCGCGCGGGCCAGCGGTTTTGGAGGTGTCATTGTGGGAAACCGGCGCACCGGCGGATGTGGTCAGTCGCTTGCTCATATCAAACTCCCAAAGCTTGCTGTGTCTGTCTCTGGACTTTGTTTCGACGATCCGAATGATAAAATGAAATTGTACTTTCTATAATTTGATATAAGAAAAATCTATATAAAGAGGTGCCTATGCTGACATTGAAGCAAATGACCTATTTCATTGCCTTGGCTGAAACCCGCAGCTTTTCTGCGGCGGCCGATAAGGTGCATGTGACACAGCCCGCTTTGTCTCAGCAAATCAAGGAGATGGAGCTTACTCTTGGTGCAAAGGTGGTGGAGCGACTGCCTCGCGACATCCGGCTGACGCGGGCCGGGCAGGTCGTGCTGGAACGCGCCCGTACGATCCTGTCGCTCACCCGCGATCTTGAGGCGGAGATCCGCCTGTCGCGCGGGCTGACCGGTCGGCTGACGCTGGGGGTTATCCCGACGATCGCGCCCTATCTGTTGCCCCGGGCGCTGACCCGGATCAAGGCGGCGGCACTGGATCTGGACATGCGTGTGCGTGAGGCGCAGACTGCGGATCTTTTGGCACAGCTGGCTGCCGGGAAACTGGATGCCGCAATCATCGCCTTGCCCTATGACACGGCTGGCCTGATGGCCGAGCCACTGTTCACAGACCATTTTCTGTTGGCGGGCTCCAAGGGGCGGATCGAAGCGTTGACGGCGCAAAACGCGCCGCGCCCGACAGATCTGTCGCCCGATACGCTGCTTTTGCTCGATGAGGGGCACTGTCTGGCGGATCAGGCGCTGGATGTCTGCGGGCTTAAACGCACGCGCCAGACCGTCGATCTGGGTGCGTCTTCGTTGGCTACGCTCTGCGGGCTGGTGGCCCAGGGCTTTGGTCTGACCTTCGTGCCCGAGATCGCATTGGCCTCGGAAATGGCGGCCAGCCCGGATATGTCGGTGCTGCGTTTCCCCGATCCGCAACCGCAACGCACCATTGCGCTGGTGCGGCGGCAATCGACCGAGGTCAAAACTTGGTTTAACGATTTGGCGGCCCTTCTGATCGAGGCGGGGAGCGCGTTGCTCTGCGCAGCGCATGAGCTTGGATAGGGTCGCTGGGCGCCTGTTCCGATCTTGCCTCAAGCCATTCGTCTGCTGCATGCCCGTCATGCGTTGTTTTGCGCTGTGGGAAATGCGGCGCAGAATGCTGCAGATGCAAACAGGCCCGCAGCATATGCTACGGGCCTGTCGAAAATCCTGATGCGGGACCGGCGTCTTATGCGACGGCTTCGGCCTCTTCGCCTTTCAGCCACTTCAGCACGTTTTCCGGGGAGGAAACGCCATAGGGATCTTCGGCATGGTTGTCGGAGAGGCCCGGCTCTTCGAACCAGGCTTCAATCACGCCGTCATTGACGACAGCGGCATAGCGCCAGGAGCGCAGGCCGAAGCCGAGGTTGTCCTTGCGCACCAGCATGCCCATGCGGCGGGTGAATTCGCCGGACCCGTCCGGGATCACCTGAACGTTGCTAAGCTCTTGGGATTGCGCCCATTTGTTCATGACAAAGCTGTCGTTGACCGACATGCAATAGATGGCATCGATGCCTTCGGCTTTGAAGGTGTCAAAGCCTTGTTCAAAGCCCGGCAACTGGTAGGTCGAGCAGGTCGGGGTGAAGGCACCCGGCAGGGAAAAGAGCACAACGCGCTTGCCGGCAAAGTAGTCGGCAGTGGTTTTGTCTTCCCATTTGAACGGGTTCGGGCCGCCGATGCTTTCGTCACGCACGCGGGTGTGGAAGGTCACTTCCGGAAGTTTGAAACCAGCTTTCATGTGTCGCTCCTAAGGGTCTAGGCGCAAGCGGAACAGCCGCTGCGCTTCATTCTGTCGCAGCTCTTTTAGATTGATTCCAAATTGGGGTTCAATGCGGTTGCAGCGAAAATTGCCGCACAGTGCCGATGCGTGGTTTTCACGAGACATTTGCAGGCGCTTTGCCTATATGGTGGTCAAACGGGCAAATGCCCGAAGACAATGCTTGGAAAGGCCAGTTATGCGTGATCTGAAAATTCCCGATCAGCGTCACCCCGAAAAGGCGCACCGTCCCGACAACGCGCAGCCCAAGAAACCGGATTGGATCCGGGTCAAGGCGCCGACGTCGAAGGGCTATCGTGAAACCCATCAGATCATGCGTGAACACAAGCTGGTCACGGTCTGCGAAGAGGCGGGCTGTCCGAATGCAGGCGAATGCTGGTCGCAAGGCCATGCCACCATGATGATCATGGGCGAAATCTGTACCCGCGGCTGTACCTTCTGCAATGTCGCCACAGGGCGTCCTGATGCGCTGGATGTGTTCGAACCGGGCCGGGTGGCCGATGCGGTGCAAAAGCTGGGTCTGAACCACGTTGTGATCACCTCGGTTGACCGCGATGATCTGGACGATGGCGGGGCGGAACACTTCGCCATGACCATTCGCGCGATCCGTAAACGCAGCCCCGAGACCACCATTGAAATCCTGACACCGGACTTTCTGAAGTCCAAACCGGGCGCTCTGGAAACCGTGGTCGAGGCGCGTCCTGACGTGTTCAACCACAACCTTGAAACCGTGCCGGGGCTCTATCTGGAGGTGCGTCCGGGCGCGCGGTATTTCCATTCGCTGCGCCTCTTGCAACGGGTCAAGGAACTGGATCCGACGATGTTCACCAAATCGGGCATCATGGTGGGCTTGGGCGAAGACCGCGCACAGGTGCATCAGGTGATGGACGACATGCGCGCCGCCGACATCGATTTCCTGACCATCGGGCAATATCTGCAGCCGACGCCGAAACACCATGCGGTGGACCGTTTTGTCACGCCCGATGAGTTCAAGTCCTACGAAAAAGCCGCCTATAACAAGGGCTTCCTGATGGTTTCTGCGACGCCGCTGACACGGTCGTCCTATCATGCTGGTGACGATTTCGCGCGCCTGCGCGCCGCGCGTCTGGAAAAGCTCGGTCAGGCGTGACCCAAGAGCGTTTCGAGATTTTCCTCGGCACCCAACCGGGGCTGGAAGACGTGCTTCTTTTAGAGGTGAAAGAGGCAGGGTTTTCGCATCCCGTCGCGGTCGGTGGCGGGGTCACGATTGAAGGCGGCTGGGCAGATGTCTGGCGCGCCAATCTGATCCTGCGCGGCGCGGCGCGGGTGCTGGCGCGGATCGGAGAGTTTCGTGCCTTTCATCTGGCCCAGCTCGACAAACGCGCCCGCAAGTTTCCTTGGGGTGATGTGCTGCGCCCGGATGTGCCATTTCGGGTCGAAGTGGTCACCGGGAAGAAGAACAAGATCTATCACGCGGGCGCCGCTCAGGAACGCATCGAGCGGGCGATCACCGAAGAGCTTGGCGCTCCGGTTTCGCCGGAGGCGCCTGTGGTGCTCAAGGTGCGGATCGACGATAACAACGTGATCCTGTCGGTTGATACGTCCGGTGAGGCGCTTCACAAACGCGGCCATAAGTCCGCAGTCGGTAAGGCGCCAATGCGCGAAACCATGGCCGCTTCTTTCCTCAGGGCCTGTGGCTATGACGGGCAGGAGCCGGTTCTCGATCCCATGTGCGGCTCGGGCACCTTCGTGATCGAGGCGGCGGAATGGGCGATGAACCTGATGCCGGGGCGTGCCCGGGGCTTTGCCTTTGAACATCTGGCAGGTTTCGATGCCGCGGCGGTCGCCGCGATACGCGCCGACTGGACATCCCGCGACACGGATCTGTGTTTTTACGGGTCGGACCGCAATGTGAATGTGATCGGGATGGCCCAGACAAATGCTGCGCGCGCGGGCGTCGATGCGCAGTGTCAGTTCAAACCCGTGCCTGTCTCTGCTGTCGAGCGTCCTGCAGGTCCGCCGGGTCTGGTGATCGTCAATCCGCCCTATGGCGCACGCATTGGCAAGAAAAAGGACCTCTACGCGCTTTATGGCGCTTTCGGGACGGTGATGGCAGAGCGGTTTCCCGGCTGGCGTGTCGGGATGGTGACCTCTGACGGGCAGCTGGCGCAGGCCACGAAACTGCCGTGGATGCCGACGGGGGCACCGATTGCCCATGGCGGATTGAAGGTGCGCCTCTATCAGACCGCACCGCTGCCCTGATCCGCAGTGTTGGCGGGTGATCCCCGGCGCTTTCCTGCTTGCAGCGCTGCCCGGTATAGCGTCTCACCCTGTGCAAAAATCGTATGAAAAGCGTGGCAGGGTGATCTCCCTCAAGGTTATTTTTGATCCGAAATGATATCCTTTCCTTGGAATGGGGATCTGGAGGATAGGGCATTGATGCACAAGCCAAACTGGGATGATTATCGGTTCGTTCTGGCCGTTGCACGATGTGGGTCCGTATCGGCGGCGGCACGGGAGTTGGGGGTGAATCATGCGACGGTGTTGCGTCGTGTGGCGGCGATTGAGGAACGCCTCGGTGTCGAGCTGTTCGAGAAATCGGTGCGCGGATATGATATCGCGCCCGAAAAGATGCGCCTGATTGAGGCCGCGCGCGAGGTCGAGTCCGCCGTGGGCGCCGTAGAGCGGCTGGCACGGGCCGGGGAGGCGCCTCTGGCCGGTGTCATCCGGGTGACTTCCACCGACAGCTTCTGCCATGTGGTCCTGCCACCGGTGCTGGCTCGTCTGGGTGCACATGAAGAAAACCTGTCGTTTGAACTGCTGTCAACCAATGCACATCTGGATCTGTCGCGGCTGCACGCCGATGTGACGGTGCGGCCGACGTTTAAGCTGCCCGAGGACCTGCATGGGGAAATGGCGGGGCAGATGGCCTTTGGTTTCTATGCCCTGTCAGAGGATGTGCCTGACACCCATTGGCTCGGACTGAGCGGGGCGATTGGGCGCTCTTATGCAGGGATCAAGCTGCGCGAGGAAATGGAACGTCGCGGCCTGACTTGCACGGGAGCGGCCGACAGCTTCCTGTCTCTGGTGGCTTTGGCCGAAGTGGGTCTGGGGCGGGTCATGTTGCCCGTCTTTCTGGGGGATCGTTCCGAACGGCTTCAGCCCGTCTCGCCATTGATCAATCTGGCGCCTGTGCCGGTCTTCGTGGCCTCGCATGCTGATCTTGCCGACGCGCCGCGTCTGCGTCAGGCACGGCGGCGCATTGCGGAGGCGCTGGAGCGCGAAGAGACGCGTTTGCTGGGACGCTGACCGCCGTTCCCGGGGCAGAGGCGGGCCTGACCTGTCAGGCCGTGTCCTCTGCCACGTCGTCAAACACCACAGAGCCGATAAAGGGCAGATTGCGGTTTGCCTGTGCGAAATCGATGCCATAGCCCACCACAAAGGCGTCGGGGATTTCGAACCCTGTCCAGGTGGCCTTCAGATCGACTTCGCGCCGAGCCGGTTTGTCGAGCAAGGCGATGGTGTGCAATTTGCGCGGGTGGCGCGAGCGCAAGAGCTCCAGCACGGCGGTCAAAGTGTGGCCGGTGTCAACGATGTCTTCGACCACCAGCACGTCGCGACCTTCGATCTGGCCGCGTAAATCCTTCAGGATGCGCACCTCGCGTGAGCTCTCCATCGCATTTTCATAGGAGGACACCTCGAGAAAATCGACCTCGACGTTCATCTCCAGTTCGCGCACAAGATCCGCAATGAACACGAAAGACCCGCGCAACAGGCCGATCACCACCAGCTTGTCCGTGTCGCAATAGGTCTTGCGGATGTCCACCGCGAGATCTTCAATTCGCGCTGCGATTGTTTTGGCAGAAATCATGACATCGATATGATATGGCCGCTGCGTCATGCTAACCCCTTGCATTTTATGTCTCAGGCATAGACATATCAGGCCAGACACAGAAGACCAGAGACCAATGCCGACGCATCAGGAAACAAAGCACATGCCCTACAGCGCGCAACAGATGTATGATCTGGTTGCCGATGTAGAGAATTACCCGAAATTTCTGCCGTGGAACGCCGCCGCGCGCATCCGATCGCGCGAAGACAAAGGCGATCACATTTTGATGCTGGCCGATTTGGTCATATCTTTCAAAGTGTTCCGTGAAAAGTTTGGCTCCCGCGTCAAGCTGTTCCCCGAGCGCCGACATATCGACACCGAATATCTGGACGGGCCGTTTCGCTACATGAAAAGCTGGTGGACTTTTCATGAGGCAGAGGACGGCGGCTGCGAAGTCGAATTCTTTGTCGATTTCGAATTCAAGAACGCGATCCTGCAATCGGTGATCGGCGTGGTTTTCAACGATGCCATGCAGCGCATCGTGCGGGCTTTTGAGCGGCGCGCACAGGAACTTTACAGCTGACAGGGCCTTTGGGGCGGGTGCTGGCCTGATGGTTTGGCTCAGTGGCTGAGGGCGTCCTGCAACAGTTCCAGAGCATGCTGAACGGTTGCTGCGCGCACCCTGTCACGCCCGATGGCCCCGAATTCAACCGTTTCTACATGGGTTGGCACGCTGCGGCGGGCGAGTCCGAAACAGACCCGGCCTTCAGGTTTGTGCTCTGAACCGCCCGGTCCGGCGATGCCAGTGACCGCCACCGTGATGGCCGCCTGTGAATGTGCCAGCGCGCCTTCGGACATTTCGCGGGCGATCTCTTCTGACACAGCGCCGGTGCGGGCGAGCGTTTCAGCCGAGACGCCGAGCATGTCAATCTTGGCCGCATTGGAATAGGTGATGAAGCCGCGATCCACCACATCCGAGGAGCCGGGCACCTCGGTCAGCGCGCCGATGATCAGCCCGCCTGTGCAGCTTTCTGCTGTGGCGATCGTCATCCCGGCCCGGCGCGCATTGTCCAGAACATCCACTGCGAGATCGGTCTGGCTCATCCCATGATCACCCCATGATAGAGACCGGCAAAGATCAGCACGACAATCGCCGCCATGATGCCCGCGATCACATCGTCAAGCATCACGCCGAGCGCGTCGCCGCGCCGGTCTGCCCAGCCGACAGGGCCGGGTTTCCAGATGTCGAAAAGCCGAAATGCCAGAAAGGCCGTGGGCCATGCTGGCCAGAGCGCCAGCGACGACGCCCCCGCCATGGCTGCACCGATGGACACGGGCAGCAAGGCGATCCATTGGCCGACCACCTCGTCGATGACGATCCACGACGGGTCGTGGTCTTTATTGCCGCGGGTGACGATTTCTGTGGCGGCCCATCCGCCGACGGCTGCAACGATCAGGGCGATGATGACCCCGACGGGTCCGAGGGCTTCGTGCAGCGCCCAAAAAATCGGGACGGCCGCCGCCGATCCCCAGGTGCCCGGGGCAGGGGTCATGTAGCCCACGCGGGCAAAGGTCGCGATGAATTCGGCCAATTGTCTCATAGTTCAATCCTTGATCAGTGTCGCGGTGGCGAGGGCGGCAATGCCTTCTTCGCGGCCGGTAAAGCCCAATCGTTCCGATGTGGTGGCTTTGACCGAAACACGTTCGAGCGCGACCGCGAGAATCTCGGCCAGTGCGGCACGCATGGCGTCGGCATGGGGGCCGACTTTGGGGTGTTCACAGACCAACGTGACGTCGCAATTCGCCAGATCGTAGCCTTTGGAGCGCGCCAGTTCTATGGCATGGCGCAGGAAGATATGGCTTTCCGCGCCCTTCCATTGCGGATCGCTCGGGGGGAAATGGCGACCGATATCGCCCTCGGCCAGCGCACCGTAAATGGCATCGGTGAGTGCATGCATGCCAACGTCGGCATCGGAATGTCCCTGCAGACTGCGCGTATGGGGCACCTTGATGCCGCAGAGCCAGACATGGTCGCCGTCGCCAAAGCGGTGCACATCGTAACCATTGCCCAGACGAATATCCATTCGCGGTGTCTCCTTATGTTCCGCGATGTCGCGGCGGCGTGCCAAAAGCTCTTCGGCGCGGGCGAAATCGTCAGGGTGTGTGATTTTGAAATTCTCTTCCGAGCCTTCGGTGATGGCCACGCGCAACCCTGACCTTAGGGCAACTTCGACGTCATCGGCGGCCTCGCCCTGAAATGCGTCATGGGCGTGCAGAATTGCATCATAGCGGAAACCCTGCGGGGTCTGGGCGCGGTACAATCCGCTGCGATCGCGGGGGGCGTCGACAAAGGTGCCTGTCTCTTGGGCAGTGCCTGACCAGAGCGCATCGGTCACCATCAGGGCCGGGGCTGCACCGTCGTGGTGGTCCAAAGCCTTGATCACGCCGAGGATGACGGGGCCAGGGGTGAGCGCGCGCGCGGCGTCGTGAATCAGCACCTGATCGATGCCCTGTTCTGTGAGCGCCAACAGTCCCGCCCGGACCGAGGCCGAACGGGTGACGCCTCCGGGGACAAGTGTCACGTTTTTCAGGGACTTCGCAGTTCTCAGGTCGTTCGGGTGATGTACGACGAGAATCCTGTCGACATAGGGACGAAACGCGGCAATCGCATGGTCGATCACCCGTAGGTCCCCAAGGGGCTGCCATTGCTTTGGCAGAGGGCCTCCGGCGCGGCGTCCACGACCGGCGGCCACAAGGATCGCAGCACATTTTGTCATGCCGCATGAGTAAACTTTGGCGCAGGCGCTTGCAATGGCGCTGTTTTTTGCATGCTAAATGATTAAATTATGAGCATGCGATATTTTTTGCCGCTTATTTGCCCCTAGAGCTTTGCGTCTTGCCAATGCTGCCGTTAGGCCTGTTTTGAATGCACAAGGATTAATCGCTTGCCTGTTCATTTGGCGCACCTTTCACTCGAGCCACCGGTGTTTCTTGCTCCGATGGCGGGAATCACCGATCTGCCGTTCCGCGATCTTGTCGCGTCTTTCGGCGCGGGCCTTGTCGTGTCCGAAATGGTGGCCTCGCATGACATGCTAAATGCCCGCCCCGGTGCGCGTGAAAAGGCGGAGCTGGGGTTTGGCGTGGAAAACACGGCGGTGCAACTGGCAGGGCGCGAAGCCTATTGGATGGGCGAAGCGGCTCGTATGGTCGAAGCGAACGGGGCGAAAATCATCGATATCAATATGGGCTGCCCGGCGAAAAAGGTGGTCTCGGGCTATTCCGGTTCTGCGCTGATGCGCGATCTCGATCATGCCCTGACCCTGATCGAGGCGGTGGTGGCCGCGGTGGATATTCCGGTGACGCTGAAAACCCGGCTTGGCTGGGATGATGGCTGCTTGAACGCGCCTGAGCTTGCGCAGCGCGCCGAGGCCGCCGGGATCGCCATGATCACCATTCACGGGCGCACCCGCTGCCAGTTTTACAAAGGTCGTGCCGACTGGGCCGCCATTCGCGCCGTGAAAGAGGCGGTACGCATTCCGGTGATCGCCAATGGTGACATCACCTCGCCAGAAAGGGCCCGCACCGCGCTGGCCCAATCCGGGGCCGATGGGGTGATGATTGGGCGCGGTGCGCAGGGGCGTCCTTGGGTTCTGGCACAGGTCGCCGCCAATCTCACCGGTGCGCCGATGCCGAAAACGCCTGCGCCACGGGATCTCGCGGATCTCGTCGCGGGACATTATGAGGCGGGTTTGTCCTTTTATGGCAAGCTGCTCGGCGGGCGCGTGATGCGCAAGCATCTGGGCTGGTACATGGATGAAGCCGGAACCGACGCCGAACTGCGCCGGCGTGTTTTGACAGAGAAGGACCCTCGCACTGTGTTGACGTTGTTGGCTGAGGCCTTCCTGAGCGAAGGATGTGCGGTATGAGTGATACGCGTTTTGATGCCCTTTGGCCCTCTTTGCCGGTGCCGGCGCTGATGATTGACGACGGCGATAAGATTGCTGAGGTCAATTCATCTTCTGAATTGTTTCTGAATGCCTCGGCCCGGTCGCTGACCGGTGTGCCGGTCTTTGACAAACTTGCCATCGATGCCCCTCTGGAAGAGGCGTTTTCGCGGGTGCGGCGTGACAACTCGCCGATGTTCATCAACAATGTCGATGTCTCGGGGGGCAATGCGGCCCCTGTGCAATGCAATATCCAGATCTCACCGCTTCAGGGGATGGAGAATTGGTTGATCCTGATGATGGAGCCACGCCAGATTGCGGACCGGCTGGGCCGGTCGCATCAGGTCAAGACGTCGGCACGCTCGGCCATTGGTATGGCGGAAATGCTGGCGCATGAGATCAAGAACCCGCTGGCGGGGATCACCGGTGCGGCGCAGCTTCTGTCCATGAGCCTGTCGCCCGAAGATTTGGAACTGACCGATCTGATCGTTGCCGAGAGCCGCCGGATTGTTGCGCTGCTTGAGCAGGTGGAACAGTTCGGCAATCTGCGGCCGCCGGAGAAACGACCGATCAACATTCACGACCTTCTGGACCGCGCGCGCAAATCGGCGGAGCTGTCTTATGGCGCGAATATGACCTTTGTCGAAGAATTCGACCCGTCTCTGCCGCCGACCTATGTCGATGGCGACCAGCTGCTCCAGGTGTTTTTGAACCTGTTCAAGAACGCCTCCGAGGCGGCGGGCAAAGACGGGGGCACCATTCGCATCCGAACCTTTTACGATCTGTCGCTGCGGCTGCGGCGCAAGGACGGTTCGGGCGGGGCATTGCCGTTGCAGGTCGAAATCATCGATGATGGCCCCGGCCTACCGCCGGAGATCGCCTCGGATGTGTTCGAGCCGTTCGTATCGGGCCGAGAAAACGGCACCGGCCTTGGCCTAGCCTTGGTGTCCAAGATCATTTCCGACCACGAAGGCTGGATTTCCGTCGATTCCGTTCCGGGAAAGACGTTGTTTCGGATATCGCTGCCGGTTGCTCCGCAAGGGGAAAAGGCCGGGTGAGATGTTCCAGAACGTCCGAAAAGAAAACATGAATCCCCCTCTGGGTGAGGGGCAGCACATCGATCTTGGCGCCCTGCGCCGGGTTGGATGAGACTGAGAAGGAGAGGACAAAAATATGGATGGCACGATCCTTGTGGCGGACGATGACCGCACGATCCGCACGGTTTTGACGCAGGCTCTGACCCGCGCCGGATGTAAGGTCCATGCGACCTCTTCTCTGGTCACGCTCATGCGTTGGGTGGAAGAGGGCAAAGGTGATCTGGTGATCTCCGATGTGATGATGCCCGATGGTAACGGGCTTGAGGCGCTGCCGAAGATCGCCGAATTGCGCCCGGGGCTGCCGGTGATCGTGATCTCAGCGCAAAACACCATCATGACCGCGATTCAGGCGGCGGAGGCCGAGGCGTTTGACTATCTGCCGAAGCCTTTTGATCTGCCGGACCTGATGAAACGGGCCGCGAAAGCGCTGGAGGTCAAGCGACGTGCGAATCCTGCGCCCTCGAATGCCAAGGCGCCGTCGGAAACCACGCAGGAAGATCTGCCTCTGGTGGGGCGCACCCCGGCGATGCAGACGCTTTACCGGCTTGTTGCGCGGGTGATGAACACCGATCTGCCGGTGCTGATCACCGGTGAAAGCGGGACGGGGAAATCCCTGATCGCCCGCGCCATTCACGATTTTTCCGATCGTCGCACGCTGCCGTTTGTGGTTGTGTCGGCCTCGGATCTGGCGACGATGGAAGGCCCTGCCGGGGTGATTTCGCGCGCCAAGAACGGGTCCATACTGTTTGATGAGGTGGGCGATCTGGATGAAGAGGCGCAGGCGCGTATTGTGCGCATGCTCGACAGTTTCACGGACAACGGTCCGCGGATCATGGCGACCTCGCAGGCCAATTTGGCCGCCAAGATGGAAAGCGGGGCCTTCCGGCAGGATCTGTTCTACCGTCTGGGCGGGGTGACGATTTCCGTGCCCTCGCTGCGCGAACGTGTCGACGACATTCCGCTTCTGGCAGAGTTCTTCCTCAGCAAGGCAGAGCGCGAAGGGCTGGCCCCGCGTCGCTTTACCGCCGAAGCGCTGGAGCTCGTGCGCGCCTACAGCTGGCCGGGCAACGTGCGGCAGCTGGAAAACACCATCCGTCGGCTGATTGTGACCGCACCGGAAGAGGAAATCACCCGCGTTGAGGTGGAAATGGTTCTGGGTAATCAGCCTGCCATGGAGCCGCTGCAGGGCGGTGGAGAGGGCGAAAAGCTGTCTTCCTCAGTGGCCAAGCACCTGCGCCGGTACTTTGATCTGCACGGGGGTGTTCTGCCGCCGCCGGGTCTGTATCAACGGATTTTGAAAGAGGTCGAACAACCTCTGATCGAAATCGCGTTGGATGCCGTGGGCGGAAATCAGGCCAAATGTGCCGATTTGCTGGGTATCAACCGCAATACCTTGAGAAAAAAGATCAACGACCTCGATATTCAGGTGACACGCCGCCGCAAGCTGATGTAAAAAGGCCACATCCGTGCTGATTTGGGCGCAGTGACCGTGAAACCACGGGGCTGCGCCATATCCGCCACGGTTGTCTTTCATGCCGCCTGCACGCGTTGAGGTGGCGCCTTTCGATGTCGAGTGCGAGGTAAAACGTGGCGCAAGCGGTTGGGAGAAAAAGCTGGAACAGGCTGATGCGCCTGCGCCGCCAGCGCCGTTTGCAGAACATTGCCACGCTTTCAGTGTTCATTCTCGGGCCGATTCTGGCCGGTCTGACATTTCTGGTGCTGGGGCCGCTGGACCATGGTCCGGCCTCAGTGACGCTGCGGGTGATCCTGCTGGTCGACATCATTTATGTACTGGTGGTCGCGGGGCTTGTCGCGCAGCGGATTGCCAAGGTGATTGCGGCACGCCGCGCCCATTCCGAAGGCTCACGCTTGCACCTGCGTCTGTCGGGGGCGTTCGTTTTGCTGGCGCTTTTCCCCACCGTGACCGTGGCGATTTTTGCCGTGGTGACAGTGAATTTCGGTCTGGAAGGCTGGTTCTCTGATCGCGTGCGCAATGTGGTCGGCTCGTCGCTCGAGGCGGCAAAAGCCTATGAAACCGAGCACCGGGACGGTCTGGCCGAGGACACGCGTGCTCTGGCTAACTTCCTGATTGACCGGCGCCGCTCCACCACAGTTTTGCCGGATGGGGCGTTGCGTCAGGTGCTCAATCAGGGGCAGGGGCTGATCCAGCGCGGCCTGCGCGAAGCCTATGTGATCGACCGTGCCGGTGACATCAAGGCGCGGGGAGAGCGGTCTTATCTGTTCAACTATGAGCGCCCCTCGGAGGCGGATCTGCAGCGGGCCGAGAGCGGCCAGCTTGTGTTGATCGACGATTGGGACAACAATGAATCGCGGGCATTGCAGCGTCTGGCGGGCTTTGCCGACCGCTATCTCTATGTGACCCGCGATGTGGATGGGCAAATCCTGAATCTGCTAGATGAAACGCAGGATTCGATTGCGCTCTACAATCAGCTCGAAAGCGAACGCGGGCGATTGCTATTCGAATTTGGCCTTTTGTATCTGGGCTTTGCGATCATTCTGATCCTGGCGGCGACATGGCTGGGGCTGTGGTTCGCGGAACGTCTGGCGCGCCCGATCGGGCAGCTTGCCGGGGCGGCCAAACGCGTGGGCGAGGGCGACCTTTCCGTGCGGGTGGTTGAGGCCGAAGGCAATGACGAGATCGCGACGCTGGGGCAGGTGTTCAATCAGATGACCGGCCAGCTCAAGGTGCAGCGCAATGAGCTTCTGGATCGCAACGCCCAGATCGAGGAGCGCCGACGCCTGTTTGATTCTGTGCTCTCGTCGGTGACGGCGGGTGTCATTGCGCTGGATGCGGCAGGGCGTGTTACCCTGATGAACAAATCCGCGCAGGCGCTGTTGAGCGTCTCGGACGCGCGGGATGCGGGCGCCTGCGAGGGCGAGGCCCTGGCGGTTGTGGTGCCGGAATTCGGGCCTCTGCTCGATACGCTGCGCGGGCAAGCGCGCGAGGTGGCGCAGGAAGAACTGCGGTTGATCCGCTCTGGGGCACAGGAAAGCCTGCTGGTGCGGATCGCAACCCGACGGGACGTGAATGGCCTGTTGGAGGGCTATGTGGTCGTCTTCGACGATGTGACCGATCTGGTGAGTGCACAGCGTCTGGCGGCTTGGGGCGATGTGGCGCGCCGCATTGCCCATGAAATCAAGAATCCGCTGACGCCGATCCAATTGTCGGCGGAACGCATTTTGCGTAAATTCGGCAAAGGGTTGTCGGAAGACGCGCGGGCGGATCTTGAGCAATATACCTCTGTCATCGTGCGCCAGACCGGAGACTTGCGGCGGATCGTCGATGAGTTCTCCAAATTCGCCCGGATGCCGAGCCCGGAGCGGCGTGAGCATGATCTGGTGGAGCTCGTGCGCGGTGCGGTGCTGTTGCAGCGCAATGCCCAGCCCGAGGTGGAGATTGATCTGGATGTCAGCGTGGAGCATGCCTTGGCCGAAGTAGATGCCACTATGATTGGGCAGGCTTTGACAAATATTATAAAGAATGCCGGAGAAGCCATTGAAAGCCTTTATGAAAAAGGGGCTCCAGATGGGTATTCTCCGAGAATTCTGGTGGCTATGGGCTGTGAGGGAAACGAGGCCAGGATCACCATCACGGACAATGGCATCGGTCTGCCCGAGGACCGTTCGCGGCTGTTCGAACCCTATGTGACGACGCGCGAAAAGGGCACCGGCTTGGGGCTGCCCATCGTCAAGAAAATCATTGAAGAACATGGCGGTACGCTGACTTTGTCAGATGGGGCTGCCTGGGATGACAGCGGTCATTTCGGCGCGCAGGCAACGATCTGCCTTGCGTTGAAAGGCAGCAACAAAACGACAGAAAAGCAAGAGCTTGCAGTGTAATGATGAAGTGGGAAGTAAAACATGTCTGATATTCTGATTGTCGATGACGAGCGTGATATTCGCGAGTTGATCGGGGATATTTTGCAGGATGAAGGGTATGAGACCAGGCTTGCCTCCAATTCCGATGAATGTCTGGCGCGCATCGAAGACGACGTGCCCGCTTTGATGATCCTCGACATCTGGCTTAAGGACAGCGACATGGACGGGATCGACATTCTCAAACATGTCAAACGCGAACACCCTGAGGTTCCGATCATCATTATTTCCGGCCACGGGAATATTGAGATCGCCGTGGCTGCCATCAAACAGGGGGCTTATGACTTTATCGAAAAGCCCTTCAACATCGATCAGCTGATGGTCGTGATCGGTCGAGCCATGGAAACCTCGCGTCTGCGCCGCGAAAACGCGACGCTGAAACGTTCGGGCGGTCCGGATCTTGAAATGATCGGGGTGTCGACGGCCTTCAAGCAGCTCAAAAGCAATCTCGACAAGGTGACGCGGTCCAATGGTCGGGTGATGCTGACCGGACCGGCAGGGGTCGGAAAGGAAGTGGCCGCGCGCTTTATCCATGCGCATTCCGCCCGCAATACTTCGCCCTTTATCACCGTCTCTTCGGCGACGATTGAACCCGATCGTATGGAAGAGGTGCTGTTTGGCCGCGAAAGCGGGGAGCGCGGCATCGAAAAAGGCCTGCTGGAAGAGGCCAATGGCGGCGTCATCTATTTCGACGAAGTGGCGGATATGCCGCTGGGCACACAATCCAAGATTCTGCGGGTTCTGGTGGAGCAGCAATTCACCCGCGTCGGCGGGTCGCAAAAGGTCTCTGTCGATCTGCGGGTGATTTCGTCGACCTCGCGCGATCTGATGGCGGAAATTGCCGCCGGGACGTTCCGTGAGGAACTCTACCATCGCTTGAATGTCGTGCCGATCGAAGTGCCTGCGCTGGAAAAACGGCGCGAAGATATTCCCGAACTGGCGCGCTATTTTATTGAGATGTTTAACAGCACGCAGGGGCTGCCGTTGCGCAGCCTGTCGGAGGATGCCGCCGCCGCGCTTCAGGCGATGATCTGGCCGGGCAATGTGCGTCAGTTGAAAAACGTGATCGAACGGGTGTTGATCCTCGGCGACAGCGCGGGTGAGATCACCGCCGAGGAACTGCCGGATTCTGCAGAGGGGGCGGATGATGTGGGACGGTCGGTTCTGTCGCCGGCCATTGCGACCTTGCCGCTGCGTGAAGCCCGCGAGATGTTTGAACGCGAATATCTGCTGACGCAGATCAACCGCTTTGGCGGCAATATCTCGCGCACGGCAACTTTTGTGGGGATGGAGCGCTCGGCACTCCACCGAAAGCTGAAATCACTGGGCGTTGTGACCGGCAACAAACAGGGCGGTCGCGTGGCCTATGTGGCGGAAGAAAACGAGTGACGCCGGGATCAACAGGCCTTGATGGAGTGAAATGACTTC
Organism: uncultured Celeribacter sp.; assembly: GCF_963675965.1. Classification (NCBI taxonomy): domain Bacteria; kingdom Pseudomonadati; phylum Pseudomonadota; class Alphaproteobacteria; order Rhodobacterales; family Roseobacteraceae; genus Celeribacter; species uncultured Celeribacter sp. Next base: position 380,771 of record NZ_OY780935.1, on the reverse strand, counting down.
ACGACCATTTGCGATGAAAACAGGTCGCAGCGTTGACCGCGGCTGTTAGACGTGACACTTCGGTGAGGAAACAGTCAGGGATGATGGAATGAAAGTCATCATTTGCGGGGCCGGGCAGGTTGGCTGGCAGATTGCCAAGCAACTTTCCGGCGAAAAGAACGACGTCACTGTCGTGGACAACAACCCTGCTTTGGTCCGGCGTGCGACCGATACGCTGGACGTGCAGGGGATTGAAGGCTTCGCCTCCTATCCCGATGTTCTGGAAAAGGCGGGCGCGCGCGATGCCGACATGGTGATCGCCGCCACCTATTCCGATGAGGTGAATATGGTCACCTGTCAGGTGGCGCATTCGGTTTTTGCCGTGCCGCGCAAGATCGCACGCCTGCGGGCGCAAAGCTATCTGACCGCGATCTATTCCGACCTCTATCGGCGCGACCACATGCCGATCGACGTGGTGATCAGCCCGGAACGCGAAGTGGCAGAAGCGGCACTGCGCCGTCTTGCGGCGCCTGCCGCCTTTGACACCCAGGCCTTTCTGGCGGGTCGGGTGCATCTTATGGGGATTTCTCTTGGGGAAACCTGTCCGGTTCTGAACACCTCTCTGCGTGAACTGACAGATCTGTTTTCGACCCTGCGCGCGATCGTCGTCGGCGTGCGCCGCGATGGCAAGCTGTTCGCGCCGAGCCCCTCGGATCAGCTTTTCGCAGGCGATGAGATCTATGTTTTTGCCCATAACAAAGACACCAATCGGACGCTTGAAATCTTCGGTAAGACACAGGCCAAACAGGAACGTGTGGTCATTCTTGGAGGCGGCAACGTGGGTCTGGGGGTCGCGCAGGCGCTGGAAAAGCGCACCGAGCGGGTGCGTGCAAAGATCATCGAAAAGAACCGCAAAGTGGCCGAGAAGGCCGCTGACAGTCTGGAACGCACTATCGTTTTGAATGGCGATGCGCTGGATCGCGAATTGCTGTCTGAGGCGGGGATTTCGCGCACCGATGCGGTGCTCTGCGTCACCGATGACGACAAGGTCAACATGCTGGCGGCGGTTCGGGCCAAACAGGCGGGCTGTTCGATGACCATCTGTCTGGTGAACGATCCCTCGCTGGTACCGATCCTGTCGGCGCTCGATATCGATGCCTATATCAACCCGCGGGCCACGACGGTGTCATCGATCTTGCGTCACATTCGTCACGGGCGTGTGCGCAACGTCTATTCGGTTGGCGATGGCGAGGCCGAGGTGATAGAGGCACAGGTTTTGTCGACTTCTCCGATCTCCGGTAAGCGCATTCGCGACATTGATTTTCCCGAAGGTGTGCTGGTGGGGGCGATCGCCAAGGGCGACAGCTATGTCAAGCCGAGCGGGGAAACTCGCATTGACGAAGGCGATGTGATCACGATCTTTTCGCTCGCAGCCGATGTTCCCGAGGTGGAGCGGCTGCTGCAAGTTTCGATCGACTATTTCTGATGAACCGCTTTTCGCGCATGCCCTTCTTCGTCCAGCTTATGCTGGTAGCGGGTGGAGCGATGCTCATCCCGGCAATCTACGCTGTTGCCTTGCGCAACTGGGACGATGCGCGCGCGTTTTTCTATGCGGCTGTGCTGTTCAGTTCGCTGGCCTGTTTCATCGGCATTGCGCGGTTTCGTCCGGAAGAGACCGAAGATCGCGAAGGTCGCCGTGACCGGGACCGCGAGGGGCGCAATCAACTGCTGACGCTGCTGGCGACCTACACGCTTTTGCCTCTGATCCTGGCGGTGCCCTTCGTCGAGGCCACCAAGACCACCACCTTTTTCAACGGCTATTTCGAAATGGTGTCGGCCCTGACCACCACCGGGGCAACATTATTCGACGATCCGGCGCGGCTGTCGCGTCCGGTCCATCTGTGGACGGCCTTGGTCGGCTGGCTCGGGGGGCTTTTTGCCTGGGTGACGGCGGTCGCTGTTCTGGCGCCGCTCAATCTGGGGGGATTCGAGGTGATTTCATCGCGCGAGCCCGGTCAGAGCGAGGTGCGCGCCTCGCAAATCACCCGCATTGCTGCGGCGCCCGAGCGCATGGCGCGGTTTACCTCAAAACTGTTCCCGATCTATCTGGGGCTGACGCTTGCGCTCTGGTTTGCGCTCGCCATGGTCGGCTCTTCTTCCTATGTCGCGCTGTGCCATGCCATGTCGGTGATGGCGACTTCGGGGATTTCGCCGGTTGGCGGTCTGACACAGTCCGGTGGCGGGTTCATGGCAGAGCTGCTGGTGTTCGCCTTCCTGTTTCTGGCGTTGTCGCGCAAGACTTTTACCGCAGACCAGCCCCGGATTGATGCGCCGCCGTTGTGGCGCGATCCGGAAATGCGCATTGCGCTTGGCCTGATGGTCACCGTGCCACTGTTTTTGTTCCTGCGCCATTGGGTGGGCGTGCTGGAGGTTTCAGGCGACTGGACGCTGGCACGGGCGATGTCCTCGCTTTGGGGGAGCCTGTTCATGGTACTGTCCTTTCTGTCCACTGCAGGATTTGAGAGTGCAGGCTGGGAGGAAGCCCGGCTCTGGTCCGGCTTGCAGGCGCCGGGGGTTTTGCTCATGGGGCTGGCCATTTTCGGTGGCGGCGTGGCCACCACCGCGGGCGGTGTCAAATTGCTGCGGCTTTATGCGCTGGTGCGTCATGGCGAACGGGAGATCGAAAAGCTGATTTCACCGCATTCGGTGGGCGGGGCCGGGGCCATGGCCCGGCGCATTCGCCGCGAAGGCGCCTATGTGGCCTGGGTCTATTTCATGGTCTTTGCCTTCACCATCGCCTTTGTGATGATGTTGTTGGCCTTGTTTGGTCAACACTTTGAATCGGCTGCAGTCTTTACGATTTCTGCCCTGACCACGACGGGGCCTCTGGTGAAGGTGGCTGCTTCGGAACCGTTGAGCTATGCCGCACTCAGCACACCGGCGAAAGCGGTGCTGGCTGCAACCATGATCCTTGGGCGGTTGGAAATGCTGGCGATCATCGCACTGCTGAACCCGGAATTCTGGCGCCGTTAGCGGTGTCAGTGATACAAAATTGCGCCGGATGTTCGCCATTCGGTTGAAATTCCAGCCGTTATCTTGACATTCCTTTCAATCTCCTGCGAACGTGCGGTCAAGTGCTGTCGCCCGAGGGACAGTTCGCATCAAAAGCGCAAGAAAAAGGCAAAGATACCATGGCCGCCGATAAACAGAATCTTCAGGACGCCTTCCTCAATCACGTTCGTAAAACCAAGGTTCCCGTCACGATCTTTCTGATCAACGGTGTGAAGCTGCAGGGTGTGATCACCTGGTTTGACAACTTCTGTGTCCTTCTGCGCCGCGACGGCCAGTCCCAGCTTGTCTACAAACATGCGATCTCGACCATCATGCCGGCGCAGCCGATCAATCTTTACGATGGCGAAGAGTCCTAAAATTGCTCGAACATGAGGTCCGGAAAACCCGCGCCTGGGTTCTCCATCCCGATATTACATCCGACCGCAACCGGCGTGATCCGGTGGCGGGTCTTGATGAGGCCGTAGCGCTCGCTGCGGCCTTGCCCGATCTTGAGGTGGTCGGCTCTGAAATCGTGCGCCTGCCCAAGATCCAGCCTGGCCATCTGTTCGGCTCCGGCAAGATCGAAGAGCTGAAAGCCCGCATGCAGGCCGCTGAGGTCGAACTGGTGTTGATCGACGGGCCGGTCAGCCCGGTGCAGCAACGCAATCTGGAAAAGGACTGGAAGGTGAAGCTTCTGGACCGGACCGGTTTGATCCTTGAGATCTTTTCTGACCGTGCGCGCACCCGCGAGGGGGTGTTGCAAGTCGAAATGGCGGCTCTGTCCTATCAGCGCACGCGTCTGGTGCGGGCCTGGACCCACCTTGAGCGGCAACGCGGTGGATTGGGCTTTGTCGGCGGTCCGGGTGAAACCCAGATCGAGGCCGACCGCCGTGCCATTGACGAACAGCTGAACCGTCTGCGCAAGCAGTTGGAAAAGGTTGTGAAAACCCGTGAATTGCACCGCGCGTCGCGCGCCAAGGTGCCATTTCCGATCGTGGCGCTGGTGGGCTATACCAACGCTGGAAAGTCCACCTTTTTCAACAAGGTGACCGGTGCCGAAGTTTTTGCCAAAGACATGTTGTTCGCAACGCTCGATCCGACCATGCGTTCGGTGGTTCTGGCGGCGCCACAAGGGGGGACGGATCGCGAAATCATTTTGTCGGACACGGTAGGGTTCATTTCCAGTCTGCCGACGCAGCTTGTGGCGGCGTTCCGCGCCACACTCGAAGAGGTTCTGGACGCCGATCTGATCCTGCATGTGCGCGATATTGCCCATGAAGACAGCGAAGAACAGGCGGCCAATGTCTATAAGATCCTTGCTGATCTGGGCATCAAGGACGATGCGCCGATGTTCGAGGTCTGGAACAAGATCGATTTGCTGGATGGCGACGCACATGCCGCGCGCATGGAGCGCGCCGCGCATGAAGACAGTGTCTTTGCCATCTCTGCGGTGACGGGAGAAGGCGTCGACACGCTTTTGGCGGCGGTTTCAAAGTTCTTTGAAGAAGAGAAGATAGAGCGGGAACTGGTTCTGCCCTATGCCGAGGGAAAAAAGCGCGCATGGCTGTTCGACGAAGGCGTTGTCGAACAGGAAGAAGCCGGGGAAGACGGCTATGTTGTGACCGTGCGCTGGACGCCACGGCAGGAAAAACAGTTTCGGGAGATGTAAGACGATGGCGAACAAGCTGTACATGTTTCTGCTGGATGCCACGACAGGGCGCAAGATTGCCAAGCACGAGCCGGGCATGCGCTGTGGCGTGATCGCCTTTGCCGTTGCCGACGCGCATGGCGCGGCACAGGCGCGCGTGTCCTTTACGCTCAAGGCGACCGGCTGGCAGAAGGCGACCTTCAAAGAAGGCAAAGCGATTGCTCCTGGCTCCGTACAGGGCATGAAAGATCTGGTGATGAAAGAGGCTGCGGAAAAGGCGCTGAAAACCGGGATCGGTTTTGCGGTCTACACCAATGCGGCCAAATCTGTAACGCCTTCGAACTAAGGCTGCCTTCAAAAACCGCCTAAAGGTCCCGCGCGACAGAGCCCTAAAGCGGGCGTGCGGGATTGCCGACGACGGTCGTGTCCGCGAGAATGTCTTTCGTGACCGCCGCGCCGGCGCCCATAATGGCCCGGTCCCCGATCTTGACACCGGGCAGGACAATGGCGCCACCGCCAATCCAGACATCGCGCCCAATGGCGACGGGCAGGGCGCGTTCGATCCCCCGCGCGCGTTGCTCGGGATCGCGGTGGTGATCGGCGTCGAGACAAATGTACCAGTCCCCTGCCAGCATCTTGTCGCATTCGCTTTTCACGGGCGGCTCACTCCGAGGCGGGCTCCAGATGGGTGATGCCGACGCTTGCCGCGCGCGCCAGATCGGGATCGAGGCTCATGGGGACATATTCGCCTCGCCGCCAGCGTTCGCCCAGATCCTCATAGTGACGCGACAGCGGATGGCCGGATTGTCCCGTGGCGATGATGAATACCGAACTGTCTGGATCGGCGAAGTCATAGACCCCGCGATAGGCTGCGCCATGCACATTGGCAAAGGGGGTGTCCCCTTTGCCCGAGGTGACGCCCCGCATCAGCGTGTTGTCCCCGCCAGATGAGGATTGATGAATGTTCACAAACCAGTTCAGGAACGGCACTTTGCCGAGCACCGGGTGATCATGTTCGGCAATATGCGCGTCGCCCCAGCGCAGGGTTTCAAGATTGGTCGAATAGGTTTCGCCGATCCAGACCAGCGCGTCATCCAGCGCCATGCGCGCGATTTCGGTGCAGGTTTCGCGCGGCGCGGATTGCACCACGTCGCACCACTGCGACGCGCCGCCGATGTCCCGGAACACCCGTTCGATGAAAAGCGGTTCCACATGGGTGAACTTATGCGCCAGCGGCCCCAACTCATCGCGGATCAGGCGGTCCTGCAAGGCCCGCATCCAGGCATAGTAGATCAGTGGCTCTGGCAGATGTTCGTTCATCTCGCCGTTCCATTCCGCCAGCAGCGTCAGCGCGCGCTGGCGCTGGCGTTCGGGGGTGCCGTCGGGGGCGGCTTCGCCGGTGAACCACAGATCGGCCCCGACCAGCGGCAGAAGGGCCCGGGCCGAAGGTGACACGACATCATTTTGCATCTCGATGAAGCTTTCACGGGTGTGCACATCGCGCGAGGTCATCAGCCGGCGCCAGCGCTGAATGCGCTGCGTGTCGCCCCAGTGATAGCTCAGGTGATCGGGAAAGGGGGCCTCGACCGTCTTGTTGTTGGTGTTGCCCAGAACTCCGTCACGATCCGGGGTGAACAGAGGCAGATCGTTGAAGTCGCGCCAGCCCTGCCAGCGGTTGGAGGCGATCCAGCCCGGCGTCGGGATGCGCCCGCGCGATTGATGGGCGGCATCGCGCAGCGGCGCACGTCCGATCACCTTCATCTGCACCCGGTCCGGATCGGCCAGCGCAAGGTTGAGCGAGGGGGCGGTGAAATCACGGGCCGCCTGCAGCGCCTCGGTCATCGTATGGGCGTGGTTCAGGGCAATGACTGCGCTCATCGACCGATCATCCGGCAAAAGGGCGGTCCAGGCGACGGACATGACATGACCCGGGGGGGTGATCGTGCCCACGTCGAAGGCGTCTTTCGGCAGCACCGGGCCGTTGTCGGTCCAGTCCAGTTCGAGCGTGACCGGCGGTTTGTCCTTGATCTGCACGATCGAGGCGCGGCTGCGCATCGGTTTGAAGCCCTCAGGTGTCATAACCTCTTGCGGGTTGTCCGGGTTCAGGCGTTCGACATAGAGATCCGCGTCATCCATGTAAGATGCGGTGATGCCCCAGCCAAAGTCCTGACGGCGGCCGGCAACGATGGCGGGCACGCCGGGGATCGATCCACCGATCACGCCGCCGTTTTCCAACTCCATCCGGGCAAGGTACCAGGCCCCGGGGGCGGAGAACCCCAGATGCGGGTCATTGGCCAGAAGTGTGGCGTTGCTGGTGGAACGTCCCGGCGCTGCGGCCCAGACATTCGATGCGCCGGCCATGCCGACCTCAGGCAAAGGCAGCATTGCATAATCGGTGCCGCTGTCGGCTGTGTAACGCGGCACGTCAGGAAAAAGTGCGGCGTAGTCATCGAGAACCACAGTCCCGCTGCCCGGCGCATCGGGCATGAGATCGGACAGGCGTTCGGGCGACAACTGCAGCGACGCACGGGCGCGCAGAACTTCGTCCGGCACCTGATCTGAGAGTTGCAGGGCGACGAGTTTCAGAATGGCGATGGAATCCGTGGGGCGCCAATAGGCGATCTCGGTGGGAAACAGGAAGAACTCAGGCGCACCGCGGCCCAAAGCGCCCTTGTTGACCTCGCTGACCCAGGCATTCACGCCGCGTGAATAGGCCTCGAGTGCGCGCATGGCTTCGGGGCTTTGTTCGGCCGCTGAGGCCTCAGCGGCCGCATAGAGCCCCAGACGACGCATCAACTCGTCAGTTTTGAAGGTGCGTTCGCCATAGACTTCGGACAGTTTGCCCTGTGCCGTGCGGCGCAGAAGCATCATTTGAAACAGCCGGTCCTGCGCATGTGCAAAGCCCAGGCCGAAATAGACATCTTCATCGCTGGCACCGAAAATATGGGGCACATTGGCATTGTCGCGGATGATTTCGACTTCGGCTTGCAATCCGGCCACTTCATAGGTCGCGTCATAGTCGGGCAGGGACCGCGCTGCGAGCCAATAGACCAGCCATCCTCCCAGCAGACAGATCACCACAAGCGCGGTGACGAGTTTGAAAAGCAGCGAAAAAAGACGAGCCATGCTGGGATAACCGTATTGATCTGGTGTGCGGATATAGGCGTTGACGCAAAGCCGCGAACGGCTAGGCTTGCGGCTTGGGTTAAAGCACATCGCACAGGAAGGGAAAAGCCATGGCGACAACCGCATTTTTGGGACTTGGGGTCATGGGATACCCGATGGCGGGACATCTGGAACGTGCGGGCCATCAGGTGACGGTTTACAATCGCACCACGACCAAGGCTGAAAGCTGGTCCGAGGCCCATGCGGGCGGGTTCGCGCCTAGCCCCCGTGAGGCCGCACATGGCTGCGATTTTGTCATGGCGTGCGTCGGCAATGATGACGATCTGCGTGCCGTCTGCCTTGGGCCGGATGGAGCCTTTGCCGGGATGGCTGAGGGGGCTGTTTTTGTCGATCATACCACCGTTTCGGACAAGGTAACCAAAGAGCTGGCGGCGATCGCGGCCGAACGTGGCATCGGCTATGTTGACGCGCCGGTGTCCGGCGGACAGGCTGGAGCCGAAAACGGTGTGCTTTCGGTCATGTGCGGCGGGTCGGAGGCAGATTTCACCAAGACGGAACCTATCATGGCCGCCTACGGCAAAACGGTGCGGCGTCTGGGCGATGTCGGGGCGGGGCAGCTCACGAAAATGTGCAACCAGATCGCCATCGCCGGTCTGGTTCAGGGCCTTTCAGAGGCGCTGCATATGGCAGAGAAAGCCGGGCTTGATGGCGAGGCGGTGGTCGATGTGATCTCCGGCGGCGCGGCCGGCAGCTGGCAGATGGTCAATCGGCACAAAACCATGCTCGCCGAGGAATACGAACACGGTTTCGCCGTGGACTGGATGCGCAAGGATTTGAGCATCTGCCTGTCGACTGCCGATGCGTTGCAGGTGTCCCTTCCGGTGACCGCGCTGGTGGACCAGTTTTACAAGGATGTGCAAAAGATGGGCGGCGGGCGTTGGGATACCTCTTCGCTGCTGGCGCGTCTCAAAGCGTTTGAGTGAGTATTTATGACAGCAAAGGAAGCGGACCTTGGTTTTCTTTGCTGCCGAAATACTCCCGACTGAGGCTCTTTCACAAGCGCGCATCCTGCTGTTATAAGGCGGTTCGATCAAAAGGACTCTGTAGCGATGGCTGACAAGAAAACTTCCGGACGGGGCGCGCGCGATCTGCGTGTCAAAGTCAAATCGGCGCGGGGCCGCAAGCTGTCCTCGACGCTCTGGCTGGAACGTCAGCTCAATGACCCCTATGTGAAGCGCGCGCAGGCCGAAGGCTATCGTGGCCGCGCGGCCTATAAGATCCTCGAGCTTGACGATAAGTTTCGTTTTCTCGTGCCCGGTGCCCGTGTGGTCGATCTTGGCTGTGCGCCCGGCGGCTGGTGTCAGGTGGCGGTGAAGCGGATCAATGCGCTCGGCGAAAAGAAGGGCAAGAAGATCGGGACGATCCTCGGTGTTGATCTGCAGGAGGTCGAACCGATCGCTGGCGCCGAGATTCATCAGCTGGATTTCATGGAAGACGGCGCCGATGACAAGGTCAAAGCTTGGCTCGGCGGTGAGGCCGATGTGGTGATGTCGGATATGGCAGCGGCCTCTTCTGGCCACAAACAGACCGACCACCTGCGGATCATGGCGCTTTGTGAAGCGGCGGCCTATCTGGCCTTTGACGTGCTGACGCCTGGAGGCACCTTTGTGGCCAAGGTGCTGGCGGGCGGTGCGGAAGGCGATTTGCAAAAACTTCTCAAGCAGAAGTTCGAAAAAGTCGCCCATGTGAAACCGCCGGCATCGCGCTCCGACAGTTCGGAAAAATTTGTCGTGGCAACGGGCTTTCGCGGGTAATCCCACTCGAAACGATGTTTTTTGGCGCGCGTCTTGCCATGTGCAGGCCGTGAGGCTGGCCGGTTTTGCGACAGGCGACTTGCCGGTGAGTAGGAATTTGCCAGTCATGTGCCTCGATGTCTTCGAGGTATGCGGTGGGCAAAGTTAACAGTTTATTAACCTCTGTTCCGGATGATCCCATGAAAACAGAGATTTGACGCAGATCTATTCCTCGACGGCCTGTTTTCTCAGTTTCGAAATCAGGTTTTTAGAGAAACGGTATATCTGAGATACATCTTCTTGATCTCGGTCAACGTTCTATACCCTTGGGTCTGATTGAGTGGTCAAGTGTGTGACCCTGAATGAACCGGAGTGGGCTATCCAATGCGATTGACGATTCGTACGAACCTCGCCATGCGCGTCTTGATGGCATGCGCCATCAACAGTGAACATATGGTACGCCGTGCCAGCATCGCCAAAGCGGCGAATGCCTCAGAGAACCACTTGGCGCAGGTGGTGCATCTTTTGGCCAATGGTGGCTATATCGAAACCACCCGGGGCCGGGCCGGGGGGATCATTCTAGCGCGGCGGGCCGAAGAAATCACAATTGGTGCGGTCTTCCGGCGGTTCGAGGCCGGGGTGCCCTTTGCCGAATGCTTTTCCCATGACGAAAACACCTGCCCGTTGCAGAGCACCTGTCGGCTGCGCGACGCACTGGCCGCCGCTCTGGAAAGCTTCTACGCAGTTCTTGACAAGATCACCTTGCAGGATCTGATCGAAGACAACGATGGGCTGGAAGCCCTTTTGAGCCTGCCAAACCCGGAAAGTCTGGCGGCCGCTTCCGGTTGCATGTCCGCCAGCAGGCTTAACTGAGGATCATCTACGAATATCCCAGCGGTTGGGATCCTGTGGCTTACGCTCCGCGATTGTGCGGGGATTTTGCGTGTTTCGATGGCCAGCGCAGGTGCGGCTGGTCGGGTTCATGCAGGCGCAGCACCAGCAGCGCCGCAATGGCAAGGCAGGCCGGGATCGTGCCGAGCGCAAGGGCGTGATTGCCGCCGCTCATGTCCAGAAGCCAGCCCACGAGCGGCTGAAAGATCAGTGCTGCGCCAATCCCGATCATGTTTACAAAGGCGGTGACCGTGCCCACGGTGCTCTGATCCTGACCCTCTTTCGCGATGGCAAAGGTCAGCATCTGCGCGCCGCAAAAGAGCCCACCTAGAAACAGCAAAAGTGAGACCTGCCACATCTGGCTGAGCGAAGTCAGAACCACACCGGCCCAACAGGCCATGGCGGAGAGTGCGCCAATGAAAACGATCCATTTTCGATGCCCAAGCGCGTCCGAGACAGCCCCCCATAGAACCGATCCGGCGGCCATGCCCCAAAACATCATCGAAACCGCCGTTTCGGCTGAGACCGCTGACAGGCTGTGATCGGCGGTTAGTTCCTCATTGCCCCAAAGCCCGCCATAGACGTTGATCGGCATATAGATGAGTGCGCCGACGATGGCGACAAGCCAGACCTGTGGGCTTTTCACGATCTGTTTGAGCGGCCCGATGGGCGAGGGATGCGTGTCCTTATCTCCCGCCGAAGGCGCGTCGCGGAACAGGAGCACGGCAGCGATGAACAGGGAAAGCCCGGTCAGTCCGATACCAACAAAGCTCTGGCGCCAACCGACACTGTCGGTCAGCGCGGTGAGCCAGATGACCCCGATTGCCGTGCCAATCATGCCGACCGCATTCAAAAGCCCCGAGAGCAGCGCAAACAGGCGCGGCGCGAACCAGTGGTTCACCACATACATCCCGCCCACAAAGGCAAAGGACGCTCCGAATCCGGTCAGCAGTCGGCCGAGCCCTGCGAGCACGGGGGAAGGGGCCAGGCCCACCAGAAGAATGCCCCCCGAGCAAAAAGCAATCGCGGGCACGACGAACCGGCGTGCGCCCCAGCGGTCCAGCAGCAATCCCACGACGATTTGCATCGGCGCGTAGATCCAGAAGAACAGCGACGAAAACACGCCCAACCCAGTGCGGCTGAGGCCCAGATCGTCGGCGATGGCCTGTGTCGCGGTTGAAGGCGCGATCCGGGTCACGAATTCGAACAGGAAAAACAGCATCGCGATCACCAGCGCAACAAGCCCCCAGACAGGCATGGGCGGCGTTGTGGTCGCGGCAGGGTGGGTCGGGCGATCGGCTGGGGTGGCATTCGGCGTTGAGGGCACGCGACAGTCCTTTTGTCGTTTTGCTCTCTATTTCAGGTTTTTGGCCGTTTTGGCAAGAGTTTGGGCTGTCGCCCTGTCGCCTGCAGCCACGGGTCATGATCCAGCCGCTTGGGGTGATGAGCTCCCCAGGCCATAGTCAAAGCCCGACCAGGGCGATCCTATGCAGGGGATCTGCGAGGCTTCGGTTCATTCGCGGGACAGTACCTGCATGCCCTGAAAGCGCCCGAGATTGCGCATCGTAAGGTCAATACCCAGCATGGCACGCGGCGTGAGCGCCATTGATGCGGGCGTGCGTCACGCAAGTGTCGCGGAGACTGTCGCCCGGGCAGATGTTCTGTTGCTGCCGATGCATTGGTCGCGCGTTCCTGATGTTCTGGAACAGTCCGGCGATCTGGCCGGGAAAGTCGTCTTGAACTGCTGTGTGCCGCTGGACGACAAGGATCGCGATCTGGTGCTGGCGCGCGCCACCTCGGGCGTCGCAGAATTGGCCCGGTCGCGTCCCAAAGCGCGCTGGGTGCCCTGTTTCAACACGACGCCCTCGGAAAGTCTCTATCCGGCCTTTGAGGCCAAGGGAACGATTGTCGCCCCACAGGTGTTGACCAATGCGGATGACGATGGGGGCAAGGAAAGTGCCAGCGCGGATGATCCTGCGTATAGGAATGAGGCTCTCATGAAAGTCGTACGTTCCGGTAGTTCGCCGTCGATGGATCGGCCGTGACCTGGCTGGAGCAAGTGGCCGACGCGGACTATAACGGCTGATCCCGGCTTTCGTTTCGGCAGCCTTTGCGCCCCTGCTGCGGCGGGTTCAGGTTGCGGAAGCGGATTAAGCTTTCTTCTCATGAGTTGAATTCATGAGTGGCATGAATTTTGTCCAGATTATCATAATCACGCCGCCGCCCTAGATAGTTTTCTGTCACGCGCGCAATCAGGCGCGCTCGAATAGTGCGATGTGATCACGTCGGGGCGGTGCGTGTCAGGTGGCTGGCCATCTGCACCAATGCCAACGGCGGAGACTTTCATCGCAGAAAGCGCCGGTACGGCAGGGCGATGCCGTGTCGCAAGGCTCGAAATTAGGAAAGGAAAGAACCATGATCCTTCAACAAACATTTACGCTTCCCAATGGTGTCGAAATTCCGAAACTCGGTCTGGGCACATGGATGATCGACGATGACAAGGTTGCAGAAGCTGTGAAGGCTGCCGTCAAACTCGGGTACCGCCATATCGATACCGCACAGGCCTATGCCAATGAACGTGGCGTGGGTGAGGGGGTGCGTAACTGTGGCGTCGCCCGCGACGAATTGTTCGTTACCACCAAGCTGGACGCCGGCATAAAGGACTATGAAGGCGCGAAGGCGGCGATTGACGGGTCACTGGAAACGCTGGGGCTGGAGTATATCGACCTGATGATCATTCACAGCCCGCAGCCCTGGCAGGAGTTTTCCGGGGACGAGCGCTTTTTCGAAGGCAATCTAGCGGCCTGGAAAGCGCTTGAAGAAGCGCTGGAAGCTGGCAAATTGCGGGCGATTGGCGTGTCGAACTTCGAGAAGGACGACCTCGACAACCTGCTCGACAATGCCAGGGTCAAACCAATGCTCAACCAGGTTCTGGCGCATGTGACAAACACGCCGTTTGAACTGATCGACTACACCACCAGCAAGGGCATGGTGGTCGAGGCCTATTCTCCGGTCGGTCACGGGGAGCTGCTCAAGAACGAAGAGATCGGCGCCTTGGCCGAGAAATACAGCGTGAGCATCCCGCAACTGGGGATCCGCTACTGTCTGCAACTGGGGCTTTTGCCGCTGCCGAAAACGGCGAACCCGGATCACATGGCCAACAATGCCGATGTCGATTTCGAAATTTCCGCCGAGGATATGGAGACACTGAAGTCCATGGAGAAAATCAAGGATTACGGCGAACACAGCTTTTTCCCCGTCTTTGGCGGCAAGATGTGATCTGAGGACGGGACAGGGCGCCGGCCTTGCTGTGTTTTCATACGACAGGTGCAGCATAGTGCTGCGCCGGTCGTTTTTATGTCTGGGCGTTTTGAACGAAGACTGCGAAAATCCCGGACCTGCCCTAATCTCGCCATTGTGGTTAACTAAATTTTAACCATACGCTGGGGGAAGACGCTTCAACGATGGGTTGAAGTAGCGACATGCCGGTGTGTCGTGTGGCGTGGCCACATCTTTTCGTGATCTTACTGCGGGCCGACAGCGTGTTTCTCTATCTCAGCGAACTTCAATCCAGCCTGTTGCCCATGGTCCTGATCCTTGGGTGCAGTTTGGTTTTGCCGCTCGTGCTCAATAAGGAAAAGACATGGGTCCGCACTCTGTTGGGCGCCGTCAGTATCGCATTGGCGTTGCGTTATATCTGGTGGCGGGCGACGCAGACCATTGCGCCGCTTGGGCTGACTGTCGAATGTCTGGCCAGTTGGGCCTTGCTGGCACTTGAAGGCGCGGCCATGGTCGGCACGATCAGCGCGACCGTGATGAACATGCGCACGCGCAGTCGCTCTGATGAAGCCACGAACTATCGCGATTGGTGGGGCGATGCATCAAGGCAGCCGCGTGTGGCCCTGCTGATCGCGACCTACAATGAGGAAATGGACGTTCTGGAGCGCACAATCGTTGGCGCCCAGTTTTTGGAACATGCCAACAAAGAGGTCATCGTGCTCGACGATGGCAAGCGTGATTGGCTGCGCGATTACTGTGCGCAGCGTGGAGTGCGCTACATTTGCCGACCGATCAATGAGGGCGCGAAGGCGGGCAACCTCAACCATGCTCTGTCGCAACTGGCGCAAGATGCGACGCCGCCGGAGTTTGTGGCGGTTTTGGATGCGGATTTTGTCCCGCATCGCGGATTCCTGTCACGTGGTCTGGCCCTGTTTCACGATCCTAAGGTCGGATTGGTGCAGACACCGCAGCATTTCTTCAATCCCGATCCGATTCAGCACAATCTGGGACTGCACCGGTCCTATCCGGACGAGCAGCGCTATTTCTTTGACTATGCGCAAGCCAGCCGCGATGCTTGGGGCATTGCCTTTTGCTGTGGCACATCGTCCATCGCGCGCTGGCAGGCATTGCAGGAAATCGGCGGATTTCCAACGGAGAGCATCACCGAAGATTTCATGCTGACGCTGGTCCTGCGCAATGCAGGCTGGAGTTCGGTCTATCTGAGCGAAGCTCTGAGCGAGGGGCTCGCGCCCGAAGGTCTCAAGGAATATATCACCCAGCGTGCGCGCTGGTGCATCGGGATGATGCAGATCGCGCGTTCCTATGTTGGCCCTTTTGCGCGCAACAATCTGCGTTTGCGGGACCGTTGGAGCGTGCTGGATTCAGGAACCTATTGGCTTACCACATTTCCGTTCCGGTTGGCGGCGCTGATTTTTCCGCTGCTGTATTGGTATTTCAACATCACCGTGGTGAACGCGCGGCTGGCCGAGGTTCTGAGTTATTTTGGCGCCTACTACATGTGGACCATGCTGGTGTCTCAGATCCTGTCGAAAGGCATGCTGATCCCTTTCGTGCAGGATGTGACACAGCTGGTCGCCGCGCCACAGATCACCCGCGCCGCGGTTTCCGGCCTGTTTCGCCCCAAAGGGCATAAATTCACCGTCACCGCCAAAGGTGGCGACCGCACCCGCATCGTCTATCAATGGCGGTTCATGTGGCCCTTTGCCCTGCTCATGGTGCTGACGGTGGTCGGGCTGTGGCTGGGGGTCGTGTCTGACAGGTTTGCCCATTTCGATGCGGGCGACGGCAAACAGGTCATCCTGTTCTGGACATTTTACAATCTGGTGGTTCTGGTGCTGGCAACCATCGCCTGTGTTGAGCTGCCGCGCACCGAGTATCACGTTGCAGATCACCCCGAGCGGACGCGCTTTGTCGCCACCGATGGAACAGAGCAAACCGTCTGGGTGTCCCGTCTGACCGGAGATCTGGCCGAAGTACGCGGCGGCAGTTTCAAGATCGGGACCCACGGAGCCCTTGAGCTTGCAGATGTCGGCACGGTGGAGTGCTACGCTATCGGGTTTTCCCGCCTGATCACCCGGCTTCAGATCGTGCCGACCGAAGCGCAGCGCGAAGCGCTGATTGTCAAATTTTACACAGAATCCAACATTCCTGGCGTCAGCCGTGGAGATGCCTCTCTCATCCTGTCGGATATTGCCGACCGGTTGCTGAAAGTGATTTTCCGATGACCCCTGAAAAACGACGGAGCCCCCAGACATGAAAGCATTCCGCATCCTTCTTGGTTTGATCATCATCCTCTTTTCGAGCTGGTTGATTGTCAGCGAACAACTGGCTGGGGCCAGTGCAGACGCCACGATCAATGCCCGCGTGATCACATTGCAAACGCCGATTTCGGGGCAGGTCGAACTGCCGCCGCTGGCCTTGGGGGCGCGGGTGTCGCGGGGACAGGAACTTGCACTGGTGCGCGACGAACGCGTTGATGCCGATCGTCTGAATGACCTGCAACTGCAACTGGCGCTGGAAAGCGCGGCGCTGAATCTCGCCGCCGAAGACACTGTGCTGCCAGAGGGATCGTCGCTTCAGACACCTTTCGAGACCGATGAACGTCACCGTCGGATTGCAGCTCTTCAGGACAGCATTCGCGTTGAGCGCCAACACGTCAACCGGATGACGCAGGCTTTTGTCCGCGCGCCCGCCAACGGGCAGCTCTGGCAGGTCTATGCCGCTGAAGGTACCTATGTGCGGGCCGGAGAACGTTTGGTCACAATGCTGGATTGCAGCACCACGGTGGTGACACTGTCGGTGACGGAGCTGACCTATAACAAGATCGCGCCGGGACAGCGGGCAGAATTTCGCCCCACCGGGTCGGACAAGGTTTTTCGCGGTGTTGTGACCCGAATGGCCGGCGTGGGCGCCGAGCGTGTTTACGAAACTCTGGCTGTGGCGCCGACAGCCAAGCACCTGGAACGCTATGACATTGCGCTGTTGTTGCCGGATCTGCGGCGTGACAGCGAATTCAGCTGTGCGATAGGTCAGACAGGCCGTGCCTTCTTTTCGGAACGGCCGCTGGATGTTGTCCGCAAATGGATCTCTTCGATCCTTGCTTCCGCCACATAAAGGTCCAAATCGTTAACTAGTTTCATCCTTGGGATGGGAACCGGAAACGGTTTGATACAAAGGGGGTTATTCAATGAATACTGCACACCACCCAAGGCTGCATATTGCCCTTTTGGGCGCCGCTATCATGGCCTTTTGCATGGCCCTGATCGTCTTGACCTTTCCGATCCGCAATCGCGTTGCCGATTTCGAAGACGATGCGCGCCTTGAGCTTGTGGAGCGCTCAGGCAATGCGCTCAGGCTGGTTACCTCTCGGATGATCGAACGCGAATGGGAAAGTCTGAGCGGCTTCGTTCAGGAAGCAGAAATGACCGATGTTGCCAACCTGCGCGCCTTTACCGACGCGGTTGTCCGCGCCTCGGAGGCGATTTCCTGGGCCGGGGTCGCCGATCTGAACGGGCGGATTGTGGCCGGCACGGCGGGTCTTCGGGAAGGGCAGGACGTTTCCATGCGCCGGTGGTATCTGCACGGATTGGAAGGCGGGGCTGTCGGCAGCGTTTATACGCCGGATGGCACGGCTCAGGAAGATCGCGACACCGGGTTCATTAATCTTTCCAAGCCGATCACCAATGAATACGGGGACTCGCTTGGGGTAGTTGTCTATCGTTTGCGGGTCAGTTGGCTGCGCGGAATTATGACCGACATGGCGCAGGATCTTGAAATCGACTTCGTTGTCGCCGACCGGACCGGAAAGGTTCTGTTCCGCGAGAGGAACCAATTTGAAGATCCGTTTCCCGACAGTGTCGTCGATCTGGCGGCTACCGGTACACAGCTGACGCAGCTTATCGACGAAGACGATGCGGTGCCTTTTATCGTGGGTGTTTTCCCGGACCTGCTGAGCGGTGAAATGCCGGCCTTTGACTGGGATCTTCTGGTGCGGATCCCGTCAGCCCACCATTCCTCAAATCTGGGCACTTTCGTGTCGGTGGTGAACTGGGCGATTGCGGGTTTGTTTTTCGTGATCACCATCATGGCAAATATCTATGGCATGCATTTCATACGCCCGATTGAGAAACTGGTGAAAGATGCAGAACGGATTTCGCAAGGCGAGGCGGTCTATCCGACGGAAGACGTCAGTTCGCGTGAAAGCGCGATCTTGTCGACGGCGCTTGCCAAGATACAGACGCGATTGGATTCTGTACGAAGCTAGGAGCGCTCTGCAGAGCCGGGACGCAACACGCAGGGTGAATGTCAGGCACGTCGGCCTTTCTTTAGGATCGGCGTGCTTTTGCCGTTGGGAACCTGCAAGGTTAAGTGCGGCAAGCATATAGAATCGCACAGCGCAGGGCATTTTTCGACGCAAAAATAACACCTCAGACTGAAACAATACCCAGAGTGTTTCTCTACTGTTGTTTGAAAGGTAGTTAATTTTGAGTTTTTAGGCGTAAAAAAAGAACAGCGCAGATGGGGGATACTTCCTGTTGCCGGGCTGGTGCGATATCACTTAAGTCTATCTTAACATATTGTTTAAAAACATTTTATTTATGATTAGGGGGCGGTTTCTTTGCAAGGTTTCCGCGAAACACATGCGACTTTGCCGCCGCAGGCCGCAATAATGTCATGATGAATTCCAGAAGTTTTCTTTTTTTTGATCTGAATTTTCATTACGAAACAATTGTCTTGTTTTGGGGGACGGATTTGCACGTTGAGGTCCGCTCGGGGCGATTTCGCTCTCGTGATGGCTCAATGCGACGTTCAGGACATATGCTGTGTGGGCCATCGCCTCGGGCCGCGTCTTGAAAATCTGTGCTGTGTTGCGCGGTTTGTGGCCATCGGGCCCATGTCCGTCAGTGCGGCTTATGCGCTTTCTCTCTCCTTGCAGTCATTCGGTTTATGGAGCGATACATGGCGCATTGGTACGATAGCAGCGATCCGACAAATGATCCGTTTGCGGATCATCTCGTTGGTCTTTGGGATTTTTCCTACGGAGCAGCCCGTCAGGACACTGGTCTTGCCGATGGGTCTGCTCAGGACGGCAGTTTTGAGTATGGTGCCTACGCCAACGACGGTGCGCTCAAGACCGATGGCTTCAATGACCGCTTCACGGTGTCAGGAAACGATACACCGTTCGATATGTCGGTGGGGACCGTTCAGCTTCAGTTCAGCCAGGATACGCGGGCCGGCTATTCCCCCGATACAGTCATGTCGCGGGGCGAAGCATTTGATGCCAACTCCGAAGGCTATTTTGCCATTCAGGTGGACCGCAACGGTGCAGTGATCGTGACCCATACGGACGGTGGGTCTTCGGTTAACCTGACCACACCCGACAATTTCTTTGATCCGGGCGACGATGTCCGTGTGTCCTATAGCTGGGATGAAAACGGCACGGGGTCTTTGGTTGTTGAAAACCTGACCGACGGCACAAGCCACGAGCAGGATTTTAACAGTAATGGGCTGACGCTCGATATCGGCGACAATGATGGAGAGAGCTTTACCTTTGGGGCCCGAGAGGCCAATGACGGCATTTATGACCAGCATTTCGACGGCGAAATCAATTATGTCGCGGTCTACAATACGGATGTGAACAGCGCAGGCGCAGGCGACGGCGTTGTAGAAGGCACCGACGACGACGATTATATTGATGCCGATTACGACCAGGATCCCGAAGGGGACATGGTCGACGGCGAAGACAATGACGCGGGCAACAATGACGACGTGATCATCGGCAACGGCGGGGATGACACCATCCTTGGCGGCGCGGGCGATGATACGATTTACGGCGACGCGGGCAACGGATCTCCGATCGAGGCACAGGATGCGACGCCGCTGTCGCTGTCCTATTCCAATTACGTGCCCGGCTCCGAAACGGCGTCCCATTCCAACAGTGCCGAACCGGGAGACAGCGCCTATTACAGCAATGTGGCAACGCTTGACGATGGCACCGTGATTAATGCCCGCCTTGTTTTGGTCAGCACATCGGACCCCAGTCTTGATGTGGATCTTGCCAGCGGTGAGGGCTATGAAATCCTGCTGAATGGCAACAATCACAGCAGTCAGGGCGGCATGTCCGCGACCATTCGCATGGAGTTCTACAATGCTGAGACGGGCGCACCGGTTTATCTGAACTCGACTGCGACTTTCAATGACATCGACAGCTCTCGGGCGGACGGTCTTGATCCGGAAGTTGTGACTGTCGACGCCAGTTCTTTTACCGGTTTCGGCGTCAGTGACGACAGTTCCCTGTCTGTGAACGTGTCCGGAGACACAGTCACCGCATCCGGGACAGAACCGAATTCGGCCTCAGATCAGGACGCGTGGTTCTCCGCGCAATTCGAAGGGCAAAGCTCGATTACCTTCACGCTCACCTCCCGGGACTTGAATTCCGGGTTCTCGATGAACGGCTCTCTCATCGATGATGCTGTGGTGACACCGTTCACGCCGGGCAATGACACGCTGATCGGCGGGGAGGGCGATGACGTCATCTTCGGTGAGGCCGGTAACGATATCCTGCAAGGGGACAGCGGCACCAATACGCTGAGTGGCGGTCAAGGTGACGACACCTTTATTGGTGGTGAAGGGGCCGACACGTTTATCGGCGGTTCCGGGCAGGACAATATCGACTATTCAGGCTCCGATGCTGCGGTCAACGTGAACCTCGGAACCGGAGAGCTGTCCGGAGGGGACGCAGATAATGACACTGTGGTGTCAGGCGTCGACGGGGTGATCGGCTCTGAATATGACGATGTGCTCACAGGTTTCGATCAACAGGGCACAGAGCCGGGCGATACCTACACCAACGAATTCTGGGGCATGGGCGGCAATGACGTCATCTCCGGGATGGATGGCGACGATTATATTTCAGGCGGCGACGGCAGTGACGTGATTTCCGGCGGTGGTGGCGATGACATCATCTTTGGCGACGCAGGCAGTGACGTGATCGACGCGGGATCTGGCGACGATACCGTCGATGGCGGTTCTGGCGACGATGTGATCATGGGCGGTGCGGGCGATGACATCATCTCCGGTGGCGAAGGCAATGACGTGATCTCCGCCGGGGATGGGCGGGACACGGTTTCCGGTGGCGCTGGCAACGATACGATTACCGGCGGCGGTGACAACGACACGCTGGAAGGTGGCGATGATCAGGACACTTTTGTCATCACGCCGTCAGGCGACAGCAGCTATGGTTCGACCACGGTGCGGGGTGGCTCCGGCGGTGAAATCGATTATGACACGCTGGATCTTTCGCAGATGCTGGCGAACGGCTGGGTCATCGACTATCATGTTCAGAACCCGGACAGCGATGGCAACGGCTTCGACGGACAGATCACTCTGTACAACGCTGCGTCCAATGATTACGCCAATATCAATTACACCAATATCGAACATATTATTCCCTGCTTTACGCCAGGAACGCGGATCGCGACACCGCGTGGGGAAGTGGCAGTGGAGGATCTGAAGGTCGGGGATAAGGTTATCACTCGTGACAACGGGCTGCAGGTCATTCGCTGGGTCGGGCGCAAATCTCTGAGTGCTGCAGATCTGCAGCGCAAGCCAGAGCTCACACCGGTCCGCATTTCGCAAGGCGCATTGGGGCGCGGTCTGCCGGAACGCGATATGGTTGTGTCTCCGAACCACCGCATGCTGATGTCCGATCCGAAAGCGGCGCTCTTGTTCGATACGCAGGAAGTGCTTGTCGCGGCGAAATATCTGCAGCGTCTGGCCGGCGTTGACAGTGTTCCTGCCGCTCCCGTGACTTATATTCACATCATGTTCGATCACCATGAGGTCGTCCTGTCGGATGGCACATGGTCGGAAAGCTTCCAACCCGGCGACTATACGCTGTCCAGCATCGATGCCGATGCGCGCTCGGAGATTTTCGCTCTGTTCCCAGAGCTGCGTGATCCCTCCAAACGCGGTGACTTCATCGCTGCGCGTCGTATTCTGCGCAAGCATGAGGCCGATTTGCTGGTCGCATGACCGTTTGTGGGCAGAGCTTTGGCGGCGGATAGGTTGCCAAGCTGCTGTACGTGACATTGCAACCTATTTGATGGGCAGTTCCTTTGGAGCTGCCCATTTTGAATGTGCGTCCCGAAATGCGAAAAGATAGCTAAAAATGGGCATATTTACGCCCTTTTGAGCACGGGTCTTTTGGGTGTATCACCCTAGAGGCAAAAGACTCCGGCTCAGATCGCGGGAAGACGCGCTCCGCCGGAGACAAAAAAACCTACCGTAGCGCGTGTCAGAATGCCCCGAGACGGTTTCGAGAATGTCAGAGTGCGTGTCTTTCGATACGTCCTGTCAAAGGAGCCAGAGAATGGCCGGCACAAAGGGCAATGATACCTCGGCTTTTGCCGAAGAGGGCAATGTGATTGAGGGCGGTGGCGACAATGCGATTTTGCGCGGTGGCCCCAGCGAGGATCGCATTGTCATTGTGGCAGATGGCCAATGGAACCAGAACACCACGGTGATTGGTGGAAGCGGCGGTCAGGATCATGACATCCTCGATCTCAGCGAGCTGCTGCAGAATGGTTGGTTGATCTCATACGAGGTTCAGAACCCGGATTTTGACGGAAATGGCTATTCTGGGCAGATCGGCCTGTCGAATGCAGAGACGGGTGAATACGCCAATATAAACTACGACAATATCGAAGAGTTCGTCGTCTGTTTCACACCGGGGAGTGGGGTCGCAACCGTGGCCGGGATCAAGCCGGTTGAAACCCTCCGTCCCGGGGACAGGGTGATCACCCGCGACAACGGTATTCAGGAGATCGCTTGGGTGGCGAGCAAGGATCTGTCGTCTCAGGAGTTATACCGGCAATCTGAGCTGGCCCCTATCCTTATTCGCAAAGAGGCTTTGGGACGAAACAGCCCGGTGCGCGACATGTTGGTGTCGCCGCAACACCGGGTGCTGATCCGATCCGATCTGGCATTGATCTACTTCGAGGAACGTGAAGTGCTGGTCGCGGCCAAGGATTTGGTCGGCTGGCCGGGTGTTTCACGGGCATATTCAGGGGCTATCCGCTATATTCACTTCATGTGCCAACACCACGAAATCGTTTTGTCGGACGGCATTTGGACCGAAAGCTTCCAGCCCGGGGCCTTTTCCCTTGCCGGGTTGGAGGTAGGGGCACGGAAGGAAATCTTTACCCTGTTCCCTGAGTTGCAGCAGATGACCGGGCTCGACAGCTACCGCGCGGCGCGAATGTCACTGAAAAGCTATGAGGCGCAACTTTTGCGGGCGAGTTAGGCGCAAAGTCACTGAATGATATGCAAAAGGCGACCCCTGAAGGTCGCCTTTTGCTTTGATATCACTTTTCGGGCAAAAGCCCACGTGGCGAAAACCGCAACATTACCAGCAGAATGATCCCCATGGTGAAGAAGCGCATATAGGGCGTGGCGTCGCGCAGGAAGCTGATGATTCCGTCGTTGTCGTCGGCGCTTGCGCCAGACAGCATGGCCAGCTGGTCGACAATCCAGACCGAAATCGGCTCCACCTCGACCCAGAGGAACCAGATGAGCATCCCACCCAGAACAGCGCCCCAGTTGTTGCCCGATCCGCCTACGATCACCATCACCCACACCAGAAAGGTGTAGCGCAGGGGCTGATAGGTCGTGGGCGTTAACTGACCATCCAGAGTGGTCATCATCGCCCCGGCGAACCCGATGATCGCTGCCCCCAGCACAAAGATCTGCAGGTGCCGTCCAGTGACGTTTTTGCCCATGGCTTCGGCGGCGACCTCGTTGTCGCGAATGGCGCGCATCATTCGGCCCCAGGGACTTTTGAGCGCCAGTTCCATCGCAGTGACGATCACCAGAATGACGATCAGGAACAGTGCCGCATAGAGCAGTTTGACGAAGATCGTGGATCCGGTGACCGGGTCGGCGCCGATGCGATGCATCAGGTCCAGAAACCACTGCGCATTTTGCAGGTCGATCTCATAGGGAATCGGATCGCGCGGCAGCCCGTTGACGTTTTTCACGCCGCGCGACAGCCAGTCTTCGTTCTTCAGAACTGCGATGATGATCTCGGCAATGCCGAGCGTGGCAATCGCCAGATAGTCCGATCGCAGCCCCAGAGCCGTCTTGGCCACAAGCCATGCCGCCCCGGCGGCCAGAAGCGCGCCAACGGGCCAAGCGAACAGCACCGGCAGGCCGAGCCCGCCGAGATAGCCGGAGACGGCCGGGTTGACCGCTTCAATTGCGGCAACAGCCGGGTCGAAGATCGCCCGGTAGATGAAGAACCCTCCAATCAGAAAAGCCGTCAGCAAGATGCCCCGCAAGCGACCTTTCGGCAGGCGCTTCCATAGAACGACACCACCTGCCACAACGACGGCACCGAACACGAGCGCAGAGAGGACGCGCAGACCACCCGCCGACCATGCGGCAGGCACCGGGGGCATTGAGGTCAGAACGACCGCAAGACCGCCGAGTGCGACAAAGCCCATGACGCCGACGTTAAACAGCCCGGCAAAGCCCCATTGCAGGTTTACGCCCAGAGCCATGATGGCGGAAATCAGCCCCATGTTGAGGATCGCCAGCGCGGAGTTCCAAGATTGCATCAGCCCCACCGCGATGATGAGCGCGGCCATGGCGGCGAAATAGAGAGGAGCGCGGGTTTTCGTCATATCGATTGCCCCTTGAAAAGGCCCGTGGGTTTGAACAGCAACACGATGATCAGGATCGTGAAGGACACGGCATATTTGTAGTCAGTGGACAGCAATTGCACCAATCCGTCTGGCGCCCAGCTGTCGGGTCCCAGATAGGTGATCACCTTTTTGAATGCGTAGGTCAGGGTGACCTCGGAAAAGGCAATGACAAAGCCCCCGGCGATGGCGCCCAGAGGGTTGCCAATACCGCCGACAATGGCAGCGGCGAAGACGGGCAGCAAAAGCTGTTGAAAGATGAAAGGTTTGAACGATTTGTCCAGCCCATAGAGGGCGCCTGCGATGGTCGCCAGTGCGGCGACGAGCAGCCAAGTGATGGTGACCACGCGTTCGGGGTTGATGCCGGACAAAAGCGCCAGATCTTCATTGTCGGAATAGGCGCGCATGGATTTGCCGGTGCGCGTCTTGTTCAGGAACCAGAACAACAGCGCCACGGTGATGATCGCCACAACCAGTGTGATCACCTGAGTGGTTTTGATCGCAAGCCCTTCATCGAGACCGGACCAGGCTTTGAATTCGCGGGCATTCACCAGAAAGCGCGCGCCATCGGCAAAGCGGCGATCTTCGGTGCCCACAACGATCCGCACCAGCCCGTTCATGACGAACATCACTCCGGTCGAGACAATCACCAGCATGATCGGCACTGCGCGCACCTTGCGATAGAAACGGTAAACGACGCGGTCGGTGGCCAAGAGCAGTGCTGCCGTCACCAGAATGCCGAAGGGCAGGGCGAGCAGGGCGGTCGGTAGAGGGCCAAGCGACAGCCCCCAGCTTTGAAACAGCCCGGTGACCAGCACGACGATCATCGCGCCAAAGGACATGGTTTCACCATGGGCGAAGTTGGAAAAGCGCAGGACGCCATAAATCAGCGTGACGCCCAGTGCGCCCAACGCCAACTGCGCCCCATAGGCCGTGGCGGGCACCACGACAAAGTTGCAAAAGGCCACAAGGGCATTGAGAAGGTCCATCAGACCACCTCCTGGCATGTGCCGCCAAAGGGGATCATGTCGATCCCCGCGTTTTCATCTGACAGGACCTGAACGTATCCGGTGATCAGACCGTCTGCGCGCAGATCCCAGAAATCTTTGCTGTCTTGTTGCTGATAACGCCGGGTGTCTGGAGCCTCTGCCGTGGTTTCCTGTAGACAGAGCGGATCGGCGCCACCTTCGTTGTGCAGCAGCTTGGCACAGTTGAGCCCGTCGCCGTCTTCCAGAGTGAACCGCCAGGGGGCGCCGCCACCATAGACGATGACCTCACAATGGGCCGCTGCCTGCGCCGCGAGCGGTGTAAGACAGGACAGGGTCGCCGCAATGAGCGCCGGGGGAAAAAAGCTTTGCATCTGTCAGCCCCCCAGAAACGTGCGGCGCACTTCGGGGTCGGCGAGCAAATTGGCGCCGGTGTTGGTATAGGCGTTGGCGCCCTGCACCAGAACGTAGCCCTTGTCCGCGATCTCCAGCGCCTGACGGGCATTCTGCTCCACCATGAGGATGGAAATGCCGCTGCGTGCCACTTCGATGATCCGGTCGAACAGCTCGTCCATGACGATGGGGGAGACCCCGGCGGTGGGCTCGTCGAGCATCAGCAGCTTGGGCTTGGTCATCAGGGCACGGCCAACGGCGACCTGCTGGCGCTGTCCGCCGGACAGCTCGCCCGCATGTTGATCACGTTTTTCTTTCACCGCCGGAAACAGATCGTAGACCTGTTCAATGGTTTCCTCGAAATCATCGGTGCGGATGAAGGCACCCATTTCAAGGTTCTCACGGACCGTCATCGTCGGGAAAATGTTGTTGGTCTGAGGAACAAACCCCATCCCCTTGTAAACACGTTCCTGCGGGCTGAGTTTGGTGATGTCTTCTCCATCGAAGACCACCGAGCCGTCGCGCATATTGAGCATGCCGAACACGGCCTTCATGGCGGTGGATTTGCCGGCGCCATTCGGGCCGACGATCACGGCGATTTCGCCTTTCTGCACAGTCAGCGTACAGCCGTTCAGAATGTCGGGACCTGCGCCATATCCGCCGCGCATGTCATTGGCGTGGAGGAAAGTCATTGGGCGTCCTCCTGATCTGTTTTTTTGTTTTTTACGCCGGTGCCGAGATAGGCCTCGATCACCGCCTCGTTTTGCATGATCTCCTCGGCTGTGCCGGTGGCCATGACCTGGCCCTGCGCCATCACGATCACCGGATCGCAGAGCTGTTTGATGAACTCCATATCGTGCTCGATCATGCAAAATGTATATCCGCGTTCGGTGTTGAGTCGCTTGATCGCGTCCCCGATGGTGTAGAGCAGCGTGCGGTTCACCCCGGCGCCAACCTCGTCGAGAAACACGATCTTGGCATCGACCATCATCGTGCGGCCAAGCTCCAACAGCTTTTTCTGGCCGCCGGAAATCTCGCTCGCCTTCAGATCCGCGATATGGGAAATCGTCAGGAATTCGAGCACCTCATCGGCTTTCGCCCGCAAGGCACGTTCTTCGTCCGCGATGCGTTTGCGTCCGAACCAGGTGTTCCAGAGCGTCTCGCCATGTTGCCCGGAGGGCACCATCATCAGGTTCTCTCGGCAGCTCATCGAGCCGAATTCATGCGCGATCTGGAAGGTGCGCAGAATACCCTTGTGAAACAGCTCATGTGGTTTGAGGCCAGTGATGTCCTCACCGTTGAATAGTACCTGTCCGGAGGTCGGTGTAAGCACCCCGGCAATGCAGTTGAAAAGCGACGTTTTCCCCGCGCCATTGGGGCCGATCAGCCCCGTGATTGACCCTTGCTCAAGTCTGAGCGAAGCCCCGTTCACCGCGCGAAAACCGCCGAAATGCATGTGCAGATCACGCACTTCGATCATGTGTTTCGTGTCCCGTATCAGTTCCGACCTCATTTCCAGCGGGCCGGATAAGAAAGCTCAGCCCGGGACGTCAAGAACGTACGCCCCGGGCCAATCTCATGCGTGACGTCCGCGCTTAGCGGATGTCGATGGTTTCATAGGCACCGTCGGTGATGCTGTAATAACGGTAGGACCCTGCAGCTTCGCCCGGGCCGATCAGTTCCACATTGGTGGCACCGACATAGTCGATGTCGCCACCTTCCGCGAGAATGTCGAGCGCCTTTGCGAACTCACCCGGCAGGATTTTTTCGCCCGGCGCATTTGCCACATCCATCACATTTTTCGCGACAGATTCGCGGGTGGATTCGCCGCCTTTGGCCATGGCCAGCGCGATCAAAGCCGCCGCGTCATAGCTTTCGCGGGTGTAGGTGCTGTCGACCATGATCCCGGCCTCAGTCCCGAGTTGGGTAAACATATCCGTGCCTTCGCCTTCGGCCCAGGGGACAACACCAATAGAGCCTTCGATCATGTCGCTCAGCCCGAGAAGGCTTTCACCATACATCCCGTCGCCGACGAGGAAGAGGTCAAACGCACCGGTGTCGACAGAGGACTGGATGATATTCTTGCCGCCCTGGTCGATATAGCCCAAGACGACCAGCGCCTCGCCCCCGGCGGACGCCAGCGCAGCGATTTCCGCGGAATAATCTGCTTTGCCGTCTTCATGCGGTGCACTCAGGGTGATTTCGCCATCGTAGTTGGCGGCGAAAGCATCGGCGAGGCCCTTGCCGTAGTCGGAGTTGTTATAGGTCACGGCGACAGAGGAAATACCTTTTTCCTCAAGTACATCGGCGAGAATTTCGCCCTGACGTGCATCAGAAGGCGAAGTGCGGAAAAACAGGCCGTTGTCTTCGATCGAGGTGAGACCCGGAGAGGTGGCAGATGGAGAAATCATCACCACGCCGTTCGGCACGGCCACGTTGGACAGCACCGCGCCGGTCACGCCGGAGCAATCCGCGCCCATGATCGCCACAACAGAATCCGCTGTAATCAGACGTTCGGCTGCGGCTGTGGCGGCAGCTGCGTCCACACAGGTGCTGTCGGCGCGCACCGAACTGATGGTCGATCCACCGAGGAACTTGCCGGTCTCGGAAATTTCCTTGAAGGCCAGCTCTGCACTGTCAGCCATATGCGGCATGATGGATTCAAGCGGACCGGTGAAGCCGAGAAGGATACCGACCTTCACGTCTTCAGCAAAGGCTGCGCCGGTCATCAGCGTGGCAGCGGTGGAAGCCAAAAGCAGCTTTTTCATACGAGAGTTCTCCCTGTTTGGATCTTGTCCTGCGCCGAAGACTAGAGCGGCTTTGACCGGTTGGAAAGAACGACCTCACGTTTTATGCCCGCATTCAGTGCAATTGCTTAAAAAATATCATTGAAATCCGACACGTTTCTGGAGATTTTCCGGCTTTGGCACCGCGACGGACTGAAAATCCCGCTCTCGAACCCCCATCGGATTGCCAGAGCTGATGAACGTTCTAGCTGATCTAGTGACCCTCGCGGCGGTAGCCACCTGGACGTCTGCCATCGTGAACATCTCAGTCATCTGTTGAAAGGCCTGTCATGTCTGATCGCCCCGTCGCCACCGTGCAGCCCGTGTCCGTGAAACGCGTTCTTGGGGCTTTGGGGGGCGCGTTCATTGCCCTGGCGCCGGTAAGGGCGTCAGCAGAACCGCGGCAGGCGGGATCGGTCGCCGTGGATGTGGCACCGATGGTCACGGATCTGTCAGACCCCTGGGCGCTGGCGTTTTTGCCCGACGGAGAGGCACTGATCACCGAGGTTGGTGGGCGGCTCTTGCGCCTGCGCGACGGGCAGATGACCGAGATTTCCGGCACGCCAGAGGTCTGGGTGAACGGGCAGGGCGGCCTGCTGGATGTCATGGTGCCGCGCGATTTCGCAGAGAGCCGAGAAATCTTTCTCAGCTACGCCAAACCAATGCCGGGGGGAGCCGGCACGGCTCTAGGCGTTGGTCGGTTGGAAGAGGATCGGCTGGTGGGCTTTCGCGATCTTTTCGTCATGGGCGAAGCGTCTGGCCGGGGTCAGCATTTCGGGTCTAGGATCATGGAAGCCCGCGATGGAACGATATTGCTGACGGTTGGGGAACGGGGCGATCGTCCAGCCGCGCAGGACCTGTCGCGTGCCAACGGGTCTGTTCTGCGACTGAACCGGGATGGCGGCGTGCCGCAGGATAATCCCTTTGTCGGACAACCGGGGGCTTTGCCGCAAATCTGGTCCTATGGTCATCGCAACCCGCAAGGCGCAGCATTGGACGGCGCGGGCCGGGTCTGGGTCAATGAACACGGGCCGCAGGGCGGCGATGAGATCAACCAGGTTGTTCGGGCGGCGAACTATGGCTGGCCGCTGACCAGCTATGGTGAAAACTACGGCGGGGGCCGCTTTGCGCCGGACACTCTGCCGGGCACCGAGCCGCCCGCCCATCAGTGGACCCCCTCCATCGCGCCTTCTGGATATGCGATTTATCAGGGCAGTCTGTTTCCCGAGTTTTCTGGACTGCATCTGATCGGCTCGCTGAAGTTCGATTATATCGCGGCCATGGACCCGCAGACCTGGCAGGAAACGGCATGGCGCTGGCCTGAAACCGGGCGCGTGCGCGATATTCAGGAGGCGCCAGACGGCAGTATCTGGTTTCTGTCGGTGCTGAACGGCGCAGCTTATCGGATCACGCCGGAGGGGTAAGCGCAGTGCGCCTTTCCCCCGTGAAGTCTGGATGACGTGCAAAAAAGAGGCGCATGCACGGGATTTCTGCGACATTTCCCATCTATTTTGGGTTTTCTCAGAGCAGTCCTGACACTATAAGACCCAGACCCCGTGGCGCTAACATTCGGTTGCGTGGCGGATTGTTTGATATTTCTGACTTCGGAGAAAAGACGATGACGGATTGGGTGAAAACCGCATGGCGCAACAAACCGCGTGTGCAGATGCCCGACTATACGGACGCGGCCGCGCTGAACGCTGTTGAGGCTCAGCTTGCCAAATATCCGCCGCTCGTCTTTGCCGGCGAAGCGCGCAAGCTGAAACGCGATCTGGCCAAGGCCTCGCGCGGAGAAGCCTTCCTGTTGCAGGGCGGTGATTGTGCCGAGAGCTTTGCCGAATTCGGCGCGGACCAGATCCGAGACACCTTCAAGGTCATGCTGCAGATGGCCATGGTGCTGACGTTCGGCGCGAAAGTGCCCGTGGTGAAAGTCGGTCGTATGGCCGGCCAGTTCGCCAAGCCGCGCTCCGCGCCCACGGAAACTGTGAGCGGTGTGGAACTGCCGAGCTACCGCGGGGACATCATCAATGGCTTTGATTTCACGCCCGAAGCCCGCATTCCGGATCCGAGCCGGATGCTGCAGGCCTACACGCAGGCCGCAGCGTCCCTGAACCTGCTGCGCGCCTTTTCCAAAGGTGGTTTCGCGGACATTCACCGGGTGCATTCCTGGACCCTCGGGTTCACCGAATCCGACGAGGCCGAAAAGTACCGCGACATGGCGAACCGCATTCAGGATGCGTTGGACTTCATGAAAGCGGCGGGGATGACCTCTGAGAACAACCACGATCTGCACACCGTGGATTTCTACACCTCGCATGAAGCGCTTTTGCTGGAATATGAAGAGGCACTCTGCCGTGTCGACAGCACCAGCGGCGCAAACATTGCCGGCTCCGGTCACATGATCTGGATCGGCGACCGCACACGTCAGCCGGACGGCGCCCACGTCGAATTCTGCCGTGGCGTTCAGAACCCGATCGGTCTGAAATGTGGTCCGACGACCACTGCCGAAGACCTTAAAGTTCTGATGGAAAAACTGAACCCGGAAAACGAGGCGGGCCGTCTGACCCTGATCGCCCGTTTCGGTGCCGGAAAAGTGGCCGATCATCTGCCGCGCTTGGTCGAGACGGTGAAATCCGAAGGCGCCAATGTGGTCTGGTCCTGCGACCCGATGCACGGCAATGTCATCAAATCTTCGACCGGCTATAAGACCCGCCCGTTTGAATCGATCCTGTCGGAAGTGCAGGAATTCTTTGCCGTGCACCGTGATCAGGGCACCATCCCCGGCGGCGTGCATTTCGAAATGACCGGTGCCGATGTGACCGAATGCACCGGCGGTCTGCGGGCCCTGTCGGACGAAGATCTGTCGGACCGCTATCACACCGCCTGCGATCCCCGTCTGAACGCCTCGCAGTCTCTGGAACTTGCCTTCCTTGTGGCCGAAGAGCTGCAAAAGGGTCGTGCGCAGGATCCGCTGGCGGCGTCCGCCTGAGCCTTCCCGAGGCGTCGGTCCGCCAGAGACCGCGCCTGGAAAATCGAAAAGAGCCGGGCATATGTGTCCGGCTCTTCGTATTTGGGGAACAGGGTTTTTACCGCAATGGCGTTTTAGACTGCTCAGTCCTCAGGCGGCGTCGTATCCGTCACGACCCGCAATTGCGGAGGTCTGGCGGCGGGGCGATTGCGTGCGGCGGCATCGGTGGTGAGGTCCGTGACCTGCGTGGTGATTTGATCGGTCGTATCCGCATCGGTCAGGCTGCGTGTCGAAATATGGCTGATCTCGAAGCGAACCGGGGTGTCGGGTGTTGCGGTCCCATTCGCCTGCAGGCATCCAAGAATGCGCGTCACGTCCCCTAGATCGGATTTTAAGGGACAAAGCAGCAGCGCGGCACGGCGTTGCGTCGCTTTGCAAGTCAGCGACAGGATTGCCACCAGTGGCTGTTCACAGACATGGGCCACGGTTTGCGACAATCGTTTCGCGCTTGGCGCGCTGAACAGGGACGACAGCATCGCGCCCCTGACGTCCCGCTCGGCCAGACCGTTCAAATGATGGCCGGCCAGCCGAAACCGTGCTGCGCCGCTGGCCACACGCTCCAGAACGAAAGTGTGATCAAGCGCATCGCGGATGCCGCGCGGGTCGATCTCTGCCCGTGCGGGCACAGGCCGCCCCCGGCGCAATCCGTCCCAATAGGTTTCAACAAGCCGCAACATGGGAAAATCGCTATAGGTCTGATGCGAAAGGAAGGAGACAATTTTCTTCCCATGACAATCTTCGCGTCCCATCATGATCCCTGTCGTCCCAAATTCAGTCGAAACCATCCGGCCCCTGTCTCACTCAGGCTTGGTCCCGGTTGTGTGATATGTTTGCGTGACACAATTTTGCCGCATTTCGTGACAACCTAACCGAGTTGTCGAAAGCTGAAAATATTAATTTTCTCTATAGAGGATGTGAGCTGCGTTAGGAGAATGCCAAATCCGAGCCAGCAGTAGCCAAGCGTATTTGTGCCCGCTATAGGAAACGCCAGCACAGTGTTCCAGTTCAAGGAAAGCAACATGATAGACGAGCGTCGTGGTCTTCTCATCATCCTGTCATCGCCCTCGGGGGCCGGGAAATCCACCTTGGCGCGCAAGCTGATGGCCTGGGATACGACCCTTAGCTTTTCCGTCTCGGCCACCACCCGTGCGCCGCGTCCCGGCGAAGAGGATGGGGTGCATTATCATTTCGTCGAAGAAACGCAATTCAAACATATGGTGGCAGAGGGTGAAATGCTGGAACATGCGCATGTGTTCGGCAATTTCTATGGCTCGCCCGCCAAACCTGTGCGTGAGGCGATCGAGACGGGGCGTGATGTCCTGTTCGATGTCGATTGGCAAGGCGCGCAGCAGATCGCAAACTCTGTGCTGCGCGACCATGTGTTGTCGGTTTTCGTTCTGCCGCCGTCAATCACGGAACTGCGCCGCAGGCTTGAGGGCCGCGGGCAGGACAGCGCGGAAGTGATTGAAAAGCGAATGGAAAAAAGCTGGGATGAAATCAGCCATTGGGATGGCTACGATTATGTTCTGGTCAACGACGATCTCGATCAGACCTTTGAGCGGCTGAAGACCATCGTGTCGGCAGAACGCCTGCGACGCGCGCAGCAACCGGGCCTGATGCATGTCGTGCGCAGATTGCAATCGGAGTTTGAGGAGGGAGAAAGATGACAGTGTATCGTTTGGGGGATCTGTCCCCGGAAATGCCCGAGGATGGAGATTTCTGGGTGGCTCCAGATGCGAATGTGATTGGCAGGGTACGTCTGGGGCAGGGGGCCAATATCTGGTTCGGTGCGACACTGCGCGGCGACAACGATCTGATTGATGTGGGCGAGGGCAGCAATGTGCAGGAAAACTGCGTGTTGCACACCGATCCGGGTTTTCCGCTTGTCATTGGCGCGGGCTGCACCATCGGTCACAAGGCCATGCTGCATGGCTGTCAGATTGGAGAGAATTCATTGATCGGGATGGGTGCGACCGTTCTGAACGGGGCAAAGATCGGCCGCAATTGTCTGATCGGCGCCTGCGCGCTGATCACGGAAGGCAAGGATATCCCGGACAATTCTCTGGTCATGGGCGCGCCGGGCAAAGTCGTGCGGTCCCTGAGCGAAGCGCAGATCGAAGGGTTGAAACGCTCAGCGCTGCATTATCAAGCCAACAGCCGCAGATTCCGCGACGGGCTGGAGGCGATTAACTAAGGCGCACCGCTCCATGCCTCCTGACGCATGGAGAGGCCCAACGTCATTTGGGCTGGACGGCTTGACAGGGAAGGCCACCTGCGCGGCGTGGTGCAGGCAGTTATGGCAGTTATGGCAGCTGCAGAATGTCGAAATTGACACCGGGATAGGTGCGCACCACGTCTTTGCGCACGATGTCGGCGCGTGGCACGTAGGCCGTAACGGCGCGCACGCCGCCTTCGAACCCGTGGCGGTGCAGACGCTCGGTCAATTCGATGCAATCAAAGTCGTGGGTGAATAGCGGGCAGAGGATGCAGTCGACTTGCAGGTCTTTCAGAAACTCGGGGGACAGGGCGCCAAAGCCGACACAGGACACTTCGCTGTCCTGAGGCATGTGGTGTCGCAGATAGTCATAGGATTTTGGCATGCCGACGGCCAGAATCCGGTCTGCCGATTGCAGGGTCCGATCCCCTTTCAATGTCTGAAAATGATTAAATATCGCATGGCACACATTGCCCATGAAATCTGCTCCCACATCCGTTTTGCGCTTTGCACCCACAGCAAATTTTGCGCTTTCTTGACTGCAACCAATGACTAAAGCGCTCAAAAATCAAGTAAAATCACGTCAGAAGGACGCCTTTTGCGTGAGCTCATTTGCGCATGATGAAAACAAGGGCATGGCAAATGTCGTGTCTTTTCTTTCATATAACCGTTACATGCTGGCGATAAGCCGACGCGACTGGAAAAGGGGACGCACCGATGCGCAGCATATCGAAAGAGGCCGCTTTCGGTGCCGAACTGATGGCGGAAATGGTCAAGGCCATGCCTTTGCCGGTGATCGCCATCGGTACGGATGAGCGCATTCTTGCAGCCAATGAAGGTGCGATCAGACTGTTCAGTGACGCAATTCTGGGGCGGCACTATATCACGGTGTTGCGCCAACCGATGTTGCTGGATGCGATCGAAAACGTGCTGCGTCTCTCGGCCCCCGCCGAGGCGGTCTACCGTGTGACGGAAAGCCAGCGTGATCTGGTTTATGATGTCTTTATCCGCCCTGTGATCAGCGACGGTTTCTCTTGCGTCACTGTGACATTTGAGGACAAGACCGAGGTGCAAGAGGCCGGGCAGATGCGCCGGGACTTTGTGGCCAATGTCAGCCACGAGCTGCGCACGCCTTTGACCGCGGTGCTGGGCTTTATCGAGACATTGCAGGGGCCAGCCTCCGAAGACACCAAGGCGCGGCAGCGGTTTCTGGAGATCATGGATCGTGAAGCTAAGCGCATGAACCGCATTGTCGGGGATCTGCTGTCGCTCAGCCGGGTAGAGGCGGAACGTCGCGTGCGCCCGACCGACCGGGTCGATGTGCCCGCCCTGATACGGTCCGTGACGCTGAGTCTGCAGCCGGTGGCAAAAGCGCAGAACGTGGAGCTGATCGTCGAAGGTGCCGAGGGCAGCGAAGAGGTTCCGGGCGATTTCGACCAGTTGACACAGGTTTTCACCAACCTGATCGAGAATGCGATAAAATACGGCGGCAGCGGCAAAGAGGTGCATGTCTGCCTGACCTCGCACACCGATGAACCGACCATGCGCAGCTCGGCCATCCGTGTGGATGTCTCCGATCAGGGCGACGGCATTGCCACGCAGCATATTCCGCGCCTGACCGAACGTTTCTACCGTGTGGATTCGCACCGCTCGCGGGAAATGGGCGGAACCGGTCTGGGGCTTGCGATTGTAAAACACATTCTCAACCGGCACCGGGGACGGCTGCGGATCGAAAGTCACCCCGGCCAAGGCAGCTGTTTTTCCGTCATCCTGCCCTATGAATAGGCTGCCTGTGCGCGGTGAATGTAACAAAAACCTTTACGGCGAGACGGCGGTCTCGCCTTTTTTCATGGCGGATCGGGGTGCAACGCAGGGTTGATTTGCGTTTTGTACGGGGGAATTTCTGGTCTAATTCCGAAGATGTCTAGGAAAATCATCCCATCCGTCATGAAAGTGTTACATTACTTTCACAAAAGCATTGCGTGGTCCCCCTAAACCGCCGGACAAGGGAGCAATCATGCTCTCGGACATAACGCAAACTTCAGGAGCAAATGATGTCCTTTGTGAAACTGACCGCCTCTGCGATCGCGATTGCCGCCGTGTCGGCGACTGCCGCTGCCGCCCGTGACCAGGTTCAGGTTGCCGGTTCTTCCACCGTTCTGCCCTACGCTTCCATCGTCGCCGAAGCTTTTGGTGAAAACTTCGACTTCCCGACCCCCGTTGTTGAATCGGGCGGCTCCTCCGCTGGTCTCAAGCGTTTCTGCGAAGGTGTTGGCGAAAACACCATCGACGTGGCCAACGCATCGCGCGCCATCAAAGACAAAGAGATCAAAG
The DNA here is from genome assembly GCF_963675965.1 of uncultured Celeribacter sp. Classification (NCBI taxonomy): domain Bacteria; kingdom Pseudomonadati; phylum Pseudomonadota; class Alphaproteobacteria; order Rhodobacterales; family Roseobacteraceae; genus Celeribacter; species uncultured Celeribacter sp. The sequence goes on along the minus strand of NZ_OY780935.1, from coordinate 344,541 downwards.
CCTGTGCCGAAGCCGGCGTGACCGACATCATGGAAGTGCGCATCGGCTATGACGGCATCGTGTTCGCCTCCCAGCTCGATGGTCCGGCCTTCACCGCATTCGAACCGGCTGACATCTTTAACGCTCTGGCAGCCAACGTTGCCAAAGACGGCGAAATCGTTGCCAACCCTTACAACAGCTGGAACGAATTCAACGCCGATCTGCCGGACGCTGACATCGCAGCCTTCATCCCGGGCACCAAGCACGGTACCCGTGAAGTCTTCGAAGAAAAAGTTCTGCTGGCTGGTTGTGAAGAAACCGGTGCCATGGAGCTGTTCATGGCCGCCAACGGTGGCGACGAAGACGCCGCTGAAGACGCCTGCATGAGCGTGCGCACCGATGGCAAATCCGTGGACATCGATGGTGACTACACCGAAACCCTGGCCTCCATCGCCTCGACCCCGAACGGGATCGGTGTGTTCGGCCTGGCGTTCTACGAGAACAACACCGACAAGCTGAAAACCGCCACAATCTCCGGCGTTGAAGCCACCACCGAAACCATCGCTTCCGGCGACTACCCGGTGTCCCGTCCGCTGTACTTCTATGTGAAGAAAGCCCACATCGGCGTGATCCCCGGTCTGAAAGAATACGCTGAGTTCTTCGTGTCCGACGACATGGCTGGCCCGGACGGCCCGCTGGCTGAATACGGCCTCGTCTCCGACCCGGAGCTGGCCGACACTCAGGCTGCCATCGAAGCCGAAGAAACCATGAAATAAGCCCGAAGGGCTCTTTCATATCGACGAAAGGGGCAG